>JAQAJI010000039.1 GCA_028278665.1 Candidatus Rariloculus versatilis
TAGTCCGTCTTCGCGGCACGGCTGAAGTCCAGGCGCGTGAGCAGCGCTGCGTCGTCCGTGAACCCGTTGCTCGCGGGGCCGCCGTTGGCCGCACCGATCGACGCGAAGCGCGCGATGAGACCGGCAAGCAGCGAATCTGTTTCGGCACTCGATGCCGCAATCCGGATGTCGTAGTGCGCCGTCCAGAATCCTTCCGGATCGTCGGGCGGCGCGTGCCACAAATCATCGTCCTGCCGGTAGATCACGAGCGGACGCCGCCCGGGAGTCACGACCAGGACCGATCCCGGCAGCTCCGTGAGGGGCAGCCATGCGGCAAACCAGGGGTCCACGCGAAACGGCGCAGTCGTGTCGTCCCGGGGGTAGTTCTGCAGCTCGCCCGAGAAGATCGCGATGCCGTCGAAATCCGTCTCGGCCAGTGCGGTTTCGAACCGCGCCGCCATGGTGTCGACGTGGCGCGCGTAGAGTGTCGGCAGGTCGGGCTCGGCGGAAGTCATCGGGGAGCCTGCAGCGTGGAAGGTCGCGATCGCGAAAATTTGCTGTCGCCGTTCCTTCGGTCGATCGAGTGAGGAGAGTATCGGACCATATTTGATGAAATCGATCGGAGTAAGGGGCGGATGAGAGCGGATTTGCAGCTACGAACCCCTGCGGTGCGGGCTCCTGAGCTTTCGAACGACCGTTCGCGTTGGTTAAACGTGCAATCTCGGGAATAATAGGCGTCCCTGTTCACATCTACCAGGCAGCGGGGCCGCTGCGGCCGCGACCTGCCGAACCAGATCCGCTTGGACCGTCCCTTCGGAAACCACTTTGCGACGCGCTCGCTCGTCATGGCCGGGCGCGGCATGGTCGCGACGAGCCAGCCGCTTGCGAGCGGAGTGGGGCTTGAGATCCTGCGTCGCGGAGGGTCGGCGGTGGACGCCGCGATCGCTGCGAATGCGGCGCTCGGCCTCATGGAGCCGACCGGCTGCGGCATCGGCGGAGACCTGTTCGCGATCGTCTGGGCCGAGTCGCAGCGCAAGCTCTTCGGGCTCAACGCGAGCGGCCGCTCGCCGCTGGGCATGACACGTTCGCATCTGGACGACCTGAACCTCGCGCAGATACCACAGTCCGGACCGTTGTCGGTCAGCGTGCCCGGAGCCGTGGACGGCTGGTTCGAACTGCACGCAAGGTTCGGCGAACTGTCGATGCGCGAAATCCTGCAACCTGTGATCGGCTACGCGCGCGAGGGCTTTCCGGTCAGCGAGATCATCGCGGGGTACTGGGCTGCCGATGTCGAGCGGCTCGGCGCCTTGCCCGGTCTGACCGAGGTCTTTGCGCCGACGGGCCGCGCGCCCGCAGCCGGCGATACGTTCCGGAATCCACGGCTCTCGGAAGCCTATGAACTCATCGCGGCCGATGGCCGCCACGCGTTCTACGACGGCCCGATCGCCGCGGAGATCGTCGCGATTGTCCGGGCCCAGGGTGGTTTTCTGAGCCTCGAGGATCTCGGCGCTCACGCCTCCGAATGGGTCGATCCCGTGGCGTCGAACTATCGCGGCTACGACGTCTGGGAATTGCCGCCGAACGGGCAGGGCATCGCCGTGCTGCAGATGCTGAACCTGCTCGAGGGCTTCGATCTCGGTACGCTCCAGTGGGGCAGCGCCGAGCACCTGCACCTCCTGGTCGAGGCGAAGAAGCTGGCTTTCGAGGATCGGGCGCGCCACTACGCCGACCCCGCATTCGCCGACGTTCCCGTGGCCGCGCTGATCGGCAAGGACTACGCGGCCGAGCGCCGCCGGCTGATTTGTCAGGACGCCGTGCTGACCGAGCCCTCCTGGGGCGACCCGCGCGCACTGGATGCCGGCGACACGGTTTATCTCGCGGCTGCCGATGCGGCAGGCAACATGGTGTCGCTGATACAAAGCAACTATCGGGGCATGGGCTCCGGCGTCGTTGCGCGCCGATTCGGTTTCGGACTGCAGAACCGCGGCGAGGCGTTCAGCCTCGAGCACGGCCATCCGAACGCCTACGCGCCCGGCAAGCGGCCGTTTCATACCATCATTCCGGGCTTCGTCACGCGCGACGGCAACCCGGTCATGGCGTTCGGCGTCATGGGCGCGGCGATGCAGCCGCAGGGCCAGGTCCAGGTGCTCAGCAACATCGTCGACTTCGGCATGAACGCGCAGGAAGCCGGAGACGCACCGCGGGTCCGCCACGACGGTTCGAGCGAGCCCACGGGCGGGCGCATCCGCGGCGGCGGAACGGTTTGCCTGGAATCGGGCTTCCCCGACGCGACGCCAGCGGGGCTCACCCGACTCGGCCACGTCGTCGGACGCCCGGATGCCGGCGAAGGCGGTTTCGGCGGCTATCAGGCGATAATGCGCGACAGCGAACGCAGGCTGTATCTCGGCGCATCGGAATCGCGCAAGGACGGCTGCGCGTCGGGTTTTTGAGGACGGGACCGACGCTGCAACACGCCAGCGCCGGCACGGAGATTTCGGCGCCGCTGCGCATCGGCTTATCAAGGGCGAAACTGACGATGGAAACGGTATTGACGGGGATCACGACGACGGGCACGCCGCACATCGGCAACTACGTCGGCGCGATCCGCCCGGCGGTCGAGGCGAGCACTCGCGGCGACGCGCGCTCGTTCTTCTTTCTCGCCGACTATCACTCGCTCGTGAAGAGCACGGACCCGGATCTCGTTGCGCGCTCGACGCTCGAGATCGCTGCCGCCTGGCTCGCCGCCGGCCTCGACCCCGAGAAAGTCCTGCTCTATCGGCAGTCCGACATCCCCGAGATTCCCGAGCTTGCATGGATTCTCACCTGCGTTACGGCCAAGGGGCTCATGAACCGGGCGCACGCCTACAAGGCCGCGGTCGCCGAGAACGAAGCCGGCGGCGGCAAGGACCCCGACCGCGGCATCACCATGGGACTTTTCAGCTATCCGATCCTCATGACGGCCGACATCCTCATGTTCAACGCGCACAAGGTGCCCGTCGGCCGCGACCAGAAACAGCACGTGGAAATGGCGCGCGATATTGCGGCTCGCTTCAATCACCATTTCGGCGATACCTTCGTGCTGCCGGAAGCGGATATCCGCGAGGAAACGGCCGTGCTGCCCGGGCTCGACGGCCGCAAGATGTCCAAGAGCTACGGCAACTCGATTCCGCTGTTCCTGCCGGAGAAGCGCCTGCGCAAAGCGATCATGAAGATCAGGACGAACTCGCAGTTGCCCGGGGAACCGAAGGACCCCGATGCCAGCACGCTGTTCAAGATCTACCAGGCATTCGCGACGCCCGCGGAGACCGAGGCGATCCGCGGCCGCTACCGCGAAGGGATCGGCTGGGGGGAGATGAAGCAGCTCCTGTTCGAGTACATCAACGAGCATCTGCGCGCGGCGCGCGAGGAGCACGCGCGGCTCATTGCGGCGCCCGGCCACGTCGAACGCCTGTTGCAACAGGGCGCCGAGAAGGCGCGCGCCGTGAGCCGGCCGTTCCTCGAAGAGATCCGCAGCCGCGTCGGGCTCAGACGGCTCGGCTGAGCGAGGCTTCCGTCGCCGCGGCGCGTTGCGCGCGGATCCACGCGAACGCTTCGGCGAGCGCGCGCGATTGCTCCCGGTTCATTGCGGCGACGTTCACGCGCGCCGGCGGCAGCATGTAGATGTGGAACCGGCTCTCCATGAGCAACTGCTCCTCGGCGCTGATCGGCAGGCAGGAGAACATCCCCTGCTGCCGTTCGATGAAGCTTGCGTCGAAGCCCGGATTCGCAGCCTCGATCGTGGTGCGCAGCCCGGCCCGCAACTCGATTATGCGGGCACGCACGGCGTCGAGTTCCGCCCGCCAGAGCGCCTCGAGTTCCGGTGTGGAGAGGATTTCGTTGACGATCGCCGCGCCCTGTTCGGGCGCCATGAAATAGAGCTGCCGCAACGTGTCGCGCAGCTTGCGGCGGACGGCTTCGGCATTGCGCGCTTCGGGCGGCAGCAGGATCGACAGCAGTCCCGCCCGGTCGCGGTACACGCCGAACGATTTCGACGACGACACGGTCAGCAGCATTTCGGGAACGCTTGACGCCAGCAGCCGAACGCCTGCGACATCGGCATCGATGCCCCGACCGAAGCCCTGGTAGGCCACATCGACGAACGGTATCGCTCCGGTCTCGACCGCGACATCGGTGACGGCCTGCCACAGATCGGGCGTCAGGTCCTCGCCGGTCGGGTTGTGGCAGCAGCCGTGCAGCAGCAGCAGATCGCCGGCGCGCATCGACCGAAGGTCATCGAGCATTCCTGCAGCGTCCAGGCTGGCACGGTGGCTGTCGTAGTAGCGGTAGCTCTGGATCTGCATGCCGGCCTGCTCGAAGAACTCGATCTGGTGGCCCCAGACCGGTGTCGAAACCCATACCGCGCTGTCCGTGGACAAGCCATGAACGAGTTCGGCGGCCGCCCTGAGCGCCGCACCCGCGCCCGGTGTCTGCGCGGAAACGATCCTGCCGCCGGCGAGCGCCGCGTGATCTTCGCCAAGCACGAGCGTTTCGACGCGGCGGCAATAGTCGAGATTTCCGAGCGGCGAGCGGTAGGTCTTCGAGAGGTTGCGCTCGTATAGCCGGCCTTCCGCGTTCCGCACGGCCTGCATGACGGGCACATTGCCGGAATCGTCGCGGAAGACGCCGATGCCGAGATCGATCTTGCCGGGATGCGTGTCGTTCGCAAGCCGCACGAACATCGACTCGATCGGGTCGTTCGGGTGGTCGTTGAGGTTCCTGAGCATGGGAGTGTCCCTGCTACCGGCGGCGGCGATTGCTTGTCCCGTCCGATACGCGCGATGCCGGCTGAGATACGTTTTGCCGGCCGGCGTGCAACCCTGTCGAGTGCTGAGCGACTTGTTTCATCGCCGACTACGTATCCCGCGCAGCCACACGCTGGTCCGCGCCGGGCAGGACGCCCCGCAGCGCCGCGCCCGTATGCGAACGAGGATCGCCTGCGATGGCTTCCGGCGGGCCGACGGCGACGACCTCGCCGCCCCCGGAGCCGCCCTCCGGGCCGAGATCGATGATCCAGTCCGCCGTCTTGATCACCTCGAGATTGTGTTCGATGACGACAACCGTGTTGCCCTTGTCGCGCAAACGGTAAAGCACCTCGAGCAGTTGCGCGATGTCGTGGAAGTGCAGTCCGGTCGTCGGTTCGTCGAGGATGTAGAGCGTCGATCCGGTGCTGCGTTTGGAGAGTTCCCTGGCGAGCTTGACGCGCTGGGCTTCGCCGCCGGATAGCGTCGTCGCATTCTGGCCGAGTTCGATATAGGACAGGCCAACCGCGTCGAGCGTACCGAGCTTCCTGGCGATCTGCGGGACGTTGCGGAAGAACTCGAGCCCCTCCTCAACGGTCATGGTCAGAACATCCGAAATGTTCTTGCCCTTGTACCTGACGTCGAGCGTTTCGCGGTTGTAGCGTTTGCCCTGGCAGACGTCGCAACGCACGTAGACGTCCGGCAGGAAGTGCATCTCGACCTTGATGACGCCGTCCCCCTGGCAGGACTCGCAACGGCCTCCGCGGACGTTGAAGCTGAATCTCCCGGGCTGGTAGCCCCGCGAGCGCGACTCCTGGGTTGCTGCGAAAAGATCGCGGATCGGCGTGAAGAGGCCCGTGTACGTGGCCGGATTCGAGCGCGGCGTGCGACCGATCGGGCTCTGGCTGATTTCGATCACGCGGTCGAAGTGCTCGAGTCCTTCGACGTCGTCATACTTCGCCGGGTCCGCGCCGCTGTTGTTGATGGCGCGCGCCGCAAGCCGATACACGGTGTCGTTGATCAGCGTGCTCTTGCCCGAGCCCGACACGCCCGTGACGCAGATCAGGAGCCCCACCGGGATTTCGACGTCAATGGCCTTGAGGTTGTTGCCGCGCGCACCGCGCACCCTCAGCACGGTCTGCTCGTCGAAATGCCGGCGGGTCGCGGGCAGGGGGATCTTGCGCCGGCCCGTCAGGTACTGCCCGGTCAGCGAGGCAGGTTCGGCACAGATTTCTTCGGGCGTGCCCCGGGCGACGATCTTGCCGCCGTGCACTCCCGCGCCCGGGCCGAGATCGACGACGTGATCTGCGGCGAGGATGGCATCGGCGTCGTGTTCGACCACGAGCACGGTATTGCCGAGATCGCGCAGGTTGAGCAGCGTATCGAGCAACCGCCTGTGGTCGCGTTGGTGCAGGCCGATCGACGGTTCGTCGAGGATGTACATGACGCCCACGAGGCCCGAACCGATCTGGCTTGCGAGCCGGATACGCTGCGCCTCGCCGCCCGACAGCGTCTCGGCGCTGCGGTCGAGCGTGAGGTAGCCGAGTCCGACGTCGGCGAGGAATCTGAGCCGGTCGCGAATCTCCTTGACGATCTTCCCGGCGATCTCGCCGCGCCAGCCGGCGAGCTTCAGATCGCTCAGGAATTCGAGCGCCCGGTTTACGCTCAGGGCATTGATCTGGGGCAGGGCGCGATCGTCGACGAACACGTTGCGGGCCGCTTCGTTGAGGCGCGTGCCGCCGCAGCTTCCGCAGGGCTGCACGCTCTGATACCTGCCGAGCTGCTCGCGCACCGCGCTCGACTCGGTTTCCCGGAAGCGGCGCTGCATATTGGGCAGGATGCCCTCAAAGGTGTGCCGCCACTGGTTCTCGGCGCCCTTCGCGTTGACGTAGCGAAACCGGATGCGCTCGCTGCCGCTGCCGTAGAGCACGATCTTGCGTATCCGCGACGGCAGCTTCTCGAACGGCGTCTCGATGTCGAAGCCGTAGTGCTCGCCGAGCGAGTTGATGACCCGGAAGAACCAGGGGTTGTTGCGGTCCCAGCCGCGAATCGCGCCGCCCGCGAGCGACAGCTGCGGGTACCTGACGATTCGCTCGACATCGAAGAACCGCCGCGCCCCGAGGCCGTCGCAATCCGAACACGCGCCGATCGGATTGTTGAAGGAAAACAGGCGCGGCTCGAGTTCGGCGATACTGTAGCCGCACTTCGGACAGGCGAACCGGTTGGAGAACACGATCGGCTCTCTCCGGGCTTCGTCCATGAACATGATCTGCGCGACTCCGTCGCCGATATCGAGCGCCGTCTCGAACGATTCGGCGAGCCTTAGCGCGATGTCGGGCCGGATCCTGAGCCGGTCGATCACCGCTTCGATGTCATGCTTGACCTTGGGGTCGAGCGTGGGCGTCGCATCGAGGTCGAAAGTCGTACCGTCGATGCGCACGCGCACGAAACCCGCGGCGCGCAGTTCCGCGAGCTTTTCAGCGTGTTCGCCCTTGCGCGACTTGACTACTGGCGCGAGCAGGGCCGTGCGAGTGCCCTCGTTCAGCGCCAACACCTGGTCGACCATCTGCGTGACGCTTTGCGCCGCCAGCGTCGAGCCGTGCTCGGGGCAACGCGGGATGCCGGCGCGCGCGTAGAGCAGCCGGAGGTAATCGTGGATCTCGGTAACCGTGCCTACGGTCGAGCGCGGATTGTGCGACGTCGATTTCTGTTCGATTGAAATCGCCGGCGACAGCCCTTCGATATGGTCGACGTCGGGCTTCTCCATCATCGACAGGAACTGCCGCGCGTAGGCCGACAGCGACTCGACGTAGCGGCGCTGGCCTTCGGCATACAGCGTGTCGAAGGCGAGCGACGACTTGCCCGAGCCCGACAGACCCGTAAACACGATCAGCCGGTCGCGCGGCAGATCGAGGTCGATGCCCTGGAGATTGTGCGTGCGTGCGCCGCGGATCTGGATTTGCTGCGTCGCCATGAGCGGGATGAACGGGGCCGCGAGCCAAACGAGCACTATACGCTGCCCGGAAACTCCGGCGCAAAGCCGGCACGGCCCTGGTTCGATCGCCGCGTCGTACCGCCGTATGCCGGCGCGGTGCCGGGTTCCGGACGGTCCTGCAGCGGCCGGTCACGGGACGCCGCCGGAGTCCATCATTCGGACTGCAGGCATACGGCAATCCTGGTTGTCTCGCCGAGTTTTGCGCGTGTTTTCGCCTGGGGCAGCACGTACAATGTTCGCTGCGGAACCGGGCGGCGAATCGGAGCCAATCCAACTCAACACAGGAACTCGAATGGCAAGAGGCATCAACACGGTGATCCTGGGCGGCAATCTTGGCGCCGATCCGGAGACGCGCTACATGCCAAGCGGCGGCGCAGTAACGAACATACGGGTCGCGACCACGGATTCATGGCGCGACAAGGAAAGCGGTGAACAGCAGGAGCGCACCGAATGGCACAGCGTCGCCCTGTTCGGCCGCCTCGGAGAGATCGCCGGGGAATACCTCAGGAAGGGCAGGCAGGTCTACATCGAGGGCCGGCTCAGAACGCGAAAGTGGCAGGATCGCGACGGCAACGACCGCTACACGACCGAGATCATTGCCAACGAGATGCAGATGCTCGGCGGCCGCGCCGACGCCGGCGGCGCGCCGGCGAGACCGGCTCCGGCAGCGGCGCCCGCCGCCGCTGCGGCTGGCGGCACATCCGACTCAGGCGACTTCGACGACGATATCCCGTTCTAGCCAGGCGCGACGGTTCGGCGATGCCGCTGGTTTTGCGAAATCGAAAAGAGAGGTCTCGACATGTCTGTAAGCGTGATTCTCGAACTCAAGGCGAATCCGGCACCGGGGACGGGTTGGTTGCGTTTTTCGGATCGATTCTGCCGGACACGCGCGCTTACGAGGGCTGTACGAGCGTCGACGTCCTGCAGAACCGGGACGATGCCGACAGGGTTGTGGTGGTGGAAGTGTGGGATTCCCACGAGCAATACGAACAATATCTGGCCTGGCAGCGGGACAGGGCTACCAGCGACCGGCTCATGAAGGCCCTCGCCGAGCCGCCGAGCATCCGCCAGTTCGACGAAACCGACGCCTGAGACGCGACCGTGGTGGCGGCGTTCCCGGCGTCGGCCTTGCCGGACGACCGACCCGAGTTTTATTTCACTGCGGCGCCGGCCGTTGCGCGGCCTTTCGTGAAAGCGTAACGTTGCCGTCCCGATCGTCGACGGGTCGACTTCAGGGTTGCATCGGTTTGGGCGAACGCTTTTACATCAAGACTTTCGGTTGCCAGATGAACGAGTACGACTCGGCCAAGATGGCCGACGTGCTCGCCGAGTCGCTGGGCGCAAGCGCGGCCGAGTCGCCCGACGACGCCCGGATCCTGCTGCTCAACACCTGCTCGGTGCGCGAGAAGGCACAGGAGAAGGTGTTTTCCCTGCTCGGCAGGTGGCGTGCCCTGAAGGAGCGCCATCCGAACACGATCATCGGAGTCGGCGGCTGCGTCGCAAGCCAGGAGGGCGAGGCGATCGTCGCGCGCGCGCCATTCGTCGACGTCGTATTCGGGCCGCAGACGCTGCACCGGCTGCCCGAGATGATCGGCACGGTCCGTTCGGGCAAACGCAGCGTCGTCGACGTGAGCTTCCCCGAGATCGAGAAGTTCGACGCCATTCCCGAGCCGAGCAGCACCTCGTGCACGGCGTTCCTGTCGGTCATGGAAGGCTGCAGCAAGTACTGCACGTTCTGCGTCGTGCCCTATACGCGCGGCGAGGAGATCAGCCGCCCGCTCGACGATGTGATCGCCGAGGCCTGGCGGCTGGCGGAGCTCGGCGTCAGCGAGATCAACCTGCTCGGCCAGAACGTCAACGCCTATCGCGGGGAGGCGCATGGCGGGGGGACCGCCGATCTCGCGACGCTGATCCACTACATCGCTGCGATCGACGGCGTCGAGCGCATCCGCTTCACGACCTCGCATCCGGCCGAGTTCACCGATTCGCTGGTCGAGGCTTATCGCGATGTCGACAAGCTCGCAAGCTATCTGCACCTGCCGGTTCAAAGCGGCTCGGACCGGATACTCAACGCGATGCGGCGCGGCTATACCGCGGCGGACTACCTCGCCAGGATCGAAGCCCTCAAGCGGGCGCGGCCGGGCCTGTCGATCTCATCGGACTTCATCGTCGGCTTTCCCGGCGAGACCGAGGCGGATTTCGAGGAGACGCTCGATCTGATCCGCGCCGTCGGTTTCGATCAGTCGTTCAGCTTCATTTTCAGCGCCCGGCCCGGCACGCCGGCTGCCGCACTCGACGATCCGGTGCCGCATGCGGCAAAGCAACGGCGCCTGGCGCGCCTGCAGGCGCTCGTCAACACCCAGGCCGCCTCGATCAGCCGCGCCATGGTCGGTTCGGTCGAGCGCGTTCTCGTCGAAAAGACGTCCAGGAAATCCGCTCGCGAGCTTGCCGGAAGAACCGAAAACAATCGCTGGGTCAATTTCCCCGCCGATCCGCGTCTCGTGGGACAGTTCGTCGACGTGGTGATCACCGAAGCTTTGCCCAACAGTCTGCGAGGCCGCCTGCAGAGCGTGGCAGCGCACCAGTCCGTTGCCTGAAGCCACCGCAGCCGAACATGTGCTCGATGTCGTGCTCGCGCCCGACGATCACGAGCGCATGGCGAATCTGTGCGGACAGTTCGACGAGCACATCCGGCAGATCGAGGACAGGCTCGGCCTGAGAATCCGCAGCCGAGGCAATCGCTTCGAGCTTGCCGGCAGCGAGGCGGCGACGAACCAGGGCGCAACGGTACTCAAGGCGCTGTTCGCCGCCACGGGCACCGAACAGCTCGACCCGGAACGCGTGCACCTGACCATCGTCGAACACGCGCACCCGGACAACGCCCTTGCGGATGGCGTCGGGATGCCGGACGCGACTGAGGATGCCGTGCGGCTGCGAGGCCGTGGCGACTCCGGGGCGGACAAGCTCGTGCTGCACGCCAGGCGCCGCGATGTGCGGCCCCGCGGACCCAACCAGATCGCCTATGTCAGGGCGCTGCGCGAACGCGATCTGACCTTCGGGATCGGTCCGGCCGGGACGGGCAAGACCTATCTCGCCGTGGCGGCGGCCGTGGAGGCTCTTGGCGCGGATGCGGTCCGGAGGATCGTGCTCGTACGGCCGGCCGTCGAGGCGGGCGAGCGGCTCGGATTCCTGCCCGGCGACATGGCGCAGAAAATCGATCCCTACCTGCGGCCCATGTACGACGCGCTTTATGAAATGATGGGCTTCGAGCGCGTCGGCAAGCTCATCGATCGCCATGTGATCGAAGTCGCACCCCTGGCGTTCATGCGCGGGCGCACGCTCAACGAGTCTTTCGTCATTCTCGACGAAGCGCAGAACACCACGCCCGAGCAGATGAAGATGTTCCTGACGCGCATCGGATTCGGTTCGCGCGCTGTCGTGACGGGCGACGTGACGCAGACCGACCTGCCGCCGGGCAAGCTGTCGGGCCTCAATCACGCAAGCCGCGTGCTCGGCGACGTCGCGGGAGTGACGTTCATCAATTTCGGCCCGCAGGACGTCGTGCGCCACCCGCTCGTGCAGCGGATCGTTGCGGCCTATGCCGATGACGATGCGAAGCGGCGCGACGGGGAACCGCGGTGAGCGGCGAGCGCCACCCGCTCGTGCAGCGAGTCGTGGCGGCTCACGCCGTCGAGGAAGAGAATCCGTGCAACGGGGAACTGCAATGACCGGCGAGCGCCTGTCAATCGTGATTCAGGATGCCTGCCCGTCAGAATCCAGGCCGCCGGCGGACCGTCTGCGCGCCTGGGTCGGCTCGGCGCTGAACGGCGACGTGCGTGGCGAGCTGACCTTGCGGATCGTGGCCGAGGCCGAATCGGCAGAGCTCAATTCGCGTTACCGGGGGGCACAGGGACCGACCAACGTGCTCGCCTTTCCGGCGCAGTCGGACTTGCCGAGCGCAGGCGACGAACTGCCGCCGCTCGGCGATCTCGTTGTCTGCGCGCCGGTCGTTGCACGCGAAGCGGCGAGCCAGGGCAAGACGACCGAGGCACACTGGGCACATATCGTCATCCACGGCGCGTTGCATCTGATCGGCTACGACCACGACTCCGACCCGCAGGCCGAGCGCATGGAAGATCGGGAGCGCGCGCTGCTCGACGGTTTCGGCGTGCCCGATCCCTGGCGTGAGCGCCCGTGACCGCGTTCGCCTGCCGCGGCGGTAGCCGTCCCGGTATCGTTGAGTCCCGCGTCGGCCGCGAGGCTCCCGCGGCGCGTACCTAGTTGCAACGGCTGATGCGCCGCTGCAAGATACGATCATCCTCATGCCCGACGAACCTCCCTCCAGTCCCCAACCGACGAACCGCCGGGGGTGGTGGGCGCGCCTCTTCCACGGGCGCGGCCACGAAGCCGCGGACAGGCGCGAAATCATCGACTTTCTGACGGAGTGCCGGACCAGCAACCGGCTCGCCGGCGACGAATTCGCGATGCTGCAGGGCGTGCTCGACGTCTCCGAGACGCACGTGCGAGAGATCATGGTGCCACGCTCGCACATGGTCGTGCTGCCGCAGGACGGAAGCCTCGATACGCTGCTCCAGATCATCATCGATTCCGGACACTCGCGTTTTCCTGTCATCGGCGAGGACCGTGACGAGGTCGTCGGCATTCTGCTCGCGAAGGATCTGCTCAGGCACGTCGGCGACTCCAACCGAAGCTTCGAGATCCGGAGCCTCCTGCGGTCCGCCATATACATCCCGGAGAGCAAGCGCCTCAACACGCTGCTTGCCGAGTTCAGGGCGAGCCACAACCACATGGCGATCGTAGTGGACGAATACGGCGGCGTGTCCGGGCTCGCGACGATCGAAGATGTCCTCGAACAGATCGTCGGCAATATCGACGACGAGCACGACCCGGAGGAAGCCGAGTACATCGAGCCCCAGGACGACGGCCGGCATGTCGTGCGCGCCCTGACACGCATCGATGACTTCAACGAATACTTCCGTGTCGAGCTTGGCGACGAGGAATACGAGACGGTCGGCGGCCTCGTCATGCACGAGCTTGGACGGCTGCCGCGGCGCGGCGAACATCTCGAGTATGGCGGTTTCCGCTTCCGGATCTTGCGCGGCGACCGGCGGAGAATCGACAGCATCGAGGTCATGCGGCTCGAGTCGCTGAGCGGGGACTAGTTCACTGGAGCGTGTGGTGCAGACGGTTTCCCGCATCCGGCTTCTCGCAAGCATTGCCGCGGGCGCCGTGCTGCCGCTCGCCTTTGCACCGTTCGGCCAATTCTGGGTCGCGCCGTTGTCCTACGGCATCCTGCTGTACCTGTGGGGCGGCGCCTCGCCGCGCGGCGCGTTCGCACTCGGCTTCGCTTACGGCGTGGCAGGTTTCCTCGCCGGCACCTACTGGACCTACATCAGCGTCCACGACTTCGGGGAGGCGCCGATGGCGCTCGCCATTGCCCTTGCGGGCGGCCTCGTCGTTGTGCTGGCACTGTTCGTCGCCTTGGCGGGCTGGGCAGCGGCACGCTGGTTTCGAACGACCGGCCCGGTCGCCTGGTTCGGCGTATTGCCGGCGCTTTTCGTGCTCACGGAATGGTTGCGCGGCTGGATTTTTACCGGCTTCGGCTGGCTTTCGGCCGGGTACAGCCAGACCGATTCGTGGCTCATGGCTCTGGCCCCCATTTTCGGCCTGAACGGCATGAGCTGGGCCGTCATGCTGAGTGCCGGGGCGCTAGTCGCCCTGGTTGTCGGAACTTCGCGGATGCGCGTGCGGGCGCTCGTGGCGCTCACCGTGCTATGGGGCGCCGCCTGGGCGGTCTCGGACATGCGCTGGACGGCGCCGACGGGGCGCGTGATCAGTGTCGCGCTCGTCCAGGGCGCGGTACCCCAGGATTTGAAGTGGCGTCCCGAGCAACTGCGCCCGACGATCGAACTTTACCGCCGCCTCACGCTCGAGACGGGCCAAAGCGAACTGATCGTCTGGCCCGAGGCCGCGATTCCGGCCCTGCACGAACAGGTGTCCGGGGAACTCGATCTGATCGGCGGCGAGGTCGAGCAACTCGGCGCGGCCGTCATGTTCGGCATCCTGCGGCGCGACCCGGCGACGGATACTTTTCAGAACACGCTCATGACGTTGACGGATCCGCCGTCGGTCTACGTCAAGCGGCATCTCGTGCCGTTCGGCGAGTACTTTCCGGTACCGGGCTTCGTGCGCAACTGGATGCGGCTGATGAGCCTGCCCTATGTCGATGCGGAGCCCGGCGACGCCAGGCAACCGCCGATCGAGCTCATCGGCGAGAAGATCGCCGTCACGATCTGCTATGAAGACGTGTTCGGCGCGGAGCAACTGCACTACCTGCCCGAGGCCACGTTACTCGTAAATGTCAGCAACGACGCGTGGTTTGGCGATTCGATCGCGCCGCATCAGCATCTGCAGATCGCGCGTCTCAGGGCGGCGGAGGCGGGCCGCTATCTGCTGCGTTCGACGAACACGGGCATCACGGCGCTCATCGATCCGCGCGGCCTGGTCGCAGACCGGTTGCCCCAGTTCGAGCCGGGCGTGCTCGCCGATGCGGTGCAGCCCTTCACGGGCGCGACGCCGTACGCGCGCTGGGGCAACTATCCTGTCGTGCTCGGCGCGATACTGACGCTGTTCGCGATCTGGTTCCGGGTGATTCGAAAGAGCGCCGAGCCGTAAGGCCGTCGAACGCGATCGTCGGGGTGTCGTGGAGTAGCAACTCGCTGCAACGATCGTAAAGCTCTCGCGCGCGGGCGCCGGATGAACATGCAGCGGACGACGTGTGCTCGCCCCAAGCGAAGCATTCGCGCAGGCGCCGGCCTCAGTTGGCGACGACGAAGTTCACGATCCGCCCGGGCACGTAGATTTCGCGTCTGATCGCCTTGCCCTCGAGGAAGCGGCGTACGTTTTGTGCGTCGCGAGCCAGTTCCAGTACGTGGTCCTTGCCGGCATCGGCCGGAATCTCGACGTTGCCGCGCGCCTTGCCGTTGACCTGCACGGCGATCGTGAGCGTCTCGTCCACGAGCAGCTTCGGGTCGGCTTCGGGCCAGGGCTCGTAGGCCAGCGTCTCCTCGTGACCGAGCCGCTGCCAGAGTTCCTCGGCGATGTGCGGGGCGAGCGGCGCGAGCAGCAGCAAGAACTGTTCGGCAATCCCGACCGGCAGTGTCTGCCACTTGTTCGCTGCATTGGTGAATTCCATGAGCGCGGCGACCGCCGTGTTCAGGCGCAGTGCTTCGATGTCGTCGGTGATCCTGGCGATCGTCCGGTGCAGGAGCCGAGCCTGTTCGGGCGATGGCTCGGCGCGGGTGACCGTGGCCTTGAGGCCATCGCCGCTCGAATCGACGAGCAGCCGCCAGACCCGGTTCAAAAAGCGGTAAGGGCCCTCGACACCACTCGTACGCCACGGCTTCGCCTGTTCCAGCGGACCCAAAAACATCTCGAAGAGCCGGAACGCGTCGGCGCCGAAACGCTCGATGATCCCGTCGGGGTTGACGACGTTGCCGCGACTCTTGCTCATCTTCTGGGCGCGCGCATCGACGGCGATCGACGGGTCTGCGGCAAGCACGAAGTGCTCTGCAGACTTGACGACGTCATTTTCAGCGACACGTTCGCTCGCAAGGTCCGCGCCCGTGCCGCTGTGCTGGCCGCCGCGGACCCGGTCGGCCGAGACCGCTTCGCCCGCGTCGTTGACGTACTTCGTGTACTCGAGTTCACCGAGGATCATTCCCTGGTGTACGAGCTTCGTGAACGGTTCCGGTGTCGACACAAGCCCCGAGTCGTACAGGGCCTTGTGCCAGAAGCGCGCGTAGAGCAGGTGCAGCACGGCGTGTTCCTGACCGCCGACGTAAAGATCCACCGGCATCCAGTAGCGTTCGAGTTCCGGGTCCACCAGCCGTTCCGGGTTGTCGGGGTCAATGTAGCGAAGGTAGTACCAGCACGAGCCCGCCCATTGCGGCATGACGTTCGTCTCGCGCCGGGCGGGCCTGCCGTCGATGGGACTTTCGGTATCGAGCCAGTCCGCGGCCGCGGCCAGCGGCCCCTCGACCGAACCGCTCGGCTTGTAACTCTCCAGTTCCGGCAGCGTCAGGGGCAGTGCGTCGTCGGGCAGAACCTCCGGCTCGTCGTCCACGAAGACGATCGGAAACGGCTCGCCCCAGTAGCGCTGCCTCGAGAAGAGCCAGTCGCGCAGCTTGTAGTTCGTGTGGCGCCGACCTTTCCCTTCGGCCTCGAGCCAGTCGATCATGCGCTGCTTTGCGGCTTCGACGTGCAGGCCGTTGAGGAATCCACTGTTGATCGCGACGCCGTCGCCGAGCCAGGCATCGCCGTCGAAGTCGGGCGGCGGCTGGACGGTGCGGACGATCGGCAGCCCGAACTGGCTTGCGAACTCCCAGTCACGCGTATCCTGAGCCGGCACGGCCATGATCGCCCCCGTGCCGTAGCTTGCGAGCACGTAGTCCGCGACCCAGATCGGAATCGGGTTGCGGGTGCCCGGGTTGATCGCGTAGGCGCCCGTGAATACCCCGGTCTTCTCCTTCTGCAGTTGCGCGCGTTCGAGGTCGCTGCGGCTCGCGGCCCGGTCCCGGTAGCGGCTCACCGCGCCGCGATTGTCGTCGGTTGTCAGTCGGTCAACGAGCTCGTGCTCGGGAGCCAGCACCATGTAGGTCGCCCCGAACAGCGTGTCCTGTCTTGTCGTGAACACGCGGATTTCCGTGCCGGGCGCGTCGGCGACCGCGAAGACGATCTCGGCTCCGTCGCTGCGCCCGATCCAGTTGCGCTGCATCTGCTTCGTGCTGTCGGGCCAGTCGAGTTCGTCAAGGCCTGCCAGCAGCGCGTCTGCATACTCCGTGATCCTGAGCACCCACTGACGCAGCGGACGGCGCACGCAATCGTATCCGCCAATGTCGGACTTGCCGTCGATGACCTCCTCGTTGGCAAGTGTCGTGCCGAGTTCCGGGCACCACCAGACGGGCTGTTCGTCGCGGTAGGCGAGCCCCCGGTCGAACAGTTGCTTGAAGATCCACTGCGTCCAGCGGTAATAGGCCGGGTCCGTGGTATTGACCTCGCGGTCCCAGTCGTAGGAGAAACCCAGCGCCTTGAGCTGGTCGCGGTAGCGAGCGACATTTTTTTCGGTGGCCACCCGAGGGTGGATTCCGGTCCTGATGGCATATTGCTCGGTGGGCAGGCCGAAGGCATCCCAGCCGATCGGGTGCAGCACGTTGAAACCGCGCATGCGCTTGTAGCGCGCGACGATGTCGGAGGCCGTGTAGCCCAGGGGGTGACCCACATGCAGTCCCTGTCCGCTCGGATAGGGAAACATGTCGAGAATGTAGTACTTCGGGCGCGAGGTATCGGGCCGGGCCGGCGTCCGGAACGTCCCGTTCCGTGCCCAGTAGTCCTGCCACTTGGCTTCAAGCTCCCTGAATGGGTAGCCTGCCATACGTCATCCTTGCCTGCCCGCGCGAGCGCCGGCTTGTCAAACTCGGGCGAATGCTCAATGCTTGGCGAGGGTGTTGTCAACGGTTCCGAGGTGGAGGACGGCAATGAATCGATCGGTTGGCGGAAGTCGCTCCGGGGTCGGAACGCGCGTGGCGTTCTCGCTGGCACTCGGCATCGCCGCGGCCGGAGCCGCCGGCTGCGGTTTCCAACTCGAGGGCTCCGGCGCGTTGCCGTCGGCCATGGCGCAGACCTATGTCGACGCGGTGCGGCCGAGCTCTCAGTTCCTCGGTAGTCTGCGGGAAGTGTTGCGACGGCGCGGGCTCGAGGTCGTGCGCGAGCCCGGAGAGGCGACCGCGACGCTTGAAATCATCGAGGACAGCAGCGGTCAGCGCGTGCTGTCGGTGTCGGCCAGGAACATACCGCGCGAGTACGAAATCTTCTATGCGGTCACGTTTACCCTGCGGGTCGGCTCCGAAGCGCTCCTGGAGTCCGAATCGCTTGTAATGACGCGCGGTTACACCTATGACGAGACCCAGGTCCTCGGCAAGAGCCGCGAGGAGAACACGCTGCGCGAGGCGCTGGCCAACGACCTTGCGTTGCAGGTCGTACGCCGCATCGAGGCACTGAGCGCTCGCGCGTCGCTGTAGTGTCTCGCGTTGGGCCGGCGCGGTGCGGCTACGAAACGGTCGCGACCCGTATCGATTGTCGCGATGCGAGTCGACGCTTCGCCCGGCCGTTGGCTTGCAGGCAACCGGATCCACTGGACAAGCTCGTAATGCGCGCCCTCCCGGTCCCGAAGTTTCGATGCCCGATGCCCGTGAGTGTCGGTGAATGCCATTGACCGAGGTACAGATTCACGGCGCCCTGGTCTGGACGGTCATCGCGTTCGCGATCGCCACCTTCATTTACCTGTTCCGCGTCACTGCACCGTACGGCCGCCACTACAGCGGCAGCGGTTGGGGGCCGAACGTCGACAACAGGCTCGGCTGGGTCATCATGGAACTGCCGACAACAGCGGTGTTTGCGGCGATCCATTTCGCGGGCGAGGCGGCCTGGACCACGGTACCGCTTGTATTTCTCGTCATGTGGCAAGGCCATTACCTGCACCGGACGTTCGTCTATCCGTTGCGCACGCGCACTGCCGGGCGCAGGATTCCGCTCATGGTCGTGGGCTCCGGAGTCGTCTTCAACTCGCTCAAAGCCATCGTAAACGGGCGAATACGGCGTCGAGTGGCTGCTCGACCCCCGGTTCCTGATCGGCGCCGCGATCTTCGTCTCGGGAATGGTGCTGAACATCCGTTCGGACAACATTCTCTTGAGGCTCAGAAGGTCGAGCGGCGCCAGGTACTCGGTGCCGGAAGGCGGTGCATTCCATTATGTATCCTGCCCGAACTACCTCGGCGAACTCATCGAATGGGCCGGTTGGGCGGTGGCCACCTGGTCGCCGGCCGGGCTCGCCTTTTTAATCTATACCGCAGCCAACCTGGCGCCCAGGGCGCGCAGCAACCACGCGTGGTACCGGGAGCGCTTCGCGGACTACCCGAAGCACCGCAAGGCGCTCATTCCCGGGGTTTTCTGAGCTGCTGACGTGGCCGAACGATCAACCGATTGGGCGGAGGTTGCCGACGATGAGCCTGATCCGGCTTTGGCGCCAACTGCCGGTGGGTCAACCAAGCGCCGCAGCCGAACGGTTCCTAGACGCGAGTCGGATTCGGCGCGTCGCCGTAGACTTCTTCGGGATCGAAGACCTTCTCTGTATCCGTGAACTCCAGAGTCACCGCGCGGCCGTCGCTGCCGGGTACCGGGACGCGGCGATAGAAGCATGAGCGGTACCCGACGTGGCAACTCGCGCCGCCGGCGACGTCGACCCTGAGCCAGACACAGTCCTGATCGTCGTCGACCAGCAGTTCCCGGACCTTCTGGACGAGGCCGCTCGTGGCGCCCTTGTGCCATAGCACCTGCCGGCTGCGGCTGAAGTAATGGGCTTCGCCGGTCTGGATCGTGCGTTCGAGCGCTTCGTCGTTCATGTAGCCGAGCATGAGCACTTCGCCCGAGTCGAAGTCGGTCGTCACGGCCGGAATCAGGCCGTCCGCATCGAACTTCGGTGCGAGTTCCGTGCCTTCCTCGACTTGCTCTACGCTGACGCGCGCGCGGTATCTGCTCGACATGAGCCTTTGCTGTTTGCTGGTTCGAGCCCGTGATTATAGGTCAGGTGCCGGTGCAGGCTCTGCGTTCGCAGACAGCACCGACGGCCGGGCTGGCGAGCATCGTCGCCGGCAGTTCCGGGCCAACGATGGAAAGGGACCCAGGGGCGAACGCAGTAGACGACGGTCGGGAGCGCTCTTCACACGTGAGAGTGCCGGGTCCGCTGCACCGCTTGATATCATTGGCGGCGCCGTTCAACCGACGGCCGGTTTCAAGTCATGGCGCTTTACCTCTACAACACGTTGAGCCGTGCACGTGAGCGTTTTGTGCCCGCGGATCCCGGGCGCGTCACGATGTACGTGTGCGGACCGACGGTCTACAACTTCTCGCATATCGGCAACGCGCGCCCCTACGTGGTGTTCGACGTGCTCGCGCGCCTGCTGCGGCGCTCGTATCGGCTCGTGTACGCGCGCAACTTCACCGACGTCGACGACAAGATCAACGCGGCAGCACGTGAACTGGGGATGTCGATCGGGGAGGTGACTGCGGCCTACATCGATCAGTTTCACGAGGACATGGACGAACTTGGCGTTCTAAGGCCCGACATCGAGCCTCGCGCCACAGCGCACATTGACGAGATCATCGCGTTCATCGAGTGTCTGATGGAGACCGGCCACGCCTACGAAGCCGAGCGACATGTTCTTTTCAGCGTCGCGTCGTTTCAGGACTACGGCAGGTTGTCGCGCCGCAGCCGCGACGACATGATCGCCGGCGCGCGCGTCGAGGTTGCGCCGTTCAAGCGCGACCCGGCCGATTTCGTGCTTTGGAAGCCATCCGATGCCGCTACGGTAGGTTGGGACAGCCCCTGGGGGCGTGGCCGCCCTGGCTGGCACATCGAATGTTCGGCCATGGCACGGGCGCATCTGGGTCAGACCATAGATATCCACTGCGGCGGTCAGGATCTGGTTTTTCCTCACCACGAGAACGAGATCGCGCAGAGCACCTGCGCGCACGGTGGCACACCGTTTTGCCGGTATTGGCTTCACAACGGCTTGCTGCGTATCGACGGTGCGAAGATGGCGAAGTCGGTCGGCAACATCCTTTCAATATGGGAGGCCTTGCAGGGGTATTCGGGCGAGGAGCTGCGGCTCATGCTGCTGACGGCACACTACCGGCAGCCCCTCGACTTTTCGGGCGACATGGGCATGGCTGCGCGCCGGCAACTCGATCGCATGTACGCCGCCCTGCGCGACGCCGGGATCGAAGGGGAGGGTAACGCGGACGATGCGCCGCCTCCCGAGCCGCTGCTCGACGCGCTCGAGAACGACCTGAACACGCCGCAGGCACTGGCCGCATTGTCCGGTCTCGCGCGCAAGACCAATCGCTGCCGCGATCCCGGTGCGCGGCGCGAGTCGGCGCTGGCATTGCGGGCGGGCGGGCGCCTGCTCGGTCTGCTGCAGCAGGATCCCGGCGAATGGGCAAGGACCGCATGGGGCGGAGGAGGACGGATAACGAAAGCGGCCATCGACAAGTTGCTGAGTCGGTACGAGGCGCGACGCAAGCAAGGAAAGGACGATGAAGCTCGCAAAGCCGTGGAGCTCTTGGCCGATAACGGTATCGATATCGAGAAAGTCAAATCGCGCCTGGACCGGCCCGTCATGCGGATCCGGCACAGGCAAAACGTTTTGCGCGATCGGGACGCGCCTGCGCAGAAGCGGAAACCCGCCGCCGAGGACTCGGCCGGCGAAGCCGATGCGGTGCAGTTGACCGAAGCGGAGATCGCCGCCCTGGTCGAGCAACGCAAATCGTTGCGCACCGAGCGAAAGTTTGCCGAAGCCGACGCGATTCGCGACGAGCTGGCCGCAAAGGGCATCGTGCTTGAGGATCGAGGCGATGGCACGACGTGGCGCCGTGAAGCGCAGTGACAAGGGGATGGCCGAATCGATGAAGCAGGTCTCGCACAGCATCGGCCGCGCGATGATCGGGCTGATCCGCGTCTACCGCTTCCTGCTCTCGCCCTGGTTCGGATGGCATTGCCGCCACGTTCCGACCTGCTCCGCCTACGCCGTGGAGGCGATCGAACGCTTCGGCCCGCTGCGCGGCGGCTGGCTCACGGCCGTGCGTCTCGCGCGGTGCCAGCCCTGGGGCACATCGGGTTACGACCCGGTACCGGAGATTCGGGGGACAGTCCGCAGAAATTGATCCTGCGGCTGTCACAAAGGGCTGCTAGACTCGGCATTGAATCCATCCAGGGAGGCCCGCGGGTGGCCATTGACCCGGCGCTGCTCGACATTGTTTGCTGTCCGGTGACACACCAGCCGCTCGCGCCGCTTGCGGCGAGCGAGTTGACCCGCCTGAATCGGCTCATCGAGCGCCAGCAGATCAGGAACGGCGACGGGGAAGTTGTGCAAGCGGCGCTCGATCAGGCGCTCGCGACGCGTGACGGCCGCCTGGCCTATCCCGTCCGCGACGGCATCCCGGTACTCCTCGCAGAGCAGGGCATCGCGCTCGTCCAGATCGAAAACGCCGAGGGCCGCAGTTGAAGCTGCCGCTCCGCCGACTCCCGTCGCATCTGCAAGGCCAACTGGCGGGGTTCTACCTCGTCGGAGGAACCGAACCGCTTCTCGCCGGCGAAGCCCTCGATCAGATTCGCGATGCCGCCCGCGCCCAGGGTTTCGAGGACCGGGAACTGCACACGGTGGGCGCGCAGTTCCCCTGGGCGGAACTCGAAGCGGGTTCCAGCAATCTTTCGCTGTTCGGTACGCGGCGCATCCTCGAGATCCGGCTACCGTCGCCGAGCCCGGGAACACAGGGTGGGCGCGTGCTGCGCGCGCTCGCCGAGGGCCAGAGTCCGGACTGCCTCGTCGTGGTCGGTGTCACCGGCAGGCTCGATGCCCGTACTGCCTGGGTCAAGGCGGCGGACGCCAGCGGCGTGCTCGTGGAGGTCTGGCCTGTCGACCGTTCCGAACTGCCGCGCTGGATCGGCGAGCGCTCCGCCGCGCTCGGCTTGCGGCTCACGGCGGGCGCGGCGGCGCTCCTGGCCGACCGTGTCGAGGGCAATCTGCTCGCGGCGGACCAGGAACTCAAGAAGCTCGCGCTCACGATCAGCGACGGCCAGGTGGACGAGGACGCCGTATTCGAAGCTGTGGCGAACAGCGCCCGATTCGACGTGTTTCGCCTGAGCGACGCGGTCACCGACGGCGACGCGGCCCGCGCCGTCACCGTGCTCGACGGCTTGCGTGCGGAAGGCGTGGACCCCGTTCGTGTATGCTGGGCACTGAGCCGTGAGATCGGACGGTTGACCAGACTGAAAAGCGCCGTTCAACAGGGTGAAAACATCGATCGCGCCTTGCTGCGTCACGGCGTCTGGCGCCGCCGGATGCCGGCGGTCAAACGCGCGCTCGGCCGCTTCGACGCGCGCCGCCTCAAGGCCTTGCTGGCCCGTGCGGCCCGCACCGACACCACCGTCAAGGGCCGCACGCCCGGCGACCCCTGGGTCGCGCTGACAGCGCTGGTCCTCGCGGCAGTCGATCCCGGCTCCACGGCGCGTCGGGTTGCGCGTTGACCGTGGACAGATGAGGGCGGTCGGGGTCTTCGGCGGGATGTTCGATCCGATCCACTGCGGACACCTGCGCACCGCCTACGAATTGCAGAGCAAGCTTTCGCTCGATGAAGTGCGCTTCGTGCCTTGCGCCAATCCCCCGCACCGCAGCGCCGCAGCCGTCGATGCCGCTCTGCGCACAAGAATGGTGGCAGCGGCGATTCGGGGCCAGTCCGGCTTCGTTGTCGACGACCGCGAATCGAAACGGAGCGGCCCGTCCTACACCGTCAATACGCTTGAGGACCTGCGAGCGGAACTTCCGGATGCGTCTTTGTGCCTGATCCTCGGCATGGACGCTTTCCTCGGATTGCCGCGATGGTACGAGTGGCGCAGCTTGCTCGATCTTGCCCACATCGTCGTCGTCGAGAGGCCGGGCTGGTGCGCCCCCGAGACGGGCGCGCTCGGCGACCATGTTGAGCAGCATGCGACTGCCGACGCCGACGATCTGCGCCGGGAACGACGCGGCTGCATATTCCTCGCTCAGGTCACGCAGCTCGAGATCTCCTCGACCGGGCTCAGAAGCGCGATCCGCGCGGGACTTGAACCGCGCTACCTCGTGCCCGACGCCGCATTGAAAGTAATTACCGAGACGGGGTGCTATGCCGCGCACTGACAAGACCAGGACCATAATCGGGACCGGCACGGAGACCGAAACCAGACCGGAGATCGGAACCGCGAGCCAGACCAGGACCAGGAGCCGGGCTGGAACCGCGACTGGAACCGGAACCGCGCCCGCCGCCGAAATCGCCGCGCTTGTCGTGGGCGTGCTCGAGGACCTGAAGGCCGAGCGGATCGTGCAACTCGACGTCGCCCACCTGACCTCGATCACCGATGCCATGATCGTTGCGAGCGGCCGGTCCGACCGGCATGTCCGCGCGATCTCCGAAGCGCTGCTCGAAAAGTGCAAGGCATCCGGCTACGCGCGTCTCGGCGTCGAGGGGCTCAAGGGCGGCGAGTGGGTGCTCGTCGATCTTGCGGATGTCGTCGTGCACGTCATGCTGCCGGCCACGCGCGACTTCTATGACATCGAGAAACTCTGGGACTTCGCCAGTCCCGGCGACGAAGCGGGCGGGCGTTGAGCCTGGGAGCCTGCACCGCTGGAATTCGCGGCTGTAAACCCACGCTCATCCGCCCCCTGGACCGCTCGATTTCGTCGAATATGGCTCGATATTCTCAGCCGTCATGCGCCTGATGCTGCTCGCCGCCTCGAACCGTCAACCCGCCTGGGTCAGCGACGGCTTCGACTCTTACGCGAAGCGGCTGCGCGGCAGCTTGCGCCTCGACCTCGAAGAGATCCCTCTTGCCCGGCGCCCGTCGGCGGCGGCCGCACGCCGCGCCGCTGAAACCGAAGGGAAGCGGATGCTCGCATCGATTCCGGACGCTGCCCATGTTGTCGCGCTGACCGAGGACGGAACGATGTGGAACACGCGTGAACTCGCAGCGAGGCTGCGCGCCTGGGTCGCCCTGGGCCGGCCCGTGTACCTGCTGATCGGCGGTCCCGACGGCCTGTCGGAATCGTGCCTGGCACGGGCCGACGAGCGCTGGTCCCTGTCCCGGCTCACGCTCCCGCATGGGCTTGCGCGAATCGCCGTTGCCGAAGCCTTGTATCGTGCCCGGAGCGTGCTCGAACGCCATCCTTATCACAGGGAATGACGAGAATGGCCTTGCTGCGCTGTTCCGGGCCGGTGGCAGGCCGTATATTGCATTGAATGAATGGGGTTTTCGTATATCTGGCCTCGGCGTCGCCGCGCCGCCGCGAATTGCTGGAACAAATCGGTGTCGCGTATGAGCTCCGGCCGGTCGAGATCGACGAAGGACGGCTTCCGAAGGAGCCTGCGACCGACTACGTGCAGCGCGTCGCCGTCGCCAAGGCTCGCGAATGCAGCAGCGGTCTTGGCCGTGGCGGTGTGGAGCATGCGGTACTCGCCGCCGATACCGCGGTCGTGCTCGGCGATGAAGTTTTCGGCAAGCCCGGCGACCGGTCTCAGGCGCTCGCCATGCTCGAGGCGCTATCCGGGCGCAGGCACACCGTCGCGACCGGCGTTGCCGTACGTTGCGGCGAGGAACTCAAGACCGCACTGTCGGTGAGCGAAGTGACCTTTCGAACCACGACGGCGCAGGAGCGAGACGCCTATCTTGCGACGGATGAGCCGCTCGACAAGGCCGGCGGCTACGCGATACAGGGGTTTGGCGCCGTGTTCATCGAAGACCTGCGCGGCAGCTACTCGGCCGTGATGGGGCTGCCGCTGTACGAGACCGCAATGCTGTTGCGCCGCTTCGGGATACCGCGCTGGCTCAAGGCTGCGAGTCGCGGGCCATGAAGCAGGAGATCCTGATCAACGTGGCGCCGCGCGAAGTGCGCGCGGCCGTCATCGAGAACGGCGTGCTGCAGGATGTGCTGATCGAGCGCGCCAACCGGCGCGGGCTGATCGGCAACATCTACAAGGGGCGCGTCACGCGCGTGTTGCCGGGCATGCAGGCCGCGTTCGTCGACGCGGGCCTCGACCGAACGGCATTCCTGCACGCTTCGAACATCGCCCGCGAGGCTCGGCAGAACTCGCCCGACGGCGACGCAGAGCCTGAGATCACCGATTGCGTGTCGGTCGGGAGCGAGTTGATCGTGCAGGTGTTCAAGGAGCCGCTCGGCAGCAAGGGTGCGCGGCTGACCACCCAAGCGAGCATCCCCTCGCGGTTCCTCGTCATGATGCCCGGGGGTGACGGCGTGGGCGTCTCGGTACGGATCGAGGACAACGATGAGCGCGAACGGCTGCGCGCGGCGGTAGAGTGTGCGGCGCCGGCCGATGCCAGGGGCGGCTACATCGTACGCACCGCCGCAGTCGGCGCAAGCGAAGATGCACTGTGCGCGGACATGGCCTATCTGCAGGACATCTGGGGCTCCGTCGAGGCTGCGGCGAGCCGCGCCACCGTTGGCGATGCCGTCCACGAAGACCTGCCGCTGCCGCTGCGCGTGCTGCGGGATCTCGCGGGTCCGGCCACCGAAGCCGTGCGTGTCGACTCCGAAGAAGCGTTCTCGCGCATGTGCAAGTACGCACAACGGTTCGTCGCGCCGCTCGCGCCCAGGATCGAACTCTACACGCGGGCGAGCCCTATCTTCGATCTGTACAGCGTGGAGGACGAGATCGGGCGCGCGCTCAGGCGCAAGGTGCCGCTGAAGTCAGGCGGTCACGTGGTCTTCGACCAGACAGAGGCGATGACGACGATCGATGTCAACACGGGCGCTTACGTCGGGCACAGGAATCTCGAGGAGACGGTCTTTCGAACGAACCTCGAAGCCGCGGTGGCCATCGCGCGCCAACTCAGACTGCGCAATCTCGGCGGAATCGTCATCATCGATTTCATCGACATGGCTGTCGAGGAGCACCGTGACGAGGTATTTGCGACGCTATCGGGGAGGCTCGCGGGCGATCCCGCCAAAACCCATATAATGAGCGTATCTCCTCTGGGGCTTGTCGAAATGACCCGTGAGCGGAATCGGGAGAGCCTCGCGCGTGTGCTGTGCCGGGCTTGCCCGAGCTGCGGCGGGCGAGGGTACGTCAAGACGGCAGAAACCGTGTGTTACGAGATTTTTCGGGAGATCATGCGCCAGCACCGCCAGCACGAGGCCAGGGAACTGCTGGTGCTCGCACGGCCGGAGATCGTCGAGCGCCTCCTCGACGAGGAGTCCGCGAGTGTCGCGGAACTCGAGGACACGACTTCGACTCCCATCCGATTGCAGAGCGAGGGGATGTACGCACCCGACCAGTTCGATGTCGTGGCGATGTGAGTCCCGAAAACCATGGGAAATCGCAAGCGTAGACTGATCAAGGGCATCCTCGCGGGCGCTGCTGCCGTCGTTGCAGCGATCGTGCTGGGTTTCGTCGTCCTTTACGTCATGATGTCCCGCCTGCCGAGCCAACAGGCCGAACTGCAGGACTGGGTCGCGGCCGAACTCGGGCTGAGCTTCAGTTTCGATCGCCTGGACTCGCGCTTCGGGGCAAGCGGCCCGGAGATCACGTTCCACGAGGCGAGCGTGGCGACTGCCGAACAGGCCGTGCCCTTTCTCTATGCTCGCGAGGCCGCCGTCTCGCTCGACCCCTGGAAGCTGCTGATCGAGCGCGAGCCGACGGTGAGTACGCTTGTCATCGACGGTACGCGCGTGGCCATCACGCGTACGGCGGACGGCGAGTTTCGATTCGAGGGCGGGCCGGAGGGAGCGAGCGGCGCTACCGACCTGGCGAACGCGATACCGCTTGAGGTCGAACTGCGCGTACGCGACAGCCAGGTGCAGTACTTCGACGAAGTCAGCGAGGAATCCTGGCAGTTCGACGACGTTGCCGTGAGCCTGACGAGGGCGCGGGACCGAATCGCGATCGAGATGGCCGCGCGCCCCCCCGAAGCCCTTGCCCAACGGATCGATCTCGCGCTCGAAGGCGACATGGTCGAGCCCGTTGCCGAGCCGGGCCGCTGGCAGCTCTACGGCAATCTGCTCGAGGTGGATCTGTCGGCGTTGTTGCGACTGGTCCCCGGCCTTGCGAACTTCCGCGTGTCGGGCAGCGGCGATATCGAGGTCCGGATCGACTGGTCCGATGGCCGCGTCGTAAGCGGAACAGCGACGGTCGCACTCGACGACGTCGCCTTGCCGGGCGCGTCGGTCGAGGCGTCCTACGAGCGACTCGCCTTGCAGTTGGACTGGGACCAGGTTGCGGATCGAAGCTGGCAGCTCGTCGCAAGCGACATCGAACTGAATCGAAACCAGCAAGGCTGGCCGCGCGGAGGCAGGGTTACCCTGCAGCTCAACAACGACAGCGACGGGATCGCCCAACTGGCGCTGCGCGGAGATTTCCTGCGCCTCGACGACATCACGCCGATCGTATCGTCCCTGCCCCGTACGGAGCCCGTGGCGCAATGGCTCGCCTTCGCTCCCAGGGGCGACCTCAGGGATGTCGAGGTCTCACTTCGCAGGCGGGCAGATGCCTGGGAGTACTCCGTCGCCTCCGCGTACGCGGAATTCGGTTTCGAGCCGGTCGGGCCATGGCCGGGACTGAGCGGTCTTTCCGGGGGGGTTCGGGCCGATGAGCGCAGCGGACGGGTCGAGTTTCTGAGCAGCGACGTACGGATCGACTGGCCACGCCACCTTCCGGAGTCGCTCGACATGGACGAGTTGCGCGGGCTCATCGTCTGGCGAGAGGGCCGGGACGTCGTGCGTATCGTCAGCGACGACATGCTTCTGCGCGCGGGCGACACCGCTGCGCGCTCCAACCTCGAACTGACGCTGCCGCTCGACGCGAGCTCGCCGCGACTCGATTTGGCCGCGCGCGTGAGCGCCATCGATGTCAACGAAATCAAGCGCTATCTGCCAGCCAGCATCATGCCGCAACAGCTCCATGGCTGGCTCAACCGCGCGATGCTCGCGGGGCAGCTTCGCGATATCCAGGCCAATCTTTTCGGCGCCCTGGACGCGTTTCCCTTTGCCGAGGGCGGCGGCCAGCTACGCGTGACTGCCGATGTGCGCGGCGGCGAACTCGCATACGTGCGGGGCTGGCCGGTCGCGAGCGAGCTCGACGGAGAACTCGAACTGGTTAACGCGACCCTGCGAGGCTCCGGTAGCGGGCGCTTGCTCGACAACGTCAGCGACAACGTCGAGATCGGCATCGAGGATCTGCGCACGCCCGTGTTCACGCTGAGGACCGACACGACGGGACCGCTCTCGGATGTGCTCACGCTCCTCAATACCTCGCCGACGATCGCGCGGCATCTGGGTCCGGATTTCGCGCGTCTGCAAGCGCCGGGCGGCACTGGCAACGTCAGTCTGGACCTGAGCCTGCCGCTCATGGACAGGGCATCCTTCGGGCTGATCGGCCGACTCGACATTCTTGACGGATAACTGGCATTTGAGGGTCTGAGGGCGCGCGCGACATGTCAACCGGACGACCGTGACCGGCGACGGCATCGAGGCGATCTTTCTCGACGGTCCCGCCACGGTGCGTGTCCTTCAGCCCGACGAGCCCGGTTATCGTGTGGCGATCGAGGTGGAGGGCGAGTCCACAACCGCCGCGGTGGCGACGACGTTCGACATGCCGTTGCAGGAACATCTGGCCGGACAGGCACTCTGGCGAGGCCGGCTGCTGATTCCGGAGCTGCGGCAGGACGCGGGACAGCCTGTGCGTCTTGCAGTCGATTCAAATCTTATCGGCGTGTCGTTCAAGTTTCCGGAGCCCTTCGCCAAGCAGCCTGCAGAACCGGAGAACCTCGGCCTCGTGTTCGAGTTTCCGGGGGGCGAACGACTGCTGGTCAGCGGCAAGCTCGGCGCGAACCGGCGCTTTGCGCTCAACTACCTCGACGGTCCGGACGGCTACCGCCTGACGCGCGGCGCGGTGCGGTTCGGCGGCGAGCAGCCCGTGCTTGCGTCCGGGGACGGCCTCACGGTCTACGGCAATCTGCCGGAGCTCGATGTCAGCGCCTGGCTCGCACTGTCCGAAACCTTCGATACGGAACCCGCCGAGGCGCTCTTCACCTCGGGCGAGCTCGAGTTGGCCGAACTCTTTGCGCTCGGCCAGGAACTCGGCAGCAGCACGCTGAGCGCGCGCCGTGACGGCGAGTCCTGGCAGGTCGACATCGACAGCGAAGCGATTGCGGGATCGCTTTCCATTCCACGGAATCTCGCAGTTCGGCCTCAGATCGTGGCCGAGATGCAGCGTCTGCATCTGTCCAGCGGCAATCCGGGGCAACTTCAAGCCGTGGATCCACGGCAGCTCCCGGGCCTGTCCCTGACGGCGGAGGAATTCGCTTTCGGCGCGCGCCGGCTGGGCCGGGTCGCAGCCGAGATCGTGCCGGACGTGCTGGGCCTGAGGCTCGTGTCCTTCGAGAGTTCGAGCGACAGCCTGACGGCGGGCGGGACGGCGAGCTGGCTCGTGGGGGCCGGCGAGGCACGGACCGCGGCAGTTGTCAGCATGAACTCGAACGACGTAGCGGGCGCACTTGAGGCGCTCGATTTCACGCCAATGATCGAGGGGGACTTCGCCGAAGTCGTTGCGAGCGTCAACTGGTCGGGTCCGCCGACGTCGAACTGGATGGAAAACGTCAACGGCGACGTGTCGGTGCGGGTCGATGACGGCAGCATGCTCGACATCCAGCCCGGCGGAGCGGGCCGCGTCGCCGGGCTCATGAGTTTCGTCGCACTCCCGCGGCGTCTGGCCCTCGACTTTCGCGACGTGTTCAGTCGCGGCTTCGCTTTCGACGAAATTACGGGCAATTTCCTGGTTGCCGATGGTCAGGCGTACACCAACGACCTGAAGCTGACGGGTCCGGGTGCGGAAATCGGCGTCGTCGGCAGAACGGGCCTGCGCGATCGCGACTACGAGCAACAGGCCGTGGTCACCGCCGAACCCGGCAAGATCCTGCCGACCGTCGGCGCATTGCTCTCCGGGCCTGGCGCGGCAGCGGCCCTGCTGATCTTCACCCAGATCTTCAAGGAGCCGCTCCGGGGCATCGGTCAGGCGTCGTACTGCATCACCGGTAGTTGGGACGAGCCCAGTGTCGAACGGCTTAGTCTCGAACAGATCCGGGAAGGTTCGCTTTGCGCCGCGCTGCCGCCCGAGGGTGCAGCCGCGTTTTTCGCTGACGCTCCGTAGTCAATCCATGAAGGCGGCTGCGATTCAAATGACGAGCGGGCGCGACGTCGCGCGCAACCTCGAGGAGGCCGGCCGGCTCATCGCCGCTGCCGCCGAGCGCGGCGCGGAGCTGGTCGTGCTGCCCGAAAATTTCTCGTTTCTCGGCGCCGAGGACGCCGAGCGCGTGGCGGTTGCCGAGTCGCCGGATCAGGGTCCGGCGCAGGACTTCCTCGTCGCGCAGGCGCGCGCGCACGGCCTGTGGCTCGTCGGTGGCACGGTGCCGATTCGTGTCGAGCCCGAGAGGGCCTGCTCGAGATCGCTGCTGATCGGCCCGGACGGCGATCGCGTCGCGCAATACGACAAGATCCACCTCTTTGACGTGAGCGTGCCCGGCAAGGAAGCGGAGAGCTACCGCGAGTCTGCAACGACCGTGGACGGGACCGACGTCGTCGCCGTGCCGACGTCGCTCGGCCGCGTGGGCATTGCCATTTGCTACGACCTCAGGTTTCCGGCCCTGTTTCACCGCCTGAGCGTTCTCGGCGTGGACGTGGTCGCGGTCCCGGCGGCGTTCACGGTGCCGACCGGAAGGGTGCATTGGCAGCCGCTCCTGCAGGCGCGCGCGATCGAGTCGCTTTGTTACGTCGTGGCGGCGGGTCAGTGGGGAGAGCATGCGGGCGGGCGCATGACGTACGGACACTCCATGCTCGTGAGCCACTGGGGACAGCTCCTCGCCATGCAGGAAGCCGGCGCTGGAGTTGTCGAGGCCGATCTCGATATGATCGGTCTAAGCGAGGTACGCGAGAGTTTCCCGGTGCTCGATCACCGGCGCGAGCTTTGACATGACGCAAGCGCAACTGGCACCGACCACCGACGCACTGGCGATCGCCGAGCAGGAACTGCTTGCGCCGGCAGGCCACGACCTGAGTGCGCTCGAGCGCACGATGGGAGCGCTGATGTCGCGGCAGCTCGACTACGGGGCCCTCTACTTTCAGCGCACGATCGGCGAAACGTGGCGTGTCGAGGACGGCATCGTCAGGGACGGCGGTCACAGCGTCGAACAGGGCGTCGGCGTTCGCGCGGTCGCGGGCGACAAGACCGGCTTTGCGTACGCCGACCAGCTCGACGAAACGTCGCTGAAGGATGCCGTGAACGCGGCGCGGGGCATTGCCCGGGCGGGTGGCGGCGGCAGGGCCGCGGTAGGACGTGCGGTCCTCGGCGAGCCGCTTTATCCGGCTGTCGATCCCCTGACAACATTGACGGATCGGGACAAGGTGGGGCTCCTCGCCGACCTCGACTGCGCCCTTCGCGATCTCGACAAGCGCATCGCGCAGGTCATTGCGAGCCTCGCCGGCGTCTACGAGATCATTCTCGTGCAAGGCTCCGACGGCACGCTCGCCGCCGATATTCGCCCGCTCGTGAGGCTCAACGTTGCCGTGATTCTCGAGCAGGACGGACGCCGGGAGCAGGGCTACGCCGGTGCCGGCGGGCGCGGCGACTACTCTCTCCTCACCGCGGGCGATGCGCCGATGAACGTGGCGAAGGACGCGTTGCGCCAGGCGGCCGTCAACCTCGACGCCATGCCGGCTCCGGCCGGCAACATGACCGTGGTCCTCGGTCCGGGCTGGCCCGGGATCCTGCTGCACGAGGCGATCGGGCACGGGCTCGAGGGCGACTTCAACAGGAAAGGCACGTCGGCCTTCTCCGGCAGAATCGGCGAACGCGTTGCGACGAGCCAATGCACGGTGCTCGACGACGGGACCCTTGCGGGTCGGCGCGGTTCCCTGAGCGTCGACGACGAAGGAACGCCGGCCCACTGCAACACGCTGATCGAGAACGGAATATTGCGCGGCTACATGCACGACAAGCTCAATGCCCGGCTGATGAAGACGCACACGACCGGCAACGCGCGGCGGGAGTCTTTTGCGCATGTACCGATGCCGCGCATGACGAATACCTACATGCTGCCGGGAGAGCACGATCCCGGCGAGATTCTGGCGTCCGTCGAGCGCGGCATCTACGCGCCGGGTTTCGGCGGCGGACAGGTCGATATCACCTCGGGCAAGTTCGTGTTTTCGGCGAGCGAGGCTTACCTGATCGAAGGCGGCAGGACGACGGTGCCCGTCAAGGGCGCGATGCTGATCGGCAGCGGCCCGGAAGTGTTGACGAGAGTTTCGATGGTCGGCAACGACCTTGAACTCGATCCCGGGATCGGTATCTGCGGCAAGGAAGGCCAGTCCGTGCCCGTCGGGGTCGGCCAGCCCACGCTCAGGATCGACTCGTTGACTGTCGGCGGTACTCAGGCCTGACGCGGGGGTCTGACGCAGTTGTCGCGGGTGGCCGGGGATACGTGCAGCCGGTCGCTTGAGACACGCGGTAATTACATCCGAAGTACGCCCGCGCGCGCATCCCTGCGCGAGGGTCTCAAGCGACCG
>JAQAJI010000004.1 GCA_028278665.1 Candidatus Rariloculus versatilis
CGGCGTGTTCCTGCCGGCCTCTACGTTCGCCGCGCAATGCGTGAATCCCCGCACCGGCAACGACCCCAGGGACGACCTACTCTGGCCCGACATCCAGGGCCGTACAGTGGACGAGAACAACTGGCTGCGATCCTGGAGCAACGAAACCTATCTGTGGTACGACGAGATCGAGGATCGGGATCCGGGCCTGTACGACGATCCGCTGCAGTATTTCGACCTGCTCAGGAGCATGGAACTGACGCCCTCTGGCGCGCCCAAGGATCAATTGCACTACACATACGACACGGCAGAGTGGTATGCGAGGTCGCAGGCGGGGGAATCCGCCGGTTATGGCGCGACCTGGACGATCATTGCGCGCGCGCCTCCGCGGGAAGCGCTGGTCGCCTACACGGACCCGGACACCCCGGCGTCCGACGCGGGGGTCCGGCGCGGCGCTCAGCTTGTAAGCGTTGACGGGATCGATTTCGTCAACGCGGGTGACCGGGCGAGCGTCGATCTGATCAATCAAGCCCTGTTTCCGGACTCGGCTGGCGAAACGCACGTGTTCGAGTTCCGCAATGCCGGTTCGGAAACGACCCAAACTGTGTCACTGACTTCGGAGATCATAGCGTCCACGCCGGTCCAGCATGTGGGCACGGTGACATCCCCGGCCGGCGCCACCGTTGGTTACATGCTCTTCAACGACCACCTGCGAACCGCCGAGACGGGGCTGATCGACGCATTCCGCACGTTCAACGATGTACCCGGCGGAATCGAGGATCTGATCATCGACATGCGCTACAACGGCGGCGGGTTCCTGTACATCGCCAGCCAACTCGGTTACATGATCGCCGGTGAGGCGGCAACAGCCGGACAGGTGTTCGAGCGCTTGATATTCAACGACAAGCACCCGGAAACCAACCCCGTGACCGGCGCTCCGCTGCGGCCGATACCCTTCTACAGCGAAACGGAAGCCGCGGCGAGCGGCCTGCCGTTGCCGACGCTCGATCTGCGCAGAGTCATCCTCCTCACCGGCCCGAACACCTGCTCCGCCAGCGAGTCGTTGATCAACGCCTTGCGAGGCATTGACATCGAGGTCATTCTGATCGGCGAGCCCACCTGCGGAAAACCCTTTGGCTTCTATCCGACGGACAATTGCGGAACGACCTACTTCACCGTTCAGTTCCGCGGTGTCAACGCCAAGGGCTTCGGAGACTATGGTGACGGATTCGTGCCCGCGGAGGGGGCTGCCGGGGACGGATCCATCGTACGCGGATGCCGCGTCGCCGACGACTTCAGCCATGCACTTGGCGATCCCGCCGAAGGCAGGCTTGCGACGGCCTTGAGCTATCGCGATTCGTCTACTTGCCCGGTATCCGCGTCAGCGGTGCTGCCGGTCGGCGGCAAAACCACGTCCGCGCACGTCCCGGACGCCTGGGACGGCACGGTGTACAAGCCGCCGTGGCTGACCAACCGGATCCTGCAGGAATGACCGGGCCTAGACGAGAAGCACAAAATCCAAGTGGGCATGGCAAACTGACGGTCGGCGTCAGCGACTCGGTGTCGAGAAGTTGGACCAGCGGTGGCACTAGCACCGCCGGTTGTGAAAAACGTAACGGGGAAGCTCCTTGGCCGAAAAAAGCGAAGGTCTTGGGAAACTCCTCCATATCGGTTGGCAGGGGCTTGCGCACTGTAATGTCGCTGGATAGAGTGTGTATCCGACTACACACTACCGGACTGCCGACCATGAGCCAGCGAATCAATATCATCGTCCAGGATGACATTTGGCGCCTTCTGAAGCGTATTCCGCACGGAGAGCGAAGCCGCACAATCAACCAGGCCTTGCGCGAGTGGGTTGTCAACCGGCGCCGGCTCGATGCGATTGCCGAGATGGATGAGTACCGCGACACCATGGCTGCGGAGCCCGTAACGGCCGAAGAAATCGTGCGCTGGGTAAGGGCGGATCGCGACGGCGCGCATTGATGGCGACGCTGGTCGTCGTCCCGGATGCCTCGGTCATTCTGAAATGGGTTCTGCCGCCGGCGACTGAATCGGATGTACGGCACGCGCTCGTACTGCGCGACGCCATCGCCACCGGTAGTGTCCGCGCGCTTGTGCCTACGCTTTGGATTTACGAAGTCGGCAACTTGCTGGCGCGGGAACGCCCCGGTGAGGCAAGCCGATTGCTCGATGTGCTTGTCCGCTTCGGTTTGGCCGACGCGCCCCGCTCGCCGGCTTGGCTCGGTTCTGTGCTCAAACTGACGAAGCGCTACGGTGTGACGTTTTACGACGCTGCATACCACGCGCACGCCATTGTCGAACGGGGCGTGTTGGTGACCGCGGACGAACGCTACGTCGACCGGGCAAGAGCGGCTGGCTTCGTAGTGCGGCTGTCGGAATGGGACGATGGAGCGCCAGCGCGTTTGCGCAATCCGACCGGCTGATCGAGAAGTGCCCCAAGCGAAGCGTATTCAATCGGCGATCGTGAACCAAGACGCGCAACGATCAGTGGAATCGAGGCAGTCACCGAGACTACGCTTCTGGCGGCTGCTGCACTTGCCAGCTTGCCCGGCGTCGGGGCGGCCTCTGGCTCCGTGGTCAGTCGCCGAAGTCGAACGTCGTGCTCAACGGATTTTCGAACTCGAGCGCCCCGGAAACACGCGGTGGGTCGCTTCTATCCGCTTGGCGTCGCGCTTTTCAACATCCGCCTCAGCCGCCCACCGACGCCACTTGCTCACGGCGGAAAACACCTCATCGAATATCCGCCTCGTTTCGTGCCGCCCAATGCCGGATGACTTGGCGAACGTGAGCATGTCCTCCAGTGTGAAGTCGTTGTATTTCCCCGCCAGGCTCATCTGGTGGTCTCGGGTCCAGAACCCGGCCGGGTTGTACGCGTAGGTGACATCGTACGCCGGCGAGAGACGCCACTCGCCGCTTCGGTTCATGAGAAACGAGATGTTCTTGACATGATCGTCCTGGTTCCTGGCCGCGATGTTGAATATCGCCCGGCGAACCTGCTCGCTGACGTCCGCCGCCCCCATGTTAAGGCGGCGAATCGCCTGAACGGCCTGTTCGTATGAGTGGGCGCGCGATTCCCGGTAATCGAAATGACACATCGCCCCGAGCGATTGGATGTGGATTTTGCGACCCTCGGGCGTTCGGTCGAACCGGCGGGTCATGAAGTGACTCCGGCCACCTTCATCGTGCAATCGGCAGTCCGAGATCCGAATGCCGGCGGCACGCGCCATGCGGTAGTAGGCGTACTCGATGCGGCCGTATCCGGCAGGGTCCGCCAGCTCGCCGGCCCGGCGGGCGGAAACGCCGTCAAACTTCAGCAACCACTGCTCGAAGCCGGCTGCAGCATGGACCTGACCGGATCGAAACTCGCCGGTTTCGGGGTTCCAGGCGACCACGGCCTTCGCTCGCGCGCCGCCTGCCGACGTGCCGACGCTCAGGATCTGTTCGAGCGCCTCCCGGTCGCGATCCGTACCGAGCTGTCCTGCAAGTTCGTGGCGCTCGTCCAGCACCCGATTGGCAAGATCGACCAATGCTTCGAAGTCGAGCGAGTGCTGCTTTCTGTCGGGGTCCAGCGCAGGTTCGAATTCCAGCGCACCGACTGCCCGGGTGCCGACATAGCAGAGCCAATCCACGGGGTTGAAGTCCTCGCGCCGCCGGCCGGTTTCCGCCAGCCACACATCGATGAGACGGCTTCCGTACCGGTCGGGCAGCGCGTCGGCGAGCATTCCGGGCAATCCCCGGAAAGTGTTCCGGTTCAGGGCGGGAAAGGAAAACGGGTCCGCCCGCACAGGCATGGTCAAAGGCGCGACCTCGACTCCGGCCGAGAGGAAGTTGGGGTCGTACTGAAACACGCCGACATTGCGGGAAGCGTCCCAGGAGACCGCCCCGATCCTGTGCCCCCACAGATTCACACTGGCGTCAGTCACCCCAAACCCCTCGGCCCGTGCGGTCGGCGATTTTTTTCGGTCGCGCCCGTTGCCGTTCGGCGCCTCGGCGGGAATCGACGCGCTCGATGGGACGAATGTCGTGCGAGGGGATTGCGTTCAGCAGGTGATCGTCCAGTTCGAGCGCCTGTGCGATGCGCAGAAAGCTGTCCAGCGTCGAAGGGTGCCCGGCTTCGATTCGGCGAAGCGTACGCACGCCGATCCCGGCCCGCTCAGCCAGGTGTTCCTGGGTGATGTTCCGTGACAATCGAATCTTGGCGAAGCGGCTGCCCATCTCGACTGCCAAGTGCTGTGCGCTAATATCCATTTTTGTGGCCTGATATTGTTAATAAATCGCAATAACAGGCCAACAATAACCTATTGTTGAAGGCAGATCAACGGAAGGCCGACGGCGGCGATCAATAAGCAGGAAGCGCCCCACAGGTGCGAGCAGAGAAGCAGCAATTCTCGTGTTGGCATCCCGAATCACTGCCAGGCGCAAGACATTCCACCTTTCCGACTCAATCCGGGCCAAATCGACTGCCAGAGCCGTTCACGTGCAACGGAAGCGAACGCTTGGTGATCCTGTCGATTGACTAGAACGAGCGCCTCAAGCGCCGCGACCGTAAGGCCGTTGCCGTCGAGGATCTGTCCGATCGCGAGATCGCGGCGATTCGCGAGGCGGATCCGCCAGCCGAAGCCACCCGGCATGATCGCGAGTTGGCAGCGGAGCGTGGCACGGATACCTGACCTGACGTCCGGCCCCGTCATTCGCCACGCCGGTCTCTGGCGGAACGAAGCGACACAGGATCGTGCGGAAGTGCCAAAAAAACTCGTAATTGTCAGTGAGTTATGGTGCCGGTGGACGGATTCGAACCGCCGACCCACGCATTACGAATGCGTTGCTCTACCGACTGAGCTACACCGGCTTCGATGGCTGCCCGGTGAAGGGCGGGCGCCTAAAGGCGAGTGCCTTTGAGCGGTTGGGAATTGTACCCGTTTTCGGTTTGCTCTGTGGCGCCCCGTGGTCCGTGTCCAGCCACTCAGCGGTCGTGATTGAAAGCGCCGGACCGTGTACCCGAAACGACTTGATCCATACGTCGCCCGCGGTTTCTACGCTTCGCCGCCGCCTCGCTGCTCGCGCCACATGCCGAGCTTCACCTGCGCGGCCTGATCGCAGGCGCTGAAGATCGTCGACTCCGTCGCCGCAGCGATCCGGAACTCCTGCCAGCTCGGAATCACGAAGATGTCCCACGGTCGGTACTCGATCGCAGGCGTCGCCGCGCCGGGCAGTTCCACCGTTCCCGTGCCCTCAACGGGACAATAGATCGTGCCCGCCGTCGTCCGGTAGCTCGCGGTCCTGAAGCCGGCAGGCAGAAGCTGCATGTGCGCTGAAATCGTCGGCATCGCCGGGCCGCCGGTGGTCGGGTCGACATATTCCATCTTCAACCCGTGGCAGGCATCGAGTTCGGAGTGGTCCTTGAGCCGTTCGAGCACTTCTCGTGTGCGCTCGTAGGGATAGCTGAAGATCGGCGAGGCGCCCTGGCCGCGTTCATGGCCTTCCGGGAGCATGTTCATGCCGTATCGATACAGCGTATCGAGCGGTTCTGTTGGCTCCGGTCGGCCATTCTCGGGATAGTGCTCCGTGAACGTCGCGTTGAAGAGATGCGTCATCGCGACGTCGAGCACATCGAGCCAGACCGTCGGGCCGTCGCCCTCGTGGCCATGGTCGTGCCAGGTCCAGGCCGGCGTGATGATGAAGTCGCCGGGCTTCATGTAGCTGCGCTCGCCGTTGACCGCCGTGTAGGCGCCGTTGCTCTCGAGCACGAACCGCATTGCGCTCGGCGTATGCCGATGGCACGGTGCGATCTCGCCCGGCATCATGAGCTGAAGGCCCGCATACAGCGATTCGGTGGCCAGGTGCCGGCCCGCCAGGCCGGGATTTTCCAGTGCCAGCACGCGCCGCTCGGCTTCGACGGGGTCGACGACCCCGGCCGACTCGAGGATCGTTTCGCGCAGGGCCTCGTACGACCAGACGTGCGGTTGCGAGCGGACCCGCGGCGTGAGCGTGAACCAGTCCTTGAAGAACAGCCACAGGGGGATGAGCTGCTGCTCGCCGACGCGCGCGTAGTATTCGTTGCGCCGCGCCTCGATGCCGTCCGGTTTCGGTTTGGCGCCCATATTGCGATGTTAGCAGTCAGTGTTCGCCCGGGATCATCCCCAGACTTCGTCCGCAACTTCCACGATGCGCTCGAGCTTCGCCCATTGCTCGTCCTCGGTCAGCAGATTGCCTTCCTCGGTCGACGCGAAGCCGCACTGGCACGACAGGCAAAGCTGGTCGATGTCGGCGAATCGGGCGGCCTCGTCGATTCGCCGGAGGAGTTCGTCCCTGCCTTCGAGCCCACCGCGCTTGCTCGTCATGATGCCGAGCACCACTCGCTTGTCTTTCGGCAACTGCCGGAGCGGCTCGAATCCGCCGGAACGTTCGTCGTCGTATTCCATGAAGTAGCCATCGACGTCGATCTCGCCGAAGAGCACCTCCTGAACGGCTTCGTAGCCGCCCGCGCCCATGTAGGTCGAGCGGAAGTTGCCTCGGCACATGTGCATCGTGACGGTCATGTCATCCGGTATCCCGGATATCGCTTCGTTGATCAGGCGACCGTAGAGCAACAGAAGCGCGCCGGGATCGTCGCCGCGCTCGATCATCTGGCGCCGGTAGCGTTCGTCGCATAGCATCGCGACAAAGACCTCGTCGAGCTGCAGGTAGCGGCAACCCGCGTCGGCGAACGCGTGAACCGCCTGGCGGTAGGCTTGACCGAGGTCGGCGAAGAAGCTGTCTGGATCCGGATAGATGTCCGGATCGATCGGCGGCCTGACCGGCCGGCCGTAGATTGCCGAAGGCGACGGGATCGTCATCTTCGGCACGCGGCTCGTGTGCGCCTGCAGGAACCTGAAGTGATCGAGCATCGCGTGCCCGGAGAAGCCGAGCTTGCCGGCGACCCGGGCGCCCTCGGCGCGCGTTGCGAGTCCCGCAAACTGCACACCTTTGCCGAGTTCGAGTCGTTCGACGCCGTCGAGACCCCAGAGGAAGTCGAGGTGCCACCAGGAGCGCCGAAACTCTCCGTCCGTCACGGCCTTGAGGCCGATTGCTTCCTGCTTCGCGACGACGCGCCGGATCTCGGCATTCTCGACGGCTTCTAGCGCCGCGGCATCGATCTCGCCGCGCGAGTACTTCTCACGCGCATCTCTGAGCGGTGCGGGTCTGAGCAGGCTGCCGACGTGGTCGGCCCGAAAGGGAGGCCGCATGGCCGGGCAGCGCTACGCGGTCATCCGCCGGAACTCCGGCTCGAAGAAGAATTCGCTTGCGCCCCAGGCGGGCTCAAGCTCGTCGAGCCATGTCGCGTTCTCGTCGTATCGCGCGAAAAACGGCCGCTGCACCCAGTCGCTGTTGCGGCCCTGGATGAACCGCAGCACGAAGACCTTCTCCCCGCCAAGCTCTGAGACGCCCTGGATCTCGACCTTGCCCGGGCTCGTGCTCATCGACGGGCCGCGGGCTGTCCTGGCAAGACCGGAGACCTGTTTCATCGCTTCGCGGTAGATCTCCCAGCCTCGCGCGAGCGGCACCTCGAAGTATTGGCGTGCGCCCGTGTCGCGCTCGACGAACATGTAGTAGGGGACGACGCCGAGGCGAACCTGGTCGTTCCAGAGCCGGGCCCAGACATCGCTCGAGTCGTTGATGTGCCTGAGCAGTGGGCCTTGCGAGCGGATCACGGCTCCGGTGCCGCGGATCCTGCGGATCGCCTCGCGCGCAATCGGCGTGTCGAGTTCGCGCCAGTGGTTGTAGTGCGCCATGATGGCAACGTGCTTGCCCGCGCGCACCCAGCGTTCCAGCAGACGCAGCAGTTCCGGCGCGTCGGCGTCGCAAACGTAGCGCTGCGGCCAGAAGGTCAGGGATTTCGTGCCGATGCGGATCGTGCGCAGATGCTCGAGCTCGGGCGCAAGCAGCGGCTTGACGTAGCTCTCAAGATGATGCGCCAGCATGACCATGGGATCGCCGCCCGTGATTAGAAGATCGCTGACTTGCGGGTTCTTCCTGAAATACCTTGCGAGAAGTTCCGGCCGCGAGGAGGCGAACCTCAGACTGCGGTCGCCGACGAACTGCGCCCAGCGGAAGCAGAACGTGCAATAGCTGTGGCAGACCTGACCCCGCGCGGGAAAGAACAGCACGGTTTCGTCGTACTTGTGCTGCACGCCGTCGAGCCTGCGACCGTCGACCTGCGCAGTGTTGAGTTCCGCCTGGTCGGCAGGATGAGGATTGAGCGTGGCGCGAATTCCATTCGCGAGCGCCGCAACTTCCGCCCGGGACGCACGCTTGCGCAATAGCCCCGCAATCGCGGCGAAGTCCTCCGGATCGAGCATTTCGCGTTGCGGAAAGACCAGGCGAAAAATCGGATCGTCGGGCACGCGGCTCCAGTCGATGAGGTGTTCGCATACGTACCGGTTGACGCGAAACGGCAGGACGCTTGACACCACCTCGATCTCGAACCGTTGCGCGGCGGACAGGGCCGCCAGTTGCGGCAATTCCGCCAGGTTGCGCTGCGTATGGACCTGAAATCGTTCGCGCGGAGCCGCGTCCGCAATACGAAGAGTCGAAACCGAACGGCTCAAGGATTCCCCCGAATTTTCATGCGGATAGCGCAGCCCACCGACTCATTGCCGGGAAAGTTCCGCGGGAACCCGGCTCCTGGCGCGCGCCACGATTGGAAGTGGCGGAAAAGGGGCAGCCAGGCAAGTGGACCTTTGATGCAGTAGAGGCGCGATTCTACACAAATCGCGGTTGCTCGGCAGACGGCCGCGGCGGCGGGCGCTCAGTCCGTCACGTGCGGTTTATGGCCCCCATACAGGTCGACGCCGGCCGGCGCCTCGAACTTGATGCGTCTCACGTCTTTCGGATCTGCCCGTTCGACGCCGACTACGGGCCCGCCGCGAATCGTGACGCGTTCCATGTAGCGGCGCTGCGGAAAGTAGTCGTGCACCGCGTAGTGCTGGACGGAACGGTTGTCCCACATGACGAGCGTATGCGGCGCCCAGCGATGCCGATACTGGTACTCGGGTACGAGCGCCTGGCGGTACAGCACCTCGAGCAATGCGCGGCCCTCGTTCTCGTCCATGTCCTTGATGCCGAGCGTGAACACCGGGTTCACAAACAGCACCTTGCGCCCCGAGACCGGGTGAACGCGCACGACCGGATGGACCTGAAGCGGATACTTGAGTTCGAAGCGTTGCAACTCGCGACGGTCGCTCGCGCTATTGCCGAACAACGGTCTGAACGGGAGAATGTCGTGGATCGCCTCGAGCCCGGAAACGAACCGCTGCATCCGGTCGCTTAGCCCCTCGAACGCTGCGGACATGCTCGCATACATCGTGTCGCCGCCCAGGGCCGGCACCACTTTTGCACAGAGCACCGTCGCCATCGGAGGTTCGGCACGGAACGTCTCGTCGGAGTGCCAGTTGTCGGTACCGTACGGCGCGGAGTTTTCGTCATTGCGGAACTGGATGACCTCGGGGGCCGCCTCGTCCATCGGCGCAAACGGATGCACGCTGAGTTCGCCGAACCGACGGCCGAACGCCGTCAGGTGGTCCGACGTGATGTTCTGATCCCGAAAGACGATGACTTCGTGTTCGACGAGTGCGGCGTCGATGGCATTGAACTGATCATCGGGCAACGGCTTGGTCAGATCCACGCCGCTGATTTCCGCGCCGAGGCTCACACCGGTGCGGGTCACGGTGACGCCGTCGGATTCGGTCACGATGCGCTCGGTATCGACGGGTCTGACGGGCACTGCTGATGCTCCTGGCCGATGCGGTCGCCGGCAATTCGTCGCGGGCGGCTACGGCCTGACGCGCACGTGTTTCTGCGCCTGCGCCGGGCGCGGTTCGCCACCGTAGATGTTGCCGTCGGGGTCGGCCATCGCGCCGCCGACGGCGCCGAACAGGTAGCTCGACCCGTGAGTCAGGCTGCCGCCGTAATGGCCGGTCGTGAAGACGAGGATGATCAGGACGATTGCAAGCGCGAGCCGGGACTTCTCGTAAAGCGCCTGCGAGCGCGTGCGCAGTATCCAGACGATCGTCGTGACAACGGCCAGCGCCGTGCCGAGGATCCTGTGAAGATTGCCCGCGTTTCCCTCGTAGCCGCCCTCCGCATAGTGCATGTATCCGAAGATCACCGTGACGATTGCCGTAATGGCTGCCGTCGCCCACAGCAGCGGTGCCGCCGATTCGAACCGGGCGTACCTCTCGTTGCGCGCTGCGAACTCAAGCGCAATCGTGACGAGAATGATGCCGATCGGCAGATGCAGAACGAGCACGTGGAATCTGCCGAGGAAAAAAACGAAGTCCATGTTGTGACTCCCTGACTTGGGTTGGTCCTGTGTTCAGTTTGCCACGATATCCCAACGCGCAGGCGCGGTGCGGCCGGCAGCACGTCCCGGCTGGGCGGCAGCGGCGCGCGTTCGTCGCTGGTTACCGTGCTTGCCGTTAACAATCAGTGACTTGGGAAGTATACGCGGACCTTGCCCAAATTCAACGCCGTCCATTTCGACCGACTTCGCCCAAATAAGCCGCTGGCTCGATGCGTCGGCGACGGCTAGTGTCGATTCGCTGGCGGGCGCGCGTTCGCAGTCCGCCGACGATGCCTCCCCGCGCGGCGCGTGGCCTGAGGCGACTCGCGGGCAGGGTACTGCCTGGCCGGAACAGGGACGTTCATCGATGGCACGTTGTTCGGGAATGACGCTGACGGAGCTGCTGTTTACGCTGCTCGTCGTCGCAACGGTACTCGGCTGGGGTCTGCCGGGCGTCGAGGCGCTTGTCGCCGACTCGAGGCAGACGGCCGACATCAACGCCTTCGTTACCGCCGTGCAACTCGCGAGAAGCGAAGCGGCGAAGCGCGGACGTGCCGTCGTGCTCTGCAACACGGCCGATTACGCAGCTTGCCGCGACGACGCGGCCGGCTACGGCGCAGGCTGGATGGTATTCGTCAACGAAGACGGCACGAGCCCTCCCGCGCGGTCCGACGACGAACCCTTGCTCTACGGATACCGACCGGGGAGCGAAGGCCCGATCGTGTCCAATCGACGATTGTTCGAGTTTCGGGCATTTCGCAAGCGCAGCACCAACGGAACTGTGACCTTTTGCGATCGGCGCGGAGCCGATGCCGCGCGCGCGCTCATCGTTAGCTACACGGGACGTCCCCGCGTGTCGGCCTCCGGACCGGGCGGCCGTGCGCTGGAATGCCCCGCGTAGGCATGCCGGGGGGTTGCATGAGCGCTACAAGGACAATGCGATCCGTGACCGCGCAGCCGGGCTTCAGTCTCGTGGAGTCGATGGTCGCATTGCTCGTGATCTCGGTCGGCATGCTCGGTATCGCGGCGCTCACGACCCAGGGCCTTGGCGCCGGCCGCACCGCGCAATTCCGGGTCCAAGCCGTCAATCTTGCCGCCGACATGGCGGAGCGGATCCGGGCCAATCGGCTCGGTCGATCCGGGTACGCCGAGGTGGGTGAGGCTGACGACTGCGATCCGGAGGAGCTTGGCCACGCCGACTGCGTCCCGGGTGCGGTCGCTGCGCGGGATCTCTCCGAATGGACGCGGAGCGTTGTGGCCGCACTGCCCGATGGCGAAGGTGCCGTACGGTACGACGAATCCACGGTACCGCCGTCGTTCGCCATCGAAGTGAGCTGGACCGAGATCGGCGTCGGCCGCATCGCTTACCGCAGCGTCGTTCAGGTTGCGGGGTCCTGAGGGCACGACCAGTCATGCGATTTGCCGCCACAGTGAAGACTTCCGCTGCGCTGCGCCGAACTCACTCGGGGCTCACGCTGATCGAGTTGACCGTGGCGCTCGCGATCGGGGCTTTCCTGCTGCTCGGCGCGATGACCGTGTTCGTGCAGGGCAGAACGACTTTCCGCATTGCCGAATCCACGTCTCGCCTGTACGAAAACGCGCAGTTCGCTCTGCAACGGCTTGAGGCCGACATCCGCATGGCCGGCTACTGGGGCCTGACCGCGCGCTCGAACAGCGTCGCAGGCCGGGCGGGACCCGCCGACACTGTCGCGTTCACTGTCGGTAACGACTGCGCGAACAACTGGTCGGTGGACCTGAATCGTGCGGTCGACGGCAGCAACAACGGTCTGCCCACGCTGGCATGTTCGAGCCGTTACAGCAGGGCGGCGCAACCCTTCGCCGACATGCTGGTCGTGCGCCGCGTTGCGGTGGAGCCCGACCCGGAGCCGGATGTGGGCACGCTGTACGTGCAGTCTGCACGCTTCCGGGAGAGCCGCCTGTTCCTCGGGCCGGTCGTGCCTGCAGGCTACGCGGCGAGCACGTCGCAAGCTCACCGGCTGATCGTCAACGGCTACTACCTGAGTCGGGAATCGACGATTTCGGAACGGGAAAATCCCGTGCCTTCGCTGCGCGTCAAGACCCTGGCTGGCGGTTCGCGCGGGGCGAGGGTCGTCGACCAGGAAGTCTTCCCGGGCGTCGAGGACATGCAGGTTCAACTGGGCGTCGATACCGACAGTCCGGGCATGCCAAACCGAGGTCTGGTCGACCGTTATGTCGATTTCGGCAGCCCGTTGCTCGACCCGGCGCTTCATCCGGACAACGTCATCGTGGCCGTGCGACTCTGGCTCAGGGTTCGCGCCGAACGTCCCGAACAAGGCTTCGTTGACCTGGCGAGCTACGACTATGCCGACCGACGCGTGCCGGCGCCCGGGGACCGGTTTCGGCGCGTGGTCGTCGAAAGGACCATCTACCTGCGCAATCTGCGTCCGGCGACATGAAGGGCCACCACGAACGCACCGCAGACGCCGGTTCCCGTCGTCAGGGCGGCGCGGCGCTCGTGGTCTCGCTCGTGCTCATGCTTGCGTTGACCGTACTCGGCGTCTCCGCCATGAACACGGCCATGCTTGAACTTGCGATGGCGAACAGCACAGAGTCGCAGCAGGGCGCCTTCGAGGCGGCCGAGACCGGTATAGAGATTGCGCTCGCCGAGTCCCGGTTCACCACGGGAGGGCCGTCGGTTGTTCCGGCCGCGCCCATTGGCGACGGCCCATACGAAACCCGGACCTCAACGCGCTGCGTGACGACGACGGCGGTCCCCGATCGCGCCTTCAGCATCGGGGCCGGATCGGGTGGCGTGCAGGCTTTTCATTTTGAGATCGTTTCCATAGGTACCGGGCCCCGCGGCGCGGTATCGACGCACCGGCAAGGTTTTTATGTCATCGGTCCGGCAGGTTCTGGCGGCTGCTGAGCGGCAGCCGCGCCATCGCATGGCGCCGCCCGTGGCGGGGCGCGTGCGTCTCCCGCTGCGGGTCGCGTGGTTCATCGCCGGGCTTGCGATCGCGGCGCTCGTCGGGCGGCCCGCCGTTGCCGACGACACGGAGCTTTTCCTGGGCACGAGTTCGCCCACTGTACAGGGACGGCCGAACATCGTGCTGCTGTTCGATGATTCGGTGAGCATGGGCACGACCATGAGGGCGCGAGCGGCCTACGATCCCGCAACGACGTATGCCGGGGGCTGCGCGGCGGATCGGATCTACTGGAAAACGGCCAACCGGACCGATGAGCCCCCCGACTGCGGGACCCGCCGATACTTCGACGCCGGCGCACTCCGATGCCGGCGGGGCATGACCGCTCTGGCCGAGAACGGCGTCTATCGGGGCACGCTGGCACAGTTCGACGCCGTCGGCGACATCCAGTGGGAGGCTGTCAGCCAGAACGAACGGGCATCCCCCGTCGAATGCGCCGCGGACAGTGGCTCCGTCAATCCGCCGGGGCATGGCGACGGCGTCGATTCCGCTGCGGTCTACGCGCAGAACGGCGATGCCGCACAACCGTGGAGCACAGTAGCCGCCGACGAGATCGCATGGAGGCGTCACTCCAAATATGTGCTTTACAGCGGCAACTACCTGAACTGGTCGCACAACGGCCCGATGACGGACGTCTCGCGCATCGACGTGTTGAAGCAGGCTGCGACGGAACTGCTCGATGCGATCGACGGCGTCAACGTCGGCATCATGCAGGCCGGCGGCGAGCACGGCATCAGGGTGAGTCACGCGATCGAAAACATCGCAACGGCTCGCGCCTCGCTCAAGGCGGCAGTGGGAACCCTCGAGCCCAACGGTACCTCGCCGCTCTCCGAAGCGCTGTACGAAGCGGGGCTCTACCTGATGGGACGAGCCGTCGACCAGGGCGTCCTGAGCGTTCCGGCTGCGACGGATGCTGCCGGCACGCGTTATGTTTCGCCGCTCGAGTTCAGTTGCCAGAAAAACGTCGTGGTCGCGTTGACGGATGGCGAGCCGACTGACGACGCCAATCGGGAAGCGCAGATTCGCGCGTTGCGCGACGAGGCCGCACAGGGTTTCGATGAGCTCGTCGGCGGAAGCTGCGACGTCGACGCCTACGCTCCCGGCGTCGATGTCACGGGCGACGACTGCCTCGACGAGATGGCCGAGTTCCTCTTCGCCGGCGATCTCTCGGCATTGCCCGGCCGGCAGAACGCGCAGACGTACACAGTGGGCATTGGCGTCGATTGGCCGGCACTCAGGGATAGCGCAGAGCGCGGCGGCGGTGAGTTCCGAAGGGCGGGAAGAGCCACGTCGCTTGCGGCGGTACTTTCGGACTATGTCGTCGATGCCGTCGATAACGTCAAGACTCAAGCGACGTTTACCCCGCTCGCTGTGCCCGTCGACAGTTTCAATCGAACCCGCCACGTCAACGATCTCTTCATCGGCGTGTTCCGGCCAACGACGACGGCGCACTGGCCCGGCAATCTCAAGAAATTCAGCTTGCGCGTTTCGAACAATGCCATCGCCGGGGCGGACGGCAGCCCGGCGGTCGATCCCGGCACCGGTTTCTTTCGCAGCGATTCGCGCAGTTTCTGGTCGGCGGTGAACGACCCCGAGGTTGCCGAGGGCGGTGCGGCCAGCCGCCTGCCTGCGCCGGCGCAACGCAATGTCTACACGCACCTTGACGGAAATCCCGCCGATCTCACGCACGCTGGCAACGCGGTGAGCCACGCCAACCCGGCGATCGACGACGCGGTGCTCGCAAGCGGACATCCCGGAGGCCCGGCGCGCGATGAGGTCATCGACTTCGTACGAGGGGCCGTAGCCGGAGGTTCAGAGGTCCGCAGGGGAATGGGCGATCCGCTCCACTCGGCGCCGCTGGCCATGATCTACGATGGCACCGATCCCGATGCCGCGCTGGTTTTTGTCGCGACCAACGACGGTTTCCTGCATGCGATCAACGCCAATACCGGCGTCGAGCAGTGGGCCTTCATTCCCAATGAATTTCTCGACGATCAGGTCGAGCTGTACGCGAATCGCCGGACATCGTCCAGGCACTACGGGATCGACGGGGCGCTGCGGCTGCAGACGCTCGCGGACGACGACGGCTTCATCGACCCCGCAACCGAAAAGGTCTACCTCTTCTTCGGACTGCGCCGCGGCGGAGCGGTCTACTACGCGCTCGACGTGAGCAACCGGCATTCCCCAAGACTGCTGTGGCGCCTCGGTTCAGCCGACCTTCCGGGTAACGGACAAAGCTGGGCGGCCCCGGTGCCTGCCCGCATCGACGTGAACTCAGCCGCCCAGGGCGCGGACAAGCTGGTCGTGGTGCTCGGCGGCGGCTACGACCCGACCCAGGACGGCTATGACAACGCGGCCGATTCCATCGGCAACGCCATCTACATCGTGGACTCGGAGACCGGAGAGTTGCTCTGGCACGGATCGCGGTTCGAAGGCGACAAGACATTCCCGGCCATGCATTCGTCGTTTGCCGCCGACCTCAAGGTCGTCGACCTCGGTGCGGACGGACTTGCGGACCGAATGTACGCGGCCGATATGGGCGGGCAGGTCTGGCGCTTCGACATCCACAACGGAAACGGGCCGTCCGGCCTGATCAGCGGCGGCGTCATTGCGCAACTCGGCGCCGCACCGCTGCCGGCTCCCCCGGACGTGGCGCCGGACGGGCCCGACAACCGGCGCTTTTACTACGCGCCCGACGTCGCACTCGTCAGCAGCCGCCGCGAACGCTTCATGCATATCGGCATCGGTTCCGGGTATCGCGCCCACCCGCTGAGCACGGCCAACCACGACCGCTTCTACGCGCTGCGCGACCACGCTCCGTTTCGCACTCTCAGCGACAGCGACTACGCGAGGATCGAGCCTGTTGTCGACGCCGATCTCGTCGACGTCACCGACAATGCCGATGCGAGTGTACCGCCCGGAGGCCCGGGCTGGCGCCTGGAACTCCGGGACCGGGGATGGATAGGCGAGAAGGTCCACGCCGAAGCCAGGACCTTCAACAACCGGGTCTACTTCACGACGCTCGTGCCGGGCTCGGCGGACAGCTCAGCCGATCCGTGCTCGCCGGCCCCCACGACGAATCGCCTGTACGTCGTCGATCTGATCGACGGCTCGCCGGTCACGGACCTCGACGGCGATGCGACACCCGGCGAGCCCGAGGACCGTTACCTCGAGCTGCCGGGTGCGGGCACGAGCGAGGTGGTATTCGTCTTTCCCGCTCCTGACGACCCGGAAAACTGCCTGGGGAGCGAATGCTCGCCGCCGCCCGTCGCCTGTGTCGGGCTTCACTGTATGGCGACGGACTTCCCTGGCGGGCCGGTTCGCACGTACTGGGTCCAGGAGGGCATCGACTAAGTGTCAGGCCGAGCGGCCGGAGTCACGCTCGTTGAGATCATGGTCGTCGTCGGCATCGTTGCGCTGCTCGCGGCAGTGGCCGTGCCGAGTTACCGGCAGTACACGATCCGCGCACACCGCACGGAAGCCATGGCGGCGCTGTTGCGTCTGGCGACCAACCAGGAGCGGTTCTACCTGCAAAACAACCAGTACTCGCTGGATCCGGAGGCGCTCGGATTCCCCGCCGGGCTCAGCGAACAGGGCGTGTATACGCTCGAGATCGGCACGGACGCGGGCGTTACTCTCGACTGGTCCGCGACCGCGCGACCCACACCGGGGGGCGGACGCAACGGTGTCGACCAGACGCCGGACACGGAGTGCACATCGTTCACCCTGACTTCCGCGGGCGTTCGCACGGCGACTCCGTTGCCGAACGGCGCAAACGATCGGTGCTGGTAGCGGCGGGATTCGGCTTGTGTAGTTGCGTCGCAGATTGATCGACAAAGCGAACTTTCGCCCACGGCGTTGCCTGGAGTTCCTATGGAGCGGGTTCCTTGCTCCGGCGCCAGTCAAGGAAGCTGTCTAGAAGGAGCAGCCCGACACCGATCGAGATCGACGAGTCGGCCGCATTGAAGGCGGGAAAGTACCAGTCCTGATAGTGGACGCGGATGAAGTCGACGACATGGCCCCACAGTATCCTGTCGATGACGTTGCCGATCGCCCCCCCAAGCACGAGCGCAAGCCCCGCCGCGAGCAGCCCGCGGCCCTTCGCCGGCAAGCGCAGGAGCCAGACCAGGATCCCGCTGCCGACCGCAAGGCCGATACCGATGAACATCCAGCGCTGCCAACCGCCGGCGTTGCTCAGGAAGCTGAACGCCGCACCCTCGTTGTGCAGCCGCATGAACTCTAGCACGGGCAACAGCACGAGTCGGTCGAACTCCATGAAGTTCTGCATGATCAGGTGCTTGCTGTACTGATCGACGGCGACGACAGCGACCGAGAGCGCAAGCCACTTCCAGGCGCCGGCGGCGATCGTGGGTCGGCCTGGTCCGGTCTGCGGGGTCATGCGTACTTCCGCATTTCGCCAGGACCTTCGACGTTCGTGACGCAGCGTGCGCACAACTCGGGGTGCGCCTCGTGGCTGCCGACATCTGTGCACCAATGCCAGCAGCGCACGCACTTGATGCCTTTCGCGCTCCCGATACCGACCGCTAGCGCTGGATAAGATGGTATCTCGTCCGGCGGACGGGCGCCTTCCGGACGATCGCTGTAGGCCTCGACCGACGCGTCGGAGGTGATGAACACGAACTTGAGTTCGTCGCCGAGCGCGTCGAGTGTACGAAAAAGTTTGTCATCGCAATCGATCTGGATCTCCGCTTCGAGCGGGGATCCAATCTTACCTTCGACCCGACGTTGTTCGAGTTGCTTCGAGACGTAGTCACGCACCTTGAGTATTGCCGCCCAATCGAGCTGAGTGGCACCGGTCCCCCCCGGCAGTTCATGCCACGTTTCCAGAAACACCGACTCGCTGCGCTCACCCGGCAGGGCACGCCAGATCTCGTCCGCGGTAAAGCTCAGTATCGGCGCGAGCCAGCGCACCATGGCCTCGGCGATGTGATACATGGCCGTCTGCGCCGAGCGCCGCGCGTGGCTGTCGGCACGCGTCGTGTAGAGGCGGTCCTTGAGGACATCGAGATAGAACCCGCCCATGTCGTTGACGCAGAAGTTGTGCACCTTGTGATAGATGTGGTGGAACTCGAACCGTTCGTAGGCCGCAACGACTTCGTCCTGCAGCGCACGTGCCCGCTCGAGTGCCCAGCGGTCGAGGTCGACCATCTCGGCAGGCGGCACATCGTGCGTTCCGGGCTCGAATCCGTGCAGGTTGCCGAGCAGGAATCGCTGCGTGTTGCGCATGCGGCGGTAGGCGTCCGATACGCGCTTGAGGATCTCGTCGGACACGTTCATCTCGGCCCGGTAGTCGGTGGCGGCGACCCATAGCCTGAGCACGTCCGCGCCGAGCGTACTGCAGATCTTCTGCGGCGCGACGACATTGCCGAGCGACTTCGCCATCTTTCTGCCACGCTCGTCGACGGCGAATCCGTGCGTCAATACGGCCCGGTAGGGCGGGCGGTCGTCGAGCGCCACGGAGGTGAGCAGGCTCGACTGGAACCAGCCGCGGTGCTGATCGGAACCTTCAAGGTACAGGTCCGTGGGCACGGTCACTTCATCCGACAACGTGCCCACGGCATGGTGGCTCAGGCCCGAATCGAGCCAGACGTCCATGACGTCGGTAACCTTTTCGTAATCGCGGCCTTCGGCGCCGAGCAGCGTCTCCGGATCGAGATCGAACCAGGCCTCGATGCCGGCCGATTCCACTTCGTCGGCCACGCGCAGGATGAGGTCGGGCATGTCCGGATGCAGTTCGCCGCTTTCCCGGTGCACGAGGAGCGTCAGCGGCACGCCCCAGGCGCGCTGGCGCGAGATGCACCAGTCCGGCCGGTTCTCGACCATGCCCCGGATTCGCTCGCGTCCCCAGCCCGGGACCCAATGGACATCCTCGATGTATTCGAGCGTCCTGGCCCGCAACTTCTCGCTTTCGTCGAGGCGGATGAACCACTGCGGCGTCGCCCGGAAGATCACCGGGGACTTGTGGCGCCAGCAATGCGGGTAGCTGTGTTCAAGCGACTCCTGCCGGATCAGCGTGCCGCGCTCGGCGAGAAGCTCGAGGATGCGGTTGTTTGCGACATCGATGTGAAGACCTTCGAGCAGGGCGGTGCCCGCGACGTACCGGCCCTCGCCGTCGACCGGGCTCTCGACCGGCAGGTCGTACTCGACGCCCATGGCGAAGTCGTCGTGGCCATGCCCCGGCGCCGTGTGGACGGCGCCGGTGCCGGCGTCTGTCGTCACATGCTCGCCGAGCACGACAGGAACGTCGCGCTCGTAGAAGGGGTGGCGCACTTGAAGGCCCTCGAAGCGGCTGCCGGGAGCGGTTCCGACTACATTGCTGTCGCTCGTCGCGTCGAAGGCTGCAGAACTCTCGCGAAACGCTCTCGCCGCGTAGCGGGCGGAAATATCCTCGAGCATGTCCGTGGCCAGCAGCAGGTACTCCGGGCCGGAGCCGACGTCGGTCCTCACGAGGCTGTAGTCGAGCGCGCCGTTGAGCGCAACGGCCTGGTTGCCCGGCAACGTCCATGGCGTCGTCGTCCAGATCGGGATGGCGACCTCGGCGCCGCCTGCGAGTTCGATTCCGAGCCGTTCGGCGAACGCCGCCCGGTCCGCTGCCCGGAACCGCACGTCGATCGTCGGTGAGCGCTTGTCCTCGTATTCGACCTCGGCCTCGGCCAGCGCCGAACGGCAGTCCATGCACCAGTGCACGGGTTTGTAGCCGCGGTAGACGAGCCCGCTTCCAACCAGCCGGGAGAAGGCGCGCAGTTGTTCGGCTTCGTAGCCGGCATCCATTGTGACGTAGGGCCGATCCCAGTCCCCGAACACGCCAAGCCGCTTGAAGTCCTCGCGCTGGCGCTCGATCTGGGTGCTCGCATAGTCGCGGCAGGCCGCGCGGAAGGCGCGTGCATCGAGCCGTTCGCCGGCGCGGCCGTGTTCGCGTTCGACCTCTCGCTCCACGGGCAGACCGTGACAATCCCAGCCCGGCACGTAAGGCGAGTCGAATCCCGAAAGAGACCGAGACTTGACGATGATGTCCTTCATCACCTTGTTGACGGCATGGCCGATGTGGATGTTGCCGTTCGCGTAGGGCGGTCCGTCGTGCAGGACGTAGCGCGGGCGGCCGGCAAACGCGGCCCGGATCCGGCCGTAGAGATCGTGCTCCTGCCACCTGTCGAGCGCTTCGGGCTCCCGCCTGGCGAGGTTCGCGCGCATCGGAAACTCGGTCCGGGGGAGATTCAGCGTGCCCTTGTAGTCAGTCATGGCCGCGGCCTGGCTCGGTGAAATCGGCGGAGGGTCCCGGCCCGGTACCGGTTTCCGGGCCCGAGATGGGCGCGGAAGTTTAAGCGATTCAGGCGATGAGCGCAGCCCGCGCGTCGAGCACATCCATGTGCATCTGCCGGGTCATCGCATCGAGACTGTCGTACTTGCGCTCTTCGCGGAGCCGCTTGACAAAGTTGACCGTGATGTAGCGGCCGTAGATGTCGCGGTCGAAGTCGAAGATGAAGACTTCGAGAAGCGTCTTGCCGCCGCCGATCGTCGGGCGGCTGCCGACGCTCGCAACGCCGTCGAGCGGCTCATCGGCGACGCCCTCCACGCGTACGGCGAATATCCCGTCAACGGGTGCGAGCCGCCGCTTGAGATTCACGTTGGCCGTCGGGAATCCGAGTTCCTTCCCGAGGGCTGCGCCGGGCACGACCCGGCCCGACATCGAGTAATCGCGTCCGAGCATGCACTTCGCGCTGTCGAGATCGCCGGCCTTGAGCGCGCCGCGGATTGCCGTACTGCTGATGCGCCGGTCCTGCCATTTCACCGGGTCGACGATCGTGACTTCGAAACCGAACTCGGCTCCCGCCCGGCGAAGATCTTCAAGCGTGCCCGCCCGTCCTGTACCAAACCTGAAGTCGTGGCCGACGATGACGTGTGCGGCGTTGATTCCGTCGACGAGCAACGTCCGGATGAAGGTTTCAGGTGTCAGGCCCCGGACCATCCCGAAGTGGGGGCAGAAGAACTCGTCGATTCCGGCGGCGGCAATCTGCTCGTAGCGTTCGCGAAAGCAGGTCAGCCGTGCCGGCGGATTGCCCGGCTCGAAAAACTCCGTGGGCATCGGTTCGAACGAGCACACGACCGATGGACAGTCGAGCGCGGCCGCGGCGGACTTCGTGCGCGCGAGTATTTCGCGGTGGCCGACGTGCAGCCCGTCGAAGGCGCCTATCGCCGCAACGCGGCGGTCGATGGCGGAGCGGGTCCCGAGTGCGGGAAAGCTACGATACAGTCGCATGCGGAGCGTCTCAGCCCTGGCGGACCGTCGCCGGACCGCGAAACTGCGATGGTCTCAGGCCAAACAGCCAGCAGGCGCCGAAGTATACGACCACGGCGGCTGCCGCGAGCGCCACGAGCGCGCCAGCACGCGTCCAGGCGCCGAGCACGTACCAATCGCCGATTTGGTCGAGCACCCACAGCACGAACACGACCATGACGACGCAGGCACCGACTACCGGGAGCAGCAGCGACTTCCAGCCCGGCTCGGGTCGATAGACGCCGTCGCTTCGCAAGCCGAGCAACAGGCGTGCGGCGTTGTAGAGGCCCGAGATGCTCGTCGCGGCCGCGAGTCCCGCATGCGCGGGCGCCCATTCGGTTCTGAGCAGCACGAGCACGAAAGCGACGTTGAGCACGGAGTTCAGAATCAGCGCCTGCACGGCGATCCGGACGGGCGTGCGCGTGTCCTGGCGCGAGAAGTAGCCGGGCGCAAGCACCTTGACAAGAATGAAGCCCACGAGTCCCGGACCGAAGGCCAGCAGGCTCGCCGTGGCCATGAGCGTATCGGTGTCGGTGAACTCGCCGCCGTAGTAGATCGTCGTCGTCAGCGGTTGGGCGAGCAGCATCAGGCCGACCGCCGCCGGCACGCCGATCAGAAGCACGAGCCTCAGAGCCCAGTCGATCGTCGCGCTGAACGCTTCCATTGAAACCTTCGCGTGCTGTTCGGAAAGGCTCGGCAGGATTGCGGTCGCAAGCGCGATCCCGAATACGCCCAGCGGAAAGCCCACGAGGCGGTCGGAGTAGTAAAGCCAACTGTAGCTGCCGGCCACGAGAAACGACGCGATCATCATGTCGATGAGGATGTTGATCTGGGCGACGGAGGATCCGAACAGGATCGGCACCATGAGCGTCTGAATCCGCTTGACGCCCTCATGAGCGAATCCGAGCTTCGGACGCGGCAGCAGCTTCGCCCGCAACAGGAACGGGACCTGGAAAGCAAGTTGCACGGCGCCGGCCACAAACACGCCAAGTGCGAGAGCCAGCGCCGGGCGCTCGAGCAGCGGCGCGACCGCCGTCGCGAATACGATCAGCACGACGTTCAGGAGAACGGGCGTAAAAGCCGGCACCGCGAAGCGGCGGTATGTGTTGAGCACGGAGCCTGCGAGCGCCGTCAGCGAGATAAAGAGGATATACGGAAAGGTGAAGCGCAGCATGTCGGTCGCGAGCACCGCGCGGCCGTCCTCGCTGAAGCCCGGGCCCGGTGCGAATACGAGGATCAAAAGCGGAGCCGCGACGACTCCGATCGCGGTCACGACCAGCAGGACAAGCGCCAGGCTTCCGGCGGTCCGGTCGATGAGGTCTCTTGCTTGCGCGGTCGAACGGGTCGCCCGATACTCGGCCATGACCGGCACGAAGGCTTGCGCGAATGCGCCTTCGGAGAAGAATCGCCTGAGCAGGTTGGGGATCTTGAAGGCGACGAAAAAGGCGTCCGTTTCGACCCCGGCGCCGAACCCGCGCGAAATGACCATATCGCGCGCCAGCCCCGACACGCGGGACAGGAAGGTCATGGCGCCGACGGTCGATGTTGACTTGAGCAGACTGTCGCCGGGCGCCGCCGATTGTTGCGTGGAGGGCACTATCGTTCGATTGACTTGCCATGCGGCGCTCGGAATAATAGCGCCCTTTTTCGGGCCGTGGCCCCGAACCTTCTACGGGAAATACCTTGGCGAACATTCAATCCGCTCGGAAACGGGCCAGGCAGGCCGTCAAACGCCGCGCACACAACGTCGCATTGCGTTCGCGCATGCGCACGGCCATGAAGTTGGTGCTGAAGGCCGTACGGGCGGGTGACAGGGACGCCGCCCAGGAGCGTTTCCGGCAGGCCGTTCCCGAGATCGACCGGATGGTCAACAAGGGCATCATCAAGAAGAATCGCGGCGCTCAATACAAGAGCCGCCTCAACGCCAAACTGCGCGCCATGTCCTGACGGCGCCCCGCGCCACCCCATTCTCCCCGCCGCCGCGGCTATATTCTGTGCGGCTTTGCGGGGCACGAGTATGCGCAACATGCTTGCGTCCTCCGCTTCGCAAGATCGGCCGCAAGCATGTTGCGCATACTCGTGCGTGAGCGTTGTCTGAGGTTTGGGGCGCACAGGTTGCTCCGAGTGCCAGTCTTTGTGGTTGCCGGCTCTGGCCAGGCGTCGGCTGGTGCGGGGGCACACGAATCTGGCCCCCGACCGATTCTGCGAAGCGGGGGGACGAACAGAAGTCGGTTGGTGCACGTGTATGCGTAAAAGTCCCCCGGCCGATCTTGCGAAGCGGAGGACGGGGGACTTTTACGCATACACGTGCTTGCGCATACGTTCCTACTTGTCGTTGCCGGGCGGATCGGTCGACTGCTCGTCGAGTTCGTTCAGGTAGCGCATGGCGGCGCGCGCGAGTTGCGGAACACCATCGCCGGTTGCCGCACTGATGCCGTAGAGGGGTCCGCTCCAGTCGAGAACTTCGCCGAGTCCTGCAACGATGCGGTCGCGCTCGTCGGCAGGTACGAGGTCGAGCTTGTTCACCACGAGCCAGCGTGGTTGGCGTGCGAGCTGTTCGGAGTAGCGGCCGAGTTCCGCCTCGATGGACCTGAAGTCCTCGATGGCGCCGGCCGGGATCGAACCGTCGGCCGAACTGCCTGCGCCGGCGTCGACGAGGTGCAGCAGCAATCTCGTGCGTTCCAGGTGCCTGAGGAACTGGATGCCGAGGCCCGCGCCGTCGGCGGCGCCCGCGATGAGCCCCGGGATGTCGGCGACGACGAAGCTCTGGTCGGTGTCGACGCGGACGACGCCGAGCTGCGGGTGCAATGTCGTGAACGGGTAGGCAGCGACCTTGGGGCGTGCCGCCGAGAGCGCTCTGGTCAGGGTCGACTTGCCGGCGTTGGGTACGCCGAGGAGTCCCACGTCGGCAAGCAGCTTGAGCGCCAGGACCAGGTGGCGCTGCTCGCCGGGCTCGCCGGGCGTCGATTGCCGCGGCGCTCTGTTGGTGCTGCTCTTGAAACGCGTGTTCCCCCTGCCGCCGCGCCCTCCGCGCGCAACGAGCAGTGTCCCGTTCGCATCGGTCAGGTCGCCGAGCAGTTCCCCGGTGTCGACGTCCCTGACCTCTGTCCCCTTGGGCACCGCGATGTTCAGGTCGTCGGCCGACGCCCCGGTCATGTTCCTGCCGGCGCCGCCGCGGCCGTTGCCGGCGCGAAAACGGCGCCGCACTCGGAACTCGACAAGCGTGTTGAGCGCCTCGTCGACGCGCAGCCAGACGCTGCCGCCGTCGCCGCCATCGCCGCCGTCCGGGCCGCCGCGCGGGATGAACTTCTCGCGCCGAAAGCTCACGCAGCCGTCGCCGCCGCGACCGGCTTCGACGCGAATATCTGCCTCGTCAACGAATTTCATGGTCTGAAGTGTGCGAGCGTGCGGCGCGCCGGAGACCCGGAGTCGGCGCTCCCCGAATCGGCGAAAACGTAAACTCGCGGTCGCCGTTCCTGTCAGTCTGGCAGCCCGTGGCAATGGTCCCGCAGCGTGGGGCGGAAGACCGCCTCGCGCCTTGCCGGGCGGGCGCATACGCCACGCCCTGACAGCCGGGTCAGTCGGCGATGACGCTGACGTGCTTGCGCTTTTTCGGACCCCGGGTCTCGAAGCTGACGCGGCCGGCCGCGGTCGCGAAGATCGTGTGATCCCGGCCCAGGCCGACGTTGACTCCGGGATGAAAGTGCGTTCCACGCTGGCGCACGATGATGTTGCCGGGCGCGACGGTCTCGCCGCCGTAGCGCTTGACTCCGAGTCGTTTGGATTCGGAGTCGCGTCCGTTCTTGGAACTGCCGCCTGCCTTCTTGTGTGCCATGGTCTACCTCACGCGCCGCTGATCGAAGTGATCTCGACCTCGGTAAAGTACTGCCGGTGACCGTGCTGGCGCTTGTAGTTGTTGCGCCGTTTGAACTTCACGACCTCGATCTTCTTGCCGCGTCCCTGCGCGAGCACGATACCCTCGATCTTGCCGCCTTCAACCAGCGGCGACCCGATCTTGATGTTCGCGCCTTCACCGACGAGCAGTACTTCGTCGAAGCTGACCGTATTGCCGACGCCGGCGTCGAGCCGCTCCAGACGCAAGCGGTCGCCCGTACTCGCGCGATACTGCTTGCCGCCGGAACGAAAGACTGCATACACGGTGAAGGCTCCTGTGCTGGTTCGGCCGATCCGCGGGCTAGCGGAAAGGGCGCAGATTCTAGTGTTTCGATGCATCCCGGTCAACGCGGAAAGCCGCACGAGGCATGCGGATGTCCGCTGTCCGGAGGGTGGATTCGCGAACCGCAGATCGTTAGGGCATCATCCCCGCCATGTCTCTCGTCCAGACCGACCAGCCCGCCGCGGTTCTAGAGGATTTGCGCGCGCTCGTTCGAAGCGAGTGGAGCGAAGTCAACAGGCTAATCTATCGGCGTCTCGGCAGCGACGTTGCGCTTGTCAACCAGGTCGCCCATCACATCATCAACGACGGCGGCAAGCGCCTGAGGCCCCTGGCCGTCCTGCTTGCCGCACGGGCCAGCGGCTCGGAGAGGGACGCCAACGTCGCGGTCGCCGCGATCATCGAGTTCATTCACACGGCGACCCTGCTGCACGATGACGTTGTCGACAATTCAAGTCTCAGGCGCGGCCAGGAAACTGCCAATTCCGTGTTCGGCAACCAGGCCAGCGTGCTCGTCGGCGACTTCCTGTATTCGCGGGCGTTTCAGATCATGGTCGAGATCGGCGAGATGAGGATTCTGGATGTCCTCGCCGACGCCACGAACACGATCGCCGAAGGCGAGGTGCTGCAGCTCATGAACTGCAACAACCCCGACATCAGCGAAGCCGATTACATGGAGGTCATCTACCGCAAGACGGCGAAGCTTTTCGAGGCGGGCACTCGCATCGGCGCGATTCTGGCGCGGCGCGACGAACGGATGGAAGCGGCGCTCGTGAACTACGGACGCCACCTCGGGCGCGCCTTCCAGCTCGTCGACGATGCGCTGGACTACGACGCCACGCCCGAGGAATTCGGCAAGAACATCGGCGACGATCTGGCCGACGGCAAGATCACATTGCCGCTCATCTACGCGCTGCGGCACGGCACCGCCGCGGAACGCCACATGATCCGCGAAGCGATCGAGACGGGCAGCACGCAGAACTTCAAGTCGATTCAACTTGCCATCGAGACGTCCGGCGGGATTCGCTACACCGCGGAGCGGGCGCAGGACGAGGCGAACGAGGCGGTACGCGCGCTCGATCCGCTGCCGCGGTCGAAGTTTCGGGAAGGTCTGGCCGGCCTCGCGCGGTTCGCGATCAGCCGCCGCTACTAGTCCCGGGATCCTTTGGGTTTCCCGTAGCGAAACCCTCCTTGCCCTGCGATTCCTTGAACTTCGCGAGCTGCTCGGGCGTCGCTTCGGCCTGGTAGCGCGACTTCCACTCACCATAGGGCATGCCGTAGATACGTTCGCGGGCGGCGTCGAGATCGAGGTCGATGCCCTGCTCGCGCGCCGCCTCCAGGTACCACTTGCTCAGGCAGTTTCGGCAGAACCCGGCGAGAATCATCAACTCGATGTTCTGCACGTCCTTGCGATCGTCGAAGTGCGAGAGCAGGCGCCGCAGCACCGCCGCATCGAGTTCCGTTGCTAGCGCCGCTTCGAGCGGTGTGTCTGCCGCCGTATCATGGGCGCTGTCCGCCGGTGTGTTGCGAGTCTTGTTTTCGTCCAAGGCTTGCTTCCCGAATCGGCGAGATGCCGTTACCACGCGATCCCGTAGTCGTCACCGAAGTCGCTCGCTCCGCCCCACATCGTGCCGTGCTGCCGATCGAAGTGGATGGCCGTGATCGGTCCTGAGGTTTTCTCCCAGGTCTCGACCTCGTAACCCATGCGTCGCAGTTCGCGCATTACGCGAAAAGGCGTATCCGCCCGGACCAGGAGTCGGCCGGGCTCGCTGCGCTGGGTCCCGAAGGAACTGTGCATCTGGTAGCTGTTGATGTTGGCGGCTTCGACCGCCTGCTGAACGTTCATGTCGAATTCGACGACGTTCAGAAAGAATTGCAGCAGGTTCTGGTCCTGCGCATCGCCGCCCTGGACAGCGAATGACAGGAAGGGTTGACTGTCCCTGAGCGCCAGACCCGGGCTCAGCGTCGCACGCGGGCGCTTGCCGGGCTCCACGACGTTGAACGGATTGTGCGACGCGTCGATACCGAAGCTCTGCATGCGCTGGGAGAGCCCGATGCCGGTCGTGCCGGCAATGAACGCCGGGATCCAGCCGCCGCTCGGTGTGATCGAAACGACCCAGCCGTTTTCGTCCGCCGCCTGGATCGACGTTGTGCCGGCGAGGAAGGCCTCGTCGTGAGTCATGCGGTCCGGCGCGTCGATGAGCTCGGCGCGGTTGCGATTCAGGACTCTCGGACGCCACTCGTCGAGCAGTTCCGTCCAGGGATTGCTTTCGCCCTGAAACGGATAGGGATCGCCGGGACGCACGCCCGGATCGTTGCGGTCCCAGTCGATCTCGGCCTGGCGCTGGCGCGCGTATTCCTTCGACAACAGGCCCGCGATCGGTTCCGCGGGCGGGAAGTAGGGGTCGCCGTAGTAGAAGTCGCGGTCCGCGAATGCCAGGTTCATCGCCTGGTAGAGCGCGTGGATGTAGCTCGCGCTGTTGTAGCCCATGCGCTTGAGGTCGATATCCTCGAGGATGTTGAGCGTCTGGAGCATCACGGGTCCCTGCACCCAGTGGGTCAGTTTGTAGACGTCAATGTCCTTGTACCGGGTGGTCACCGGTTCCTCGACATGGACCTGCCAACGGTCAAGATCGCTCATCTGGAACAGGCCGCCCTCGGCCTGCACGCCCCGAACGAGGTCGCGAGCGACGTCGCCGCGGTAGAAGCGGTCGTATGCGGCCATGATTGCTTCTTCGCGCGACTTGCCGGCTTTTAGCGCTTCTCGCTCCGCCTCGACGAGCTTGTTCAGTGTCGCGAGCAATTCCGGTTGCCGGAACAGCTCGCCCGGAAAGGGCGCGGACCAACGGAACGGTGCGTCCTCGTCGTGGTGCGGCAGGAAGATCCGGCGCGACGCTTCCCAGCCGGTCAGCAGCGACTTGTTGTCCTCGATGCTCTCGGCGCGGCTCTGCTCGATCGGGTAGCCGTCGGCCATCTCGACCGCCGGCGCGAGCACTTCGGCGAGGCTCATCGTGCCGAACTCTGCGAGCATCACCATGAGGCCGCCGGGCGTGCCCGGCGTCACGGCAGCGAGCGGGCCGTACTCCGGCGGTTGCCGCATGCCGCGCGAGCGGAAGAACTCCGGCGTAGCGTCCGACGGCGCCGCACCAAGCGCGTTGATCGCCATGACTTCGCCGCTGCGCGGGTCATGGATCAGCGCCTGCGTCTCGCCGCCCCAGCCGAGCGTGTCCCACATGGTCGCGACCGCTGCGAGCATCGCGCACGCCGCGTCGACCGCGTTGCCGCCGCGCGCGAAGATCGTCGCGCCGGCCGTCACGCCGAGCGGCTTGCCCGTGATCGCGACCCAGTGCTTGCCATGCAATACGGGCTTGTTCGAGTCGCCGGATTCCTGTGCGGCGACGGCCGAACACAGCGCTCCGACAGCGACGCAAACGATCAACTTTCGAAGAACCGGCATGTTCGACTCCCTGACCCTGGTCGGCCGCGCGGCACGAGTCGCGCTGCGTTTCCGGGTGCGGCCCGGCACTCTCGCTTCGGACTGCCTGTTGCGCTGCACGTGGATGACCGCGAAACGTCAAGCATACCGAGGTCGCGTGCCATGTCCACAGGCGGGGTCGGGCAGCGGGCGGTATGCCTGCACCATGGACCCGCAATGGTTCCGGTCGCGAGCACGCGCCGGTACGCGAGGTCCCGCGCGATCATCGCGGCCCTAGGGGAGATTCGCGGGCTGACCGGGGCACGAGCCCGACTCGCCGAAAACGGCTGATCGGCCGACGAGGCGGCGAAGCGCCGCATCCCGCCCTGCTGTGCTTCGCCGGCCCGCGCTACAATCGCGATTCGAATGGCAGAAACTCGTGACCAGGGCGGCCGGCAATGCTGAGCAACGACACGATTGACCGGACGTTCTTCGTTGCGCTTCTCGTCGTCGTCACGATCGCATTTGTCTGGCTGGTAAGCGGGTTTCTGCAGCCGGTTTTCTGGGCCGTTGCGCTCGGAATCGTCGTCTTTCCGGTTCATGGTCGTATCGAGCAGAGACTTGGCGGACGCAAGTCGCTCGCCGCAGCGGCCAGCATGTTGCTCGTCCTCGTCGTTGTCATCCTGCCGCTTGCCGGCGTAATCGCTGCGGTGACGACGGAAGCCGCCGGGCTCTACGACCGCCTCGCCGACGGCGAAGTCGATCCGGCCGCGGTGTACCGATTCGTCGAGCAGAATGTGCCGCTTGTCCTGTCACTGCTCCAGTCGCTGGGTGTCGATGCGGAGCGCCTGCAGGGTCAACTCTCGGCGGGCGCCATCCAAGCCAGCCAGTTCATTGCAACGCAGGCATTGGCGATCGGCCAGGACACGGTCCGCGTGACCGTATACTTCTTCCTGATGAGCTATCTGCTGTTCTTCTTTCTGCGCGACGGCCGGCGGATACTCGACGGTGTCGTGCACGCGCTGCCGCTCGGCGACGAGCGAGAGCGGCACCTGCTCGCGAGGTTCGCGGAGGTCTCGCGCGCGACCATCAAGGGCACCTTCGTCGTCGGCGTCGTGCAGGGAGCGATCGGCGGCGCCGCATTTGCGGTGCTCGGCATCGGCGCGCCCGTGCTTTGGGGCGTCCTCATGGCGCTGCTCAGCATCGTCCCGGCAGTGGGGCCGGCACTGGTCTGGATACCTGCGGCAATTGTGCTGATCGCTGGCGGGAATCTCGTCGGCGGCATCGTCCTGATCGCCGTCGGGGTGTTCATCATCGGGCTCGTCGACAACCTGCTGCGTCCGGTCCTCGTCGGCCGCGATACGCGCATGCCCGATTACCTGATCCTGCTGTCGACGCTTGGCGGGCTCGCCGCGTTCGGTCTCGCGGGCGTCGTGATCGGGCCGATCATCGCGGCGTTCTTCCTGAGCGTGTGGGCGATGGCGGCGGAGGAATTCGAGGAAGAGCCGACACTCGCGGTTGCCGCGGCGGCCGCGAGTATCGTCGCTGGCGAAGCGGTCTCCGGCGGTGTCGGATCTGGGGCTGACTCCGATGCGCACGACAACCCCGACATGACAACTGACGCCGACGCGGGCGACAGCATCGAAGTGGGCGTTGACGCCGACGCCGGCGACAACATCGAAATGGGCGCCGACGCTGACGCGGGCGACAACACCGACACCGATGACGGCGCCGCTGCCGGAGCCGACCCCGGAAGGGTCAAGGACCCCGGCGCCGGCGCTGCCGACTGAGAACGATCTGGCGCGGCGTGGCGGACACGGCTGACTTCAAGACACTCAGGGAACTCGTCGCGACATTTCCCGGGCGCGGCGGCGCGCCCGCGATCATCGCGTTCGGGCCCGGCAGTCCGGACACGCTCTCCTACGACACCCTCTATCGGGACATCCGCCGGGTCGCGGCCGGGTTGCATCGGCGAGGGATCGGACCCGAAGACACGATCCTGCTCTGGGGTCCGAACAGCCCCGCGTGGGTCGCCGCCTGGTTCGGCATTGTCGAAAACGGTGCGACCGCGATACCGGCCGACGATCAGTATCGGCCGAATGACATCGCCTCTATCCTGAACCACCGCGGCGCGAAACTCGTGGTGACAACCGCGAGTCACGCGGCGGAACTCCACGAGACGGACGCCGTTCCCGAAATCGAGTTCGTTCTGCTCGACGGCGCGGACTCCGACGCGCGCAGTTTGCACAGCCTCGCGCACGCCGACAGTGCGGCGGTTCGGGAAGGCTCGGCGGAGGAGGGCGGTCATGCGTCAGGCAACGACGGCTCGTGGACCGGCCTGCCCTCCGGCGACCCCGATCAACCGCCGGTCGAGGCCGGTCAGGTCGCTTCACTGCTCTACACCTCGGGGACCACCGGAACGCCGAAGGCCGTGCCGCTTACGCACGGCAACCTCGCCTCGAACGTGAACGCGTTGCTGCGCGCGAGGCTCATCCGCGCGAGCGATCGGGTCGCGGTCCCGTTGCCGTTCCATCACACCTATCCGTTTACCGTGGGCCTGCTCACGGTGCTCGGCAGCGGTGCCGTGCTCGTGCTGCCCTCCGGTGTCTCGGGCCCCGAGCTTACGCGTGCAACGACAGAAGCCAAAGCGACGGCACTGCTCGCGGTGCCTGCCTTGTGCGCGGCGCTTTGCAGCGCGATCGAGACGCGCGTCGCGGGCCGCGGCGGGCGTGCGGCGCGAATGTTTGCGATCCTCATGGCTGTGAGCGTGGCCGCCCGCCGTGCCACTGGGCTCAGGCTCGGCAAGCTCTTCTTCCGTCCGCTGCACAAGGCCATCGGCGCTCATCTCTCGATGCTCGGCTGCGGCGGCGCAAAACTCGACGGCAAACTCGCCCGCAAGCTCGAAGGCCTCGGCTGGACGGTGCTGACCGGTTACGGGCTCACGGAAACGTCGCCCGTCGTGACCTTCAACCAGCGCCGCAAGCGCAGGCTCGGGACCGAAGGGCAAGCGCTTGCGGGCGTGGAACTGCGGATCGAGCCCGTAGCCGGTCAGGCGCACGGTGAGATTCTTGTGCGGGGACCCAACGTCTTCGCAGGCTACTGGAACAATCCTGAGGCCACGAGTGCAGTATTCACCGAGGACGGCTGGTTTCGCACGGGCGACCTCGGCTGGTGCGATACCGACGGCTTTCTGCATATCGCCGGTCGAAACAAGGAAGTCATTGTCCTGCCCGACGGCAAGAATGTGTTTCCCGACGAGGTCGAGGCCGTGTACGCGACGTCGCCCTTGCTGGGCGAGATCGCGGTTCTCGACAACGAGGGCGAACTCGTGGCGCTCGCGGTGCCGGACGAGGACGCGATGCGCCAGCGAGGCGCGCTCAGGCAAGCGGAACTCGTGCGCGACGATGTCGAACGGCTGTCGATGAGTCTGCCCGCCTACAAGCGCATCGGCGACTACCGGCTCGCGCGCGAGGCGCTGCCCAGAACGGCGCTCGGCAAGCTCAAGCGCCACCTTCTGCCTGAGATCTACGCCGGTGCCAACGTGCGCGAGCGGGTGCCGGCGTCGGCACCGCTCAGCGATGACGACAAGCGCCTGATCGAGTCCGGCATCACGGGAGACGTCTGGCGCTGGCTCGGCGAACGCTATCCGGACGAGACGCTGTCCCTCGATACGAGCCCGCAGCTCGACCTCAAGATCGATTCGCTCCAATGGGTCACGATGACGCTCGAGATCGAACGCCGCTTCGGCATTGCACTCAGCGGAGAAGCCGTCGCGCAGATCCTTTCGCTGCGCGACCTGCTCGAGCAGGTTCGAACGGCGCCCGCCGCCGAAGCGAAGCTTTCGGGCGAGGCCGAGTCGGACCTGCCCGAAGTCGAGCGGCCGAACATCTTCCTGCGGACTCTCGGCGCCTTGTTGTTCGCCATGGACAGACTGCTCATGCGAACGTTGTTCCGGCTGCGCGTGCGCGGCCGCGAACACCTGCCGGACAGCGGAACGCCGTGCGTCATCGCCGCGAACCATGTGAGCTTTCTCGATCCCGCGGCGATCGCCGCCGCGCTGCCGGGCCGCGTGCTGCGCGACACCCACTGGGCCGCCTGGGTCGGCATCATGTTCGCCGGTTCCCTGCAGCGTCTCGTGAGCCGGGCGACCCGGGTGTTTGCCGTCGATCCGGATCAGGACCTCGCGGGCGCAATCCGGACCGGGCGAGCTGTGCTTGCCGCCGGTCAGTCGGTCGTCTGGTTTCCCGAGGGGCGCCGCTCACGTACGGGTGAACTGCAGAACTTCCAGCAGGGCATCGGCGTGATGCTCGAAGCCGCCCCGGACGCTCAGGTCGTGCCGACCGCAATTGCCGGTGCCTACGAGGCCTGGCCGCGGCATCGGCGCCTGCCCCGGTTCGGCCGGGTTGAGGTCGTGTTCGGCGGACCGCTCAGCGTGGCCGAACTCGGGCAGAGCGGCGCTGGCGAGTCGCAAGCCGAACGGATCGCGAACGCGTTGCAGCAGGCGGTCGCGGAGCTGCTCGATGAGGAGCGGCGCGGGTAGGCGCGCGACGCCGCACGGCGAGGACAACTGCGGTCTCCGCTTGATCCGGTGCTGCTGCTCCCGGGCGAGCCCCCTGCGGTCCGCCGGCCGCGGCGTGGTCCCGGTCCGGCGCGTCTTTGGGCGCTCCTGTCAGTCGATGATGGCTTGGCGCACCGCGTTCTCGAACGCTCGCCTGAGCTGGCCGCCCGATCCGCCCTGGACCATGTAGAGCGAGATCATGTCTTCGGCGGGCTCGATCCAGAAGCTCACGCCCGTGCCGCCGGCCCAGCCGTATGCGCCCTTCGACACGGCCAGCCGCGCGGCTACGGGGTCCTCGACGACCTGCATGCTGAGCCCGAATCCCATGCCGTGCGCGGGCCGTCCGAACTGGCCGTTGACCAGGTCGCCCGTGTGATTGGCCGTCATGAACTCGACCGTCCGAGCGCCGAGGAAACGCCTGCCGTTGAGTTCGCCGCCGTTGAGCAGCATCTGGGCGAACTGCAGGTAGTCCTCCGCGGAACTCGCCATGCCGCCGGCGCCTGAGAGATAGATGCGATTGAGCGGGCGCGGCGTCCGGGTCAGGCCCTCGGGAGTGCGCGAGTAATAGGTCGGTACGCGGTCTGCCTGCCCGCCGTCGAACCAGAATCCGGTATCGGGCATGCCGAGCGGCCCGAGAAGAGTCTCGTTGAGGAAGTCGTCGTAATCCTCGCCGGAAACGACCTCGACGATCCGGCTCATGACGTCGAAGCCCGCAAGGCCGCTGTAGCGCCACAGCGTTCCGGGCTGAAAGTCGAGCGGCACGGCGGCAAGCTTCGGGATCCAGCTTGCGAGCGTGTCGCGCTCCGTGCGCGGCGCGATCTCGTTGGCGGCCCGTGCGCCGAGCCCGCCGCTGACGAGCCCGGAACCGTGGGTAAGCAGGTCGCGCACGGTGATCGGGCGATTCGCGGTGACGAGATCGAACTCGCCGTCCTCGCCGCCCGGTCGCGGCACGGCGACCTTGTCCGAGTCCGCAAACTCGGGAATGAACCGCGAAACGGGATCGTCGAGCCGGATCTCGCCCTGCTCGACGAGCATCATGATCGCCACCGCGGTGATTGGTTTCGACATCGACGCGAGCCGGAAGATCGCGTCAGTCGGCAGCGGCGTCTGCGACTCGATATCGAGAAATCCCTGTGCTTCGAAGTGCGCGATGTGACCACGCCGCGCCACCAGCGTCACGGCGCCCGACACGTCACCGGCTTCGATATGCCGGCGCACGACTTCGGTGATGCGCCCGAGCCGCTCCGACGACAGGCCCACTTCCTCGGGCGTCGCGCGTGGAACCGCGCCTGCGATCGCCGCCAGCGGCAGCGCCAGGGCTGCGATCGCAAGGAATGTCAGGTGCAATGGCCGCGCTGGTGCGCCAGCCAATGATCGGTTCGCCTGGCGATTCGCTGTTGCGGTCATGATCTCCCTCCTTCGTGTCTCGTGAATCCCGGTGTTCATTCCTCGATTTCGGCTGCAGGCTCAGGCATCGTCGTTGTAACGGCGTCGGATTCGGATTGCGGGAACCGTAGCGTATCGTGCGAACGAACCGCGGGCCAGGGCAGTACGTAAAGTTGCCCCATCATGCTGGCCTGGGCGCGGTCGAGGATGTGGCAATGGGACACTCTCGCACCGGAACGGTCCTCGAACGGAATCGCGATCCGGACTGTGGAGTCGACCGGCACGTCGACCGTCATGCACGGCGGTAAGCTCGCCCGGCTCGGAAAGCCACCAAACGAAGGCGCCGCCGCGTCATATCCATGGACGCTCGCCCCTGGTTTACTGAGAAGTCGCCGCCCAACGATTACCGGAAACGGAGCGCTTGAAAGTACTATCCTTCACCGACGGCAAGGACACACCGGCCTCAATTGCCGATGCAAGGACACAAGCCGCGGTTGAACGCAGGTTCGAGATCATCGGCGAAGTGAACCGCTTGCCAAAGAGCCACCCCGTCCCCGCTCTCTGAGACAAACGGATGACAGACCCACGAGAGCCTGGTTTACCGCATTGCGTGCTCAGCTTCGGCGGCGTCGTCGCCATCGTGATCGTCGGCCTGCTTGGGTTTGGGATCAATCTGCACAGCCTGCTGATCGTGGCCCTGATCTGGATAGCGGGCAATGCGGCCGCCATCGGCCACGATTACGCTTCGATAAAGACGGCGATGACGTCCGGTATCGCCAAGGGTCTTGGCGCCATCTACATATTCATCCTCATCGGCGTTCTGGTCGCTTCCCTGCTCGAGGGTGGGACCATCGGAAGCCTTATCTACTACGGTATCGATCTGCTGCATCCGGCTGTCTTCCTGCCGGCCGGCCTCCTGCTTTGCACGTTCATGTCGCTGGCGACGGGTACGTCCTGGGGCACGATCGCGACGGCGGGCGTTGTACTGATCGGTCTCGGAGGGGCGCTGGACATACCACTGCCCATCGTCGCGGGGATGGTGATTTCCGGGGCCAGCTTCGGCGACAAGATGTCCCCGGTATCCGATACGACCGTCCTGGCCGCCATGACCGCGGAGACGGACATCTACGCCCACATTCGGTCCATGTTCTACACCAGCGGCCCGACCTACATCATCTGCCTGGCCGCGTTTTCCTTGCTGGGCCTGCGGTTTGCCGGGCACACGCTCTCACCGGAGCAACTGCTCGAGCTCCAGGCGGGTCTCTCGGGCCAGTTCGCCATCGGTCCGCTGGCGCTGCTGCCGCTGCGCGTATTGCTGGCCCTGAGCCGGAGGCGCGTACCGGCGGAGCCCAGCATGCTCGCCAGCGTCGCGACGGCCGTCATTCTTGCCGGGGCGGTTCAGCACCGGCCGGGCGTGGACGTTTTCAACAGGCTGCCGGGCGGCTTTGCCCCCAACTCCGGTCACGAGCAGCTCGATTCGCTGCTCAGCCGCGGCGGCATCCAGAGCATGATGTGGACGCTCTCGCTGGCGTTGATCGCACTGGCGCTGGGCGGACTGCTGGACCGGGCCGGGTTCGTACGCGTGCTGATGAACGGCATTCTGGCCCGCGTGAGGCGCGCCGCCAGCCTGATGACCGCCACCATCGGCGCCGGCCTGGTGGCCAACATGAGCATGGGCGAAGCCTACCTGTCGATTATCTTCGGAGGGCAGTTGTTCAAGTCGTCCTACAGGGAACAGAAGCTTGAGAACCACCTGATGTCACGTTGCCTTGAAGAAGGTGCAACACTGACCACGCCGTTGATCCCATGGACGACATCCGGGGCATTCTGCATGGGCGTTCTGGGCCTTTCGCCGCTGGCGTATGCACCGTGGGCGTTGTTCAATTACATCAATCCGATCCTGTCGATCCTGCTTGCCTACATGGGCTTTGGAATATTTCGGCAGGTCGCCAATGAGCGCCAGGAGCCTGTGCCGTAGGAAGTCGCGAAAGCGCAAACTCGCCATCGCCGTGTGCACAATCGATCGATCGAGGTGAATATCGGGCCACATTCGACGAAATCGATCGGGCGACGGGGCGGATGAGAGCGGATCCGCAGCGGTGAATTCCTGCGGCGCAGGCTCCCGGACCGCCAGGCACAACAGTGGCGCGTGGCCGTGCAGAGGAAACGAATCATGACAACCGGAACGAATAGGACTCAAGGCGTACGGCGAAAGGCCGGAGAGCGCGATCGCCTGCTGCGTCCCGACTGGCAATACATCGAGCATTGCAACATTGACGACTACCGGCAGGAGGACTGGGCGATAATGAATCGGCAGCGCGCCGAATATCTTGCGGAGGAGCGCGCCCGGCAGGCGCTGGAATTGTTTGCCGCTTCGCGAAGCGCTCCCACGTTCGGCTACCTGATCAACAACTACGAGCACTGCTTGCAGACGGCCACCATGCTGTACCGCGACAGTCACGATGAGGAAACGATCGTTACGGGCCTGTTCCATGACATCGGGTTCGTCGTCTGTGCCGACAACCACGAAAGATTCGCCGCGGACCTCGTACGCCCTTTCGTTTCGAAAAAGAATGCCTGGATGCTCGAACACCACGGAATCTTTCAGCGAATACACCTGCACGGATACTATGAGTCGGACGATCCCGACTTCATTCATGCCCGCGAACAATGGCGCGGTCACCCGTATTTCGACTGGACTGCGGAATTCGTTGAACGATACGACATCGAGGCCATCGATCCCGGTAACGAGAGTTTGCCGCTGGAGTTTTTCGAGCCGATGGTGCGCAGGCTCATTTCCGGCTCGACTCCGCAGACCCGGAGCACCGCATCACAGCGTGGATCAGGATGAAACCGGAACATGAAGC
>JAQAJI010000040.1 GCA_028278665.1 Candidatus Rariloculus versatilis
GTGCTCGTCGCCCGGCGTCCAGGTCAGGCAGATCTTCCAGGTCGGTTGGTCATCCTTGAACTTCGTTCTCGTGTTGGCAAAGTTTGCCGGATTGACGCAGATGTATTCGTTGTAAGGTTGCGGTCTGATGAACTCGGGATCGCTGCACGGAAAACCGCCGCCCTCGGGCGGAATATCGATCGCGACGTGTGTCCGGTTCCAGGCGACGTTGTTGTCCCATGACATCCGCGCGCCGAACTCAAGCTCAAGCGTATCGGAGATGTCGTAGGTAAGCTGTCCGAAGAGTCCCGCGTGCCGCTGGACAGTGTATCCGTCGAACAGGACGCGAAGACCCGGCCGGTCATCCTCAAAAATGCACGGCGTGATCGAGCCGTCCGTCGGTTGGTAACCGCACGGGAAGTTCCACCGGTTGACCGAGACCTGCACCGGCGTGAAGCGGTGATACCAGGCCGTTCCGACGATCCACGTCAGCCGGTTGTCTGCGGGCGACAGCAGCGTGAATTCCTGGTTGTAATAGTCGTTGTCGGGGCCCACGTCGATCGTCCAGTGTTCGGCCGAGACTCGAGTCGCATCCGTATCTCCGATGGTCCGCAGGTCGTTGTCCTGGTAGCCGGTTCGCGAATTGAACTGAAGACCATTCTGGAAGTTGTACGTGACATCAAGGCTGAAGAGGTTCGTGACCGACTCCATGTAGCCGCTGGGTACGTTGTGCGCGAGCGTGTACGGGTCAAACTCGGTGCCCGTGAATTGGCTCTCCGAGTATGCATAGTAACGCGACTGGCCCCAGCCCGTGGGGTCGCTCGGATTCCTGAAGCGCCTCGGATTCGGCTGGTACGGAGCGTCTGAGTCGCTCCAGATCGTATTGTACTCGGCACGGCCGAGCACGCTGAGGCGATCATGGGGCTGGAACAGGATGCTGGCGCGGAAGTTCTGGCTGTCCATGTTGCCCGGGTGAATGCCGGTCTCATAATAGGTGGGCGGGCCCGACTCATGGATGAGGTTGTTGTTGTAATAGCTGTCGCGTGTTTCATTGCTGAACGCGAAACGCGTGGAGACGTTCTCGGTCAACGGCAGGTTTACGGCGCCGCTGAGCTTTGAATCGGCGTAGTCGCCCACGCGCGCTTCGATCCAGCCGTTGACGCCGTCGAAATTCGGCCGCGCCGCGTTGATCACCACGGCGCCGCCCGTCGATGCCTGGCCGACGAAGGTACCCTGCGGGCCGCGCAGGATCTCGATCGACTCGACGTCGAGGAAATTCTGCTGGATGACGACCGTCTCGCCGGCGATCATGCCGTCCTTCATGACGACCACGCCGGGTTGGATGTTCGGATTACCGACGGCGTTGCCGACGCCGCGGATATTGACCGACTGGATCGTGAATCCCTGGTAGTTGACGGTCAGGTTGGGCGTCATGTTCTGCAGGTCGTCGACAGTCTGCAGCCTGTCGAGATTCAGTTGCGCTTGCGTGAACACCTCGACCGAGATGGCCGTCGTGAGTTCCGACGCAGCACGTCGCTCGGCCGTGACGATGATCTCCTCCAGCTGCGCGTAACCTGCGACAGGCATCGCGAGCGCGATCGCCGCCGCCAGTGGTTGCAGTTTCGATGGCGTGCTAAGTTTCATGATTAGATCCCTTGGTTTGTTGTTTTGAAATCTTGTTGTTCTTTAATCGGGCGAAATTACTATACGCTCCCGCGTGGGCACTTGCCAACACCGTATCCAAGCACTGGCAAGTGCTGTTGGACAATTACTACATTGAGTGACGCCGCGCTCAATCGATGACCAGCCGCTCCAGTTCGACACGCGGTCAGCGAGGTGACCGCACTGAAAAGCCGGCATGACGATCGTTCAAAAAAAAGCGGCGACCCGGAGTGGGTCGCCGCCATACCGACGTTGTTGTCGAAGAGTGTTATTCGAAGTCGTAGCGGAACCGCACGCCCATCGTTCGCGGTGGATTGTAGACAACGCGGCTGGGCACGGTGTTTACCGCGGAAGTGATGTAGACCTCGTCCGCGCAGTTGTTGCAGAACAGATAGGCTGCCCACGCGTCGCGCTCGTAGCTGATCGAGACGTTTGTGAGCTTGCGCTCGTCGGTGCGGAAGAAATTGTCAGCCTGGAACAGTGACGAGTATGCCGCATCGGCATAGCTGTACGACATTCTCGGCCGTACCGTCGCCCCGTTGCTGAGCTCGATGGCGTAATCGATGGCGATGTTCCACGAGAAGTTCGGCGAGAACAGATTGTCCGCCGAGGCCAGGTTGACGAATCCGACGCTGCCCACGTAATCGAAGCAAGGGAAGGCGTCGCCGTCTCCGAACGTCCCGTCTGCCTCGCCGGGCCGACAACCCCGCCGCCAATTGCCCTGGGGCGATACGATGCTCTGGTCAAGCAAGCGCCCATCGACCGTTGTGATTCCGCCAAGCGAGGAATTGACGAGACCGGCGCCAAAATTCAGGCCGAAACCGCCGAACTGCGCATCGACTTCGAGTTCGATGCCGTCGATGGTCGAGTCGCCGATGTTGAAGATGCCGTCGGCGTAGGACAACAGGCCAGGCGTGGTCTGAATCAGGAAGGCCTCCTGCTGCATCTTCTCGTAGTCCATATAGAACGCGGCGGCCTGGACCTGCATCCGGCCGTCGAGCAATTCGTAGTGGTCGACGATCTCGTTAAGGAAGGTCGAACCGCCGTCCACACCGCCGGACTTGTAGCCACGGGAATAGAAGCCGTAGATGAAATGCTCGTCACCCGGCGTCCAGTTCAGGCCGATCTTCCAGGTCGGTTCGTCTTCTTTGAACTTCGAATACGAGTTGTCAAACGTGACCGGGTTGATACAAATGTATTCGTCAAAAGGTTGCGGTCGGATGAACTCGGGATCGCTGCATGGAAAACCGCCGCCCTCGGGCGGGATGTCCACCATGACGTGTACCCGCAGATAGTTGATGTTGTTGTCCCAGGACATCCGTGCGCCGAACTCGAGTTCGAGCGTATCGGAGATGTCGTAGGTGAGCTGTCCGAAGAGACCCGCGTGCCGCTGGATCGTGTAGACGTCAGCCATGACGCGCTGCTGCGGCTGGTCATCCTCCAGAAGACACTCGTTGATGACCCCGCCCTGTGCCTGGTAACCGCAAGGAACGTTCCACCGGTCAGTTGCGACCTGCACAGGCGTGAAGCGGTGATACCAGGCCGTGCCGACGAGCCACGTCAGCCGGTTGTCAGCAGGCGACAGCAGCGTGAACTCGTGGTTGTAGTAGTCGTTATCGGGGCCTACGTCGATACGCCAGTGGTGGGCCGTCGCTCGCGTTGCATCCGTATCTCCGGTCGTCCGCAAGTCGTTGTCCTGGTAGCCGGTTCGCGAATTGAACTGTAGGCCGTTCTGGAAGTTGTACGTGACATCGAGGCTGAAGAGGTTGGTCACCGACTCCATGTAGCCGTCGCGTACGTTGTGCGCGAGCGTGTACGGGTCATGCGCTCCGCCACTCAATTGACTCTCGGAGTACGCATAGTATTGCGATTGACCGAAGCCCGTGGGGTCGTTCGGGTTTATGTAGCGCCTCGGATTCGGCTGGTACGGCGCGTCGGAGTCGCTCCAGATCGAGTTGAACTCGGCACGGCCGAGCACGCTGAGACGGTCATGGGGCTGGAACAGGACGCTGACGCGGAAGTTCTGGCTGTCGATATTGCCCGGGTGGATGCCGGTCTCCCAATAGGTGGGCGGCCCCTGCTCATGGACGAGGTTGTTGTTGTAGTAGCTGTCGCGCGTTTCGTTGTTGAACGCGAAACGCGTGGAGACATTCTCGGTCAACGGCAGGTTGATGGCGCCTGAGAGCTTCGAATCGGCATAGTCGCCCATCCTCGTTTCGATCCAGCCATTGATGCCGTCGAAGTTCGGACGCGCCGCGTTGATCACCACGGCGCCGCCCGTCGAGGCCTGACCGACGAACGTGCCCTGCGGACCGCGCAGGATCTCGATGGACTCGACGTCGAGGAAGTTCTGCTGGATGACGACCGTCTCGCCGGCGATCATGCCGTCCTTCATGACGACGACGCCGGGCTGGATGTTCGGGTTACCGACGGCGTTACCGACGCCGCGGATATTGACCGACTGGATCGTAAATCCCTGGTAGTTGACGGTGAGATTCGGCGTCATGTTCTGCAGGTCGTCGACGGTCTGCAGCCTGTCCAGATTGAGCTGCGCCTGCGTGAACACCTCGACCGAAATGGCGGTCGCGAGCTCCGAAGCTGCGCGGCGCTCGGCCGTGACGATAATTTCTTCGAGCTGCGCGTAGCCTGCAACCGGTAACGTGAGCGCGATGGCTGCCGCCAGCGGCTGTAATTTCAGTGACCTGCGTCGTTTCATCCCCTTGCTCCCTCACAGTGTGCGGTTATTGACGGGCGGAATATACCGTTTATCGTTGGAAAATGGCAACGTTTTTCGCAACGAACAGCAGAATTTGTTGTATAAATGTTACGAAGTTGCCTGTGCCGTGGTCGAAGTGTGAAAAGGACTCGCGCTTGCTGCGTCCGTGCCCGAAGCAACGCCAGGCGCAGGACCCTGAAAACGCTGTGGCCGGTATGTTCCGACCACAGCGATGTCAGAAGCGTTGATCCCGGAATCTACCGTCGGCAATTCACGCCTGCAGCGGCACCGATCCAGTGCTGTTGCCGATCGACTCGGTCGGAACTCCGGCAACGTTGAGGATCGACACGAGCAGGTTCGACTGCGGCGTGCTCTTCGGCATCTGGATGTGCCGATGCGTGTCGAGCTTGCCGTGCGCACCGCCGACCACCATGCTCGAGATGGGATCCTTGCTGTGCACGTTGCCGTCGCCCATGCCGCTGCCGAAGAGCAGCATCGAATGGTCGAGCAGGCTGCCGTCGCCGTCCGGCGTATTGGCGAGCTTCTCGACGAAATCCGCGAACAGCGACACGTGATACGTGTTGATCATCGCGTGGTGGGATTCCTGCTCGGGCTTGTAGCCATGATGCGAAAGCGCATGGTGCTGGCCCGGCACACCGATCTGCGGATAGGCGCGGTTGTTGAGCTCGCGTGACATCATGAACGTCGTCACGCGCGTCGTGTCGGACTGGAACGCCAGTGCCTGCAGATCGAACATCAGGCCGACGTGGTCCGCGTAAAGCTCCGGGATATCCACCGGCGCATCGGGCACATCGAGCGTCATGTCTTCGGCGCGCGCCTCGAGATTGCCGATGCGGCGTTCCACTTCGCGCAGGTTCTCAAGGTAGTCGTCGATGCGAACGCGGTCTTCGTGGCCGAGATCCTTCTGCAGGTGGCCGGCGGAACGCATGACTGCGTCGAGCAGGCTCTTGTCGGCTTGCATTCGCGCGACGCGCTCTTCCGGCGTACCGCCGTCGCCGAACATCCGCTCGAACACCACGCGCGGGTTGATCTGGTTCGGCAGCGGCGTGTCGGGCGAACTCCAGGCCATCACGTCGAGATACGTGCAACTGCTCGTGCCGTCGCAAACGCCGATCATGTTGGAGTTGTCTTCGATGGCGAGTTGCATCGACGGCAGCGGCGTGTCCTGACCGATCTTCTGCGCGATGAGCTGGTCGATCGTCGTACCCGCAGCGACGTCGGCGCCGCGCGTGTTCTTCGCGAGCGCTCCGCTGAGATACGTCGAATTGGACGTGGCATGCCCTGAGCCGGTCACGTTGTCAGGGCGCATCGCCAGGTTGCTGATGACGATCAGGTCGTCCTGGAAGCGCTCGAGAGGCTGCATGATCACCTTGAGCGCGAAGTCCCTGCCGACCTGGTCCGGCACCCACTCCTTGAGGATGTAGCCGTGGGGCGTGTAGACAAAGCCGAAGCGCATCGGCGTCGGCGCGGCTGACTGCGCCATCGCGGGTACCATCGCGTCGAGCAGCGGCAGGCCAACTCCGAGGCCCGCGGCGCCGTGCAGGAAGGTCCTGCGGGAAAGGTGCTTTCGGGAAAGGACTTTCATTGATTTCTCCCCAATCTTATTGCGACGTCTATCTGGTCAATCGAATCGAACAAAATCTCAGTCGCCCGTCGTCCGGGCCACCACCAAATCGGCATCGCCAGCCTCTGGCGCCGTTCGCATCTGGAACGCCGGACTGCTGACTATACCCCAAATTATTGACGAGAATCGGTAGTCGTTCTCTTCGGCGCTGCGCAGGATCTGCCGGATTACAGGCATGTCCGCGGCCTCGAGGCTCCGGCCGAGCGCGTACGTCATGAGCTTCTCGGACAGCGTCTGCGTGAAGAGATAGCGGTTATCGAGCAGGAATGCCCTCAAGCCCCCGATGCCGTCGATTTGCGTGCCGTCGTAGAGCGTGTCGACGACATCGATGGCCTTGCCGCGGTCCTCGACACGCCAGCGTCCAACGGCATCGAAATTCTCAAGTGCAAATCCGATCGGATCCATGAGCTGATGACACGCGGCACAGACGGGATCCTCACGGTGCAGCGTCAACTGCTCCCTGAGCGTTTGTGGTTCACCGGTGGCGCTCGCCTCGATTGCCGGCACGTTCGGCAGCGGATCGGGCGGCGGCAATCCCAGCATGTTGTCGAGAATCCACTTGCCGCGCGTGACCGGCGACGTTCGCGTCGAAACGGAGGTAATGGTCAGGAAGCTGCCGTGACCCAGAACACCGCGTCGGGCGGGATCCTCGACCGGAACGCGTCGGTACTGTTCGCCGTAGATGCCATCGATGCCGTAGTGCAGCGCCAGGCGCTCGTTCAGATGCGTGAAGTCGGCATCGATGATGTCGAGCACGCTGCGATCTTCGCGAACGATCGCGTCGAACAGAAGCCGAGTCTCCCGAACCATTGCGACCCTGAGATTCTCGTCGAAATCGGGAAAGACTCCGGGATCCGGAACGATGCCCTCGACATTGCGCAGCGCGAGCCACTGGCCGGCGAAGTCCTCGATCAGCGCGCTCGAGCGCGGGTCGGCGAGCATGCGGTCGAGTTGCGCGCGGAGCGTTTCCGGATTCGAAAGCTCCGATCCGAGCGCCAGGTCGATCAGCTCCTCGTCGGGAAGCGAACTCCAGATGAAGAACGAGAGTCTCGATGCGAGCTCGAGATCCGTGATCTGGTAGGCCTCACCAGGCGCAACGTCTGCGGGCGGGCCTGCTTCGGCACGGAACAGGAACTCGGCGCCGGAGATCATGCGCCGGAGGGCGTTCTCGATGCCCTTGTCGAAGGTGGCGCCGTCGCGGCCCATTTCGTAGAAGCTCATGAGCTCCGCGACTTCGCCTTCGCTGACCGGTCGGCGATACGCCTGCCTTGCGAGCGTGGACAGGATTTCCGTCGCACAGAACGTGTCGTCCTGTTCGCCCTGGGGCGTGCAACTGAAGATCTTCTGGCGGCTCGGCGTGTCGCCGACGCCGGTGACTGTCAGGGGTCCGGTGATGCCGACGGTATGCACATGCGGCAGCCCGCGATCCTCGTTGCTGTCGATGAGCTGGCGCCGGTATTCCCTCCACAGCAGTGCCGACTGCGTGGGCGGCTTGCGCCGGAACGTGACCGCGACGGTGCGCGGTCCGGCCGCCACATGGTGATCGAAGGCGAGCCGCGCGTCGATTTCCTCGGCGACCTCGTACGCGTTGTCCTCGTTCGACCGCTTCTGGTCGTCGAACCCCCCGAAGTCGGCGCTGTGCACGACTTCCTTGTCGATCACAACTTCGAGCGTGCGCTCGAACTCAAGACCGCGAATGCTCGCCAGGATCTGCCGGTACAGCTTCGGCTCGAAACGATAAACGCCGTCGACCGGGAAATAGTGCTCGAAGACGAGACCGCCGACCGTGCCGAGCGGCGCGCCGGGCACGTATTCGTTCTGCGACAGGTCGGGCTTGGCGTTGTAGGTGCTCGCATACGCTCGCTGATTCGGGTCGCCGACGGCGAACGCCGCAACTCGCGCGGATGCGCTCAGATAACCCTCGAGCAGAGCCGGGGAGATCGACAGTGCCTCGGAGATGTTGTCGAAACCCTCCACGACATTGTCGGGGGGAAGATAGGAGGACGCGTCGACCTCGAGATCAAACAGGTCGCGGATCGCGTTGGTGTATTCGGTTCGATTGAGCCGGTGAATGAGCGGTGTCGGCGGCTGCGGGTTGTTCTCAAACGCGGTGTCGAGCTTGGTTTCCACGGTCTGGACCAGCCAGTCGACCTCTTCGCCTTCGGGGAACGCCGAGGCGTCGCGCGGCGGCATCGCACCGGCGCGAAGCTTGCGAACCATCTGCTCCCAGGCGGCCGCGTCGGAATGGATGCCATCCGCGGCCAGCGTCTCGAACGACACGCCGCCCGCAAAATCGGCGCTGTTGTGACACTCAAGACAATACGTGTCGATCATCGCGAGCTGGTCGCCAAGATCGAGCTCGGAGCCGCCCCACTGTTGCAGCGCGAAGTAGCCGGCCAGCCCGGCAACCACTACGAGTCCCAATACCGGCAGGAGTCTCGCGCGCCCGGATTGTCTTTCCCGTGTTTGCATTTATGAGATTCTTCTGGTTGCTGCGGCCTACGCTTCTTCAGCCTCGTCGGGAGTTTCGGACGCTGCGGTTTCCTCCTCCGGTTCCGGCGGCGGCGGCTCGACCCACTCGGTTTCCTCGACGCCGGCGGCGGCCATCGCGTCGCGGATCATGGCAATGATCTCTGGATAAACGACCGGATCGACGCGCAGAGGCATCATCGCCTCGTTCATGAATCGCGGAATCGCGTTGGCCGCATGGACGGGCAAACGATTATTGTCGTCCCTGACGTCAAGCGGTGTGCCATTCTCGAGCAGGAAGGACACGAGGTCGGCCCAGCCCAGCGTCGCCGCCATGTGCAAGGCCGTTTCGCCCCACTCGTTCGTCGTGTCGACCGGCGCGCCGTGCTCCAGCGCGTACGCTCCGACCCGCAGCGAGTGCTCCATGTCGGGCCGCGGGATCGCCATGCCACCGTTGCCGTTGTGCTGGTCCATGCCGAGCGCGGCCCAGAGAACGGACATGCCCTCGCTGGAGAACGTGGTCGCGGCGTCGGCGCCCCGCCCGATCAGCAGCTCCATGAGCTCGATGTCCTGCTCCTGCGCGGCCAGGTACAGCGGCTTCTCGTTCGGGTGAATGTCGTCGATCCACATCTGCTTGACCATGCCTTCCTCGGGCACGAACTCGATGTCGGCGCCGGCGTCGAGCAAGCGGACGATCATGTCCATTGGGGTCGCCTGCTCGATACGGTCCTTCGCCGCCCTGGGCGTGAAGATCGTGCGCAGTTTGATCGCCTCGACGAGCGCGCCCTCGTTCGGATCGGCGCCGGCGTCGAGCAGCATCATGCCGAGATCGACATTGGTGTTCGTGATCGCCACGCGCAGCGCGCTGAGCCCCCGCGGGTCGGCGGCGTTCGGATCGGCCCCGGCGTCGAGCAGCACGCGGGCGGCGTCGATCGCGTTTTCGCGCGCCGCGTGCATGAGCGCGGTCAGTCCGCCGATAGGCAGCTCCGAAGACACGCCGGTCTGGGTCAGGTCCCAGGTGAATTCGGTCGACACCGCGTCGACCTCGGCGCCGTGCTCGAGCAGCAGGCTCACGATGTCGGCGTGATTCTCGCCCGCCGCCCACATCAGGGCGGTCTCGCCATGATGCCCGTCGCGTGTCGAAATCTCGGCGCCGGCGTCGAGCAGGAGTCGGGTGGACTCGAGGCTGCCGCTGCGGGCGGCCAGCATTAGCGGCGTATCGCCTTCGGGAAGCGCCGCGTTCGGGTCCGCGCCGTGCTCGAGCAGTACGCCGACCAGCTCGGCCTCACCGACGAGTGCGGCCTGCGACAGTGCCGAAAGGCCGTATCGGTTCGTCGCGTCCGGATCGGCGCCGCGTTCGAGCAGCTCCCTGGCGAGGTCCGCGTTGCGGTGATATGAGGCCCAGATCAGAGCGGTCGTACCGTCGGGCTGCGCCTCTGCGACTTCGCTGCCGGTGCTCAGCAGATCGGCAACGCGCAGCCAGTCAGCGGTCTCGCTCGCGTCGGCCAGCGGCGCTGCGGCGACCGTGCCATTCACGGCGAAACACAGTGTTGCCAAGCCTGCGATCCGGATAGTTGTAATTAATCGCAATGGACTACCCCCCGAAGCAATATGGTTAGCCGACTGTCAACAGATGAATCTGACGTAATTCAGCCCTGTATGTCAAGTAGCGTAGAGTCAAAAAAATGGGCGCACTCAGTTTCTCCGAGTGGCCGGTTACGCAAACGCAGGAGTTTTCGCGTCGCTCGCACATCGAGGAACGGTGCCGCCATGTGCCCGCGGAGCGCTTGCGATTCCGACCCGACGGCGGCGTCCGTCAGCCGGTGAACCAGGCGAGCGTGGTCCAGCAGACTGCCGCGAGCACTGCTGCGACCGAAGCCTGCGGGATCTGGGTCTTGACGTGATCCATGAGGTCGCAGCCCGTGCAGACCGAGCTCAGCACGGTCGTATCTGAAATCGGTGAGCACTGATCGCCGAAAACGCTGCCGTCCATCACGGCCGCGAAGCACAGCGTCATGAAGAGCTCAGGGTACGCAAGTCCCTGTGAGCCGGCCACGGCCCAGGCCAGCGGCATCGCCAGCGGAAATGCGACCGCGTAGGTGCCCCAGCTCGTACCGGTGGAGAACGCGATGATCACGGTCAACAGTTGCAGCAGCACCGGCAGCAGGAAATAGGGGATGGCGTCGCCGAGCTGCTCGACGAGGAACGTTCCGCCGCCGGTCTCCTGGCTGATGCCGCCGATCGTGATCGCGAGCAGCAGGATCACCGAGCCGAGCACCACGCCCTTGATCCCGTCGTGGACGCCCTGGATCACGTTCTTGAGCGACATGCCCTTGGCCAGGGCCATTCCGGCTGCGAGCAGAAGCGCGGCGCCGAAGGCCCATTGCACGTTGGGAGACCCGAAGACCACGAAAGTCAGGATCGCGATGCCGATCAACGTGCCGAGCGGCAGGAAGAACTCGATGATGTGCGGCTTGTAACCCTCCGGCACCTGGCTGGCCTGCAATTCCTTCGAACTCAGCGGCTCCGCGCCGGGGGCGTCGAGCTGGCCGGTCGTTCGGGCGCGGGTCATGGCTTCGCGAAGCTGGGTCCCGAGGAAGAACGGCTTCTCGACGCTGAGCAGGAATGTGCCGAGCACGGCGAAAATCGCGTAGAAGCAGAATGGCACGCTCTGGAAGAAGAAGGCGATGCGGTCGCTCTCGGTCGCGAGAAAACTGACGCCCGAGACGAATATGAAGGCCTGCACGTAGCCCGGCCAGGCATTGAAGGCGAGTTGGGAGGCGATCGGCGACGCGGTGGAGTCGACGACGTAGGCCAGTTCCTCGTGACTGATCCTCTCCTTGTGGGCAATGCGCTTGACCGTGGTCCCGACCAGCACGGTGCTGACGGTGCCCCCCTGGAAGAAGACGACGCCGAGTATCCAGGCGACGAGCTTGGCCGTTCGCGGGCCGCGCACGAAGCGTTTCGTGACGAATTCGGCGAAAGCCTGGGCCGCACCGGTGCGCGACCAGATGCCCATGAGCCCGCCGAGCAACCACAGGTACAGCAACAGTACGCCCGCGGCGTTTGTCGTGGCGAGCGACGGCACGAGTACGTCTCCCGTCAGGTCGTACTGGCCGAGGATGAGCGCGCCGGAAGCGATCCCGCTCAACAGCGACGTGACCGGCTCGCGAGTAATCCAGCACAGGATCACCGCGACCACGGCCGGCAGCAATGACAGGTAGCCCCAATGAAACTGGGCAAGCCGCTGGAAATAGACCGGCTGAAGCTGCCCGCCCACCAGCGCGGTCGACGCCACGAATTCCTCCATTACGGCCGGTGCTTCAATTGAGCCGCGTAGCTGGGCCGGATCGAGCAGGGATTGCGCGGCGGGAACGGCATCGAAGAAGGTGCGGTCCCCTCCGGACACGAAGTAGAGCCCATCAACAGGGTCGGTCTGAACGTCCAGAGTGATCTGTTCCACGGTCCACGTGGGCGGAACGTTCGCTCCGACGAACCACGACACGATCAAGGCGAGTGCGAACACGATGAACTTGGCAAAGCCTGAACGGATCATTGGATTTCCCGGCCCTTTATGTTTGTTGAGTTAGAAGCGGAAGCTGCGATGTCCAGCAGCCTCGCGGCCAACGGCACTATACCCGATACAGTTGCCGAAGCGCTTCTCCTCCTGTAGCGTTCTGCCTGCCCGCAGGGCGATGTCGAATTGGCACGGCAGGACAACCGCAGAACCTGTCGGGGAGTTCACCGGACGGTGCGGTTCGGCACGCGCGTCCTCATCGCGCACAGCGGCGGGATTCCGCAGCCGTTTGACCTGCATCGCTACGGCGATAGCATGTTCCGCTCTCGCCCGTACCTTTCTCCAAACCATATGGCGCAGAGATTCGCACATACTCTGACGCCGCGCAGTACCTCGGTTGCGGCTGGCGCCGCCGTGTGGCTGGCCGCCGGCCAGACCATCGCGCAGTCGCCGGCCGAACTCGATGCGCTCCTGAACAAGACCACGCACATCGTCAGAACGGAAATGGCACCCGTAATTGACGGTGCGCTTGACGAGGATGCCTGGGAGTCAGCCGTACGCGTCGACGACTTCTACGAGAGCCAGCCCGACGAGTACGTCGAGGCCTCCGAGTACACCGAGTTCCTGCTGATGTACGACGAAGACAACCTGTACATCGGCATCAGGGCATCGGACAGCGAACCCGAACTCGTGCTTGCTACCGATCTGCGCCAGGGCGACCGATACACTCAGGGCGACTGGGCAGGCGTCATGATCGACCCGTTCAACAACAAGCGCAGCGGGTTCTGGTTCGGTATCAATCCCAATAACGTTCGTCTCGACGGGATATTCGAAAACCCGACCCAGCGGCTGTGGGACTGGGAAGGAATCTACTTCGCTCGTGCGCGCCTGACCGACCAGGGCTGGGAAGGCGAGCTGTCGATACCGTTCAAAACATTGTCATTCGACCCGGAGATCGAGACATGGGGGATGAACTTCGGCCGGTCCGTTCGGCGCCGCAACGAACGCATCAACTGGATGTCGCGCAACCAGGACTGTGGGCCGAGTGCCGCCGGTGAGGTCACCGGCTTTTCAGGGATGAATCAGGGGCTCGGCCTGGACATCATTCCATCGATCGGCATGAACCGCCGGCGCAACCTGACCATGGGCATGGACTCGACCTCGGTCGACCCGTCGCTCGACTATCTTTTGCAAGATCACCCCTTCCCTCAATGGTTCACTGACGGTCAATACCGATTTCTCTGCAACGGAAGTCGACGACCGCCAGGTGAACCTGACGCGCTTCAACCTGTTTCTCCCCGAAAAGCGTGACTTCTTCCTGCGCGTCTTCGACGTGTTTCAATTCGGCCGGATCTCCGAACTGAGTTCGACGAATACACAGAACACCGCGGCATCGCCCGCGGCAACGCAGAGCGGCAGCCCGTTCTTCTCGCGACGCATCGGCATCGACCGTTTCGGGATGCCCGTCGATCTCGAATACGGCGGCAAGATCAGCGGCAGGTTGGGGGGCTGGGACCTCGGTGCGCTGACCAATCGCCAGGACGAGGCTGCCGACGTTGACGCGAAGTCGCTGATGGCTGCCCGCGCGCTCAGGGAGATCTACGACGGTGCCACGATCGGCGGGATCGTCACCAGCGGCGATCCCCGGTCGAACCGGGACAACTCGGTAATCGGAACGGACTTCGAGTACCTGAATACGCGGTTTCGCGGCGGATCCACGCTGCAGGCGGAGGCCTGGTATCTGCAAAGCGACACGGAAGGCCTCGAAAGTGACGATGCGGCATACGGACTCGGGCTCAGAATGCCGAACCGGACGGGTTTCAGGTTCGGCCTGACACTCAAAAAGATCGAGGAAAATTTCCTGCCGGCCATGGGGTTCGTCGACCGACACGGCACGCGGGACCGGTCCGCGGAACTCGGCTACACCCATCGCCGGGACGGCCGGCTTCAGTCCATTGCGACCGGTGTTGATGCGCAGCGCGTCGACCTGCTCGACGGCGGACTGCAGAGCCGGATCGTCAGGTTTCGCCTGATTGAACTTGAGACAACGACGCAGGAAACCATCGAGGCCTTCTACACGTCCAGCAAGGAGGCGCTGCACGAGCCGTTCGAGATATCGCGCGGCGTCACGATACCGGTCGGCGATTACTCGTTCGACGAGTATGGATTCAGGATCGGGACCGGCACCCAGCGCAATTTGTCGGGATCGTTGCTGATCTCGGACGGCGATTTCTACGCAGGAACGCGATTGCGTCTGGAGGCCGCGGCCCTGTGGCAGCAATAGAGGCGCTTTCGCACGGAGCTTCGCTACAGCTACAACGAGATCGAGTTGCCGCAGGGCGATTTCTCAACGCGGCTCGTACGCTATAGCGCGGAGTGGATATTCAGCGCGGATCTCGCGTGGACGAACCTCGTGCAATACGACAACGTTTCCGAAGAGGTCGGCATCAGCAGCCGCGTGCAGTGGATCCCGCAAGCCGGGCGCGAGGGTTTCATCGTGCTCAACTACAATCTGCAGGATTACGACCGCGACTACAGGTTCAGGTCGCAGCTTTCCGATCTGGTCGTGAAGTTCAACTACACGTTCCGCTACTGAACCCTGGCAGCACGGCAAGGCAGGGCGACTCCGCTTGATGCCGCACTGGCCGGAACGCTATCGCGATGCTTCGACCGGTTGGCGCAAACGGAACAGGTATTCCTGCATGCCGCTGGTAAGCAAGCGAATGCGTTCGATCGTAAAATCGGGTGAACAACGGTCGAGGTCCTCGGTCGAGTAACGCGTCGCCGAGCGGTCGGGCGTACCGGTCGAAAGCTCGATGAGCCGCCCTTCGTCGAGCGGTGCGAAGAGTCCCGGCCGCCGCGACATCACGGACCTGGAGTAGCCGGTCAGCGCGTGCACGAAAGCACCCGGGCGGCTCCTCGTCGCAATGGCGGTCATCAAGCCGGTGATCTGTTGCCGGCTCAGGTAATTGAGGTAGTCCCAGGTCAGCACGACGTCTGCCGGCTCCGAACGCGGCATCGAGCGGAGGGATTCGACAGGATCGGGGGCTGCCCCGGATTCGCCCTGCCAGTCGAGCGAGGCGATCACGGCGTCTTCGAGGTCTGCAATGTCCACCCGGCAACGAAAGCGGCTCAAAAAGTCGATCGTCTGGGGACGGGCCATGCCGAGGTCCAGGATTACCCAACGCCGATCCTCGGCGAGGGATTCCATCACCGAGCGAAACAACGGTACGGTGACCGCCGATGTTGCCTCAAGGTCCGTGGACACGGCATCGGCGCGTGGCGGGATGCTGCGCCGCAATGTGCGCTTTAACGGACTTCGTCTCAGTGTGTCGGCTCTGCTTTAAAGTTTCTTGTCGCCGGCGGCCTGCTGTGCCGCGCCGGTTTCCGTGGGAGTTGACTTGACGTTTGTGAGTGTTGCGGGTTTGGCGCGCTCCGACCCGCCCGGGTCGCTCGCTACCCGCTTGACCTCCCGCTTGACGAGAGCACGTTCAATGCTCTTGGGATCCATGTCGATAGAGCCCTTGAAGTGTGCGCCTTCTTCGAGGCTGACGCGCGCAGCGAGTATGTTGCCCGAAATCTTTGCGGTGGTTCGGATCGAGACGCTCTCGGAGCTGATCAGGTCGCCGCTGACTTCGCCCTCGATCATCATCGACTTCGTGTACACGTCGGCCTTGACGCGGCCTTCCTTGCCGATCGTGAGGCAATGATTCGGCAAGCGAATCGTGCCGCTGACATAGCCTTCAATTCGCAAATCCTCGTCGCCGGACAGCGTACCGTCGATCTTGATGGAGCGGCCTATCACCGCTGTGCTGCCGGGTCCGGCACGGGCCGGGGTCGTCGCTGTGCTCGCACGGTCGGCGGCGGACGAACTCTTGCCCTGGGCCGGCCGGCCGCGCGAAGCGTCTTTCTTGTCAAACACCTGAGAGCTCCTTTATTCCTCAATTCCATTAAGGAGTTAGCACAATCGTCTCCTTAACTATACCGGAGAACGTTTACCGTGTGGTGCGTGGTTGTGTTCGTTTGAGGCACAATGGTTGCCTGATCTTGCAAGTCAGGGGGGGAATGGATATGTGGCGTTTGGCAACTTTACTGATTCTGCCCGGTTTGGCGGGCATGGCGTATGCGCACCACAGCCAGGTCGGTATCTTCGATTCGGATCAAACGATTGAAGTTACCGGTGTCGTCAAGTCCGTGTCCTGGCGCAATCCACACGGCCAGATTCTGCTCGACGTCACCGACGAGGACGGCGATGTCGTCGAATGGGATGCCGAGACCGCGTCGATCAGCATCCTGCGCAATCGCGGTGTAGAAACGCCCTCGATCGCCGTCGGCGACACGGTCACCCTCGCCGGGGCGGCATCGGTACGCAACCGGCCCGAAATACTGACGCGCAGCATCCTGCTGCCGACGGACTACGAGTTCACCTTCGGTAGCGCGGAGGCCCATTTCCCGGCGGGCCAGGCCGGGCGGATCGTCGGACGTGCAGTCATCGAGGCGAATGTCGAAGAAGCGCTCGCAAATGCGGATGGGATATTTCGCGTCTGGTCGACGGACATGGGCGACCCGGAGCAATTCCCGATGTTCAAGGGCGGCTATCCGCTGAGTGAAGCCGGCCAGGCGGGCTGGGACGAATGGGACCCGCACGACAACATCCTGCTCAGGTGCGGGACCAAGGGCCAGCCGCTCATCATGATCACGCCGCTGCCGATCGAGTTCGTGCGCGATGGCGACGTCATCGCCATGCAGATTGAGGAATTCGACTCGATTCGTCGCATCCATATGTCGCCCGACGCGGTTGCGCCCGCCGAGAACACGCTCATGGGGTTTTCGCGTGGGCGGTGGGACGGCACGACGCTCGTTGTCGAGACCGAAAACATTGCGGCCGGCTACTTCGACTTCCACGGTGTGCCGCAGAGCGATCAGATACGCACGGTCGAACGCTTCACACCCAGCGAAAACTACGACCGGCTCGACTACAGCCTGACGACGACCGACCCGGTGAACTTCACCGAGACGTTTACGCTGACGCGGCACTTCGTCTGGAAGCCGGAAAACACCTTGTATCCGTACGAGTGTCTGGAGCGATACTAGACTTCGCAGCATGGCCCGGTGTCCTGTGCCTCGAATTGCATCACGCACCGCACACCCGATGAATGAGAATTCGCGCGCGGTAGCGGGCACACGGTACGCGCGGAATTCTCCGCAACGACCGCCGAGTCAGCGCACGCGGTTGACCGGCGGCTGAGAACGCGGGGCGCGAGCCGCGGCGCGGCCCCGCCCTCAGACAGTCGTTTCAGTTGGGCCCGAGACCGACTGCGAACAGGCGATCGCGCGAGGAACACGGCACACGTTGCGAGCGGTTACCGGACCTTCGTTCTGAGGGAGCGACAGACATGAAACTTCCCACTCACTCGCTACCGATCCCCGGCAAGGCTCGACGAATGCTTGCGCGCGCCACCGGCATGGGCTGCATCGATCAATGCCATTGCCGACATCTGGCAAACGCCGGGACCGCCGTAGTCGCAATGTTCGCAGCCTCGACGACGGTGCTCGCCCATCACGGCTTCGGGCGCTTCGACCGTTCGCAGGAGATGGAATTCGCCGGGACCATCACCGACATCGATTTCGTCAACCCGCACGCGTATCTGCACTTCGATGCCGACCAGGCCGATGGCAGCACCATCGCGATGCGCTGCGAAATGCGGGCGGCGACGCTGCTCAGGCGTTCGGGCTGGAGCGCGGAGATGTTCACGATCGGTGCCGAAGCCACAGTCTACGGCTTCGGACACCGCGACGATCCGGCGTCGTGCTATCTCGAGGACATCACGATCGGCGATGCTCCGGGTTTCAACCGCAACGACCAGTTCGACCACAGCTCGTCCACCGACCCGTCCGATCGGCCCACGCGCCTGTCTTCGGGCGAACTCAACATCTCCGGCGACTGGGCTCAGGAGCAATACGTCATCGCGGTGCCGCCCGGCGGCAGCGGCGGCGGTCTGGTCCCGAAGAGCATGATCGAAGCCATCGAATCGGGCGAGCTCAGCATGGCCGACGTACCGCCGTCGGGATGGGGGCCCCGGCCGGTCACCCTGACGGCGCGCGGCCAGGCCGAGGCGGATGCGTTCGAGATGTGGTCGACCGAAGACAACCCGCGCCTTCGTTGCGAGCCGACCAGCATCCTTTTTGACTGGCTGTTCGACGGTGCAGTCAACCGCATAACGCAGGAAGCCGATCGAATCGTGGTCGATTACGGACTCTACAGTTTCGAGCGCGTCATCCACATGAACATGGACGAGCACCCGGCCGACGTCGAGCCGAGCTACTCCGGTCATTCGATAGGCCGCTGGGAGGGCGATGTGCTCGTTGTAGACACGATCGGATTCGAACCCGGCGTCATCGCGCCGCCCGTGCGCCACGGCGACCAGCTCCACGTCGTGGAACGCTATTCTCTGGATACGGGGACGATGCAACTCAGGCGCGACTACGTGGCCGAGGACCCGGTCTATTTCGCCGAGCAATACGTCGGTTTCGACATCGTACTCCCCTCGGACGTACCCTACGTTGCCCACCCCTGCGACGAACTCGCTTTCGAGTTCATCCCCGAGGAAGCGCGGGACGATTGAACCCCGGCGAGCGCGGCCCAGGCGGGCCATGCCTGCCAAAAAGTGCGAAAATCGATGGTTGACGAACGGCCCGGCGGTCAGGCGGCATGAGCGTGTTCCGAACGGCGACAGTGAGAATCGTGCTGGCAGCGCTTCTTGCCTGCATCGCTTGCGGCTGCGCGTCGATACCGAAGACCGCGGGTCCCGAGGACAACGATCCCATGGAGCGCATGAATCGCGCGATCTTCGCGTTCAATCAGAAAGCCGACCGCGCCATTGTTCGTCCGGTGGCGACCGGGTACCGCCGCATGACCCCGGACCCCGTCGAACGGCGGATCAGCAATTTCTTTGAAAACCTGATCGGCCCCGTCGTTGTGGCGAGCGACCTGTTGCAGGGCAAGTTCAGGCAGGCCGGCGCCGATACGGGCCGCTTCCTGATCAACTCCACCGTGGGGCTCCTCGGCATGTTCGACGTTGCAGGACACATGGGCCTTGAAGCTCACGAGGAGGACCTCGGCCAGGTACTCGGCAAATGGGGTATCGGGCGCGGCCCCTACATCATGCTGCCCGTTCTCGGACCCTATTCGCTGCGCGACGGTGTCGGACGCGTGATGGCATTGCCGCTCGAGCCGCTGCGCGAGTACGACAACGACACGGGCGCCCGCAATTCGCTCGTGGTGCTCTACAGTATCGACGCGCGTGCCGCCTTGCTCGCGGTCGACGACGAACTCGATGCCGCGTTCGACCCGTATGTTTTCCTGCGCGACGCGTATTACCAGCGCCGGGAGTACCTGCTCCATGACGGCGAACCGCCGACTTTCGACGAGGACTTCGGCATCGAGTTCTCCGAAGAGGATTTTCTCGGCGCGCCCCAAGAAGCTGCGCCGTAGGAATTCACGGCTGCAAATACGCTTTCATCCTCCCCATCGTGCGAGCGGTTTCGTCAAACAGGGCTCGATATTCTCCTCGAGCGATCGCGCGATGGGACGGCGATAGCGGGTTTTCGCTTTCGCGGCTTCCTGTGGCGCAGGCTCCTGGCAGCCCCCGGCCGCCGGCTAACCGCGTTCGGAATCGCCGGTGAGAAGCGCCTCGACTTCGCTGATCCGGGCAACCGCGGCTATCTGTGCGGGGATATTCGCGTACTCGATCCGCCGGCCGGCGTTCCGCGCGCGGCTCAGCCACTCGATGAGCAGTGCGAGCCCCGCGCTGTCGGCCTGCCGGACGCCGGACATGTCGACGCTGATCTGCTCGTGAGCGGCGAACATGCGTTCGCTCTCGTCGAGCATCGAAGTCACCGTTTCGAACGTCAGGTCGGCGTTCAGCGCGAACCTGCCGTCGCCGAGATCCTCAAGTCCGGTGTTGCCGTGGTCCTTTCGACGCATGACATCGGCGCTCCGGTTCAGGCGCCGCCGTCGTCGACGCCGTAGGCCTGGAGCCTGAGTATGACGCTGTCGAGACCGTTGGCCTCTATTTCCGAGCCGAGCTGACTGCGCAGGTTGCGCACGTAGGAAACGCCTTCGATGACAATGTCATAGACCTTCCATCCGCCGCTGCCCAGGCGCAGCTCGTAGTTGACCGGCACGTCGGAGCCGTCATCGAGTGTCACGAGGGTGCGGATCGTGGCCCGGTCGCCGTCCGGTTCCCCGCGCATGGGCAGGACTTCCAGCCGGTCGGAGTCGAACCGCAGCAAGCCGTAACCGTACCGGGTCACGATGTAGTTGTAGAGCGCTGTCGTAAACCGTGCCCGTTGCTCCGCGGTCGCATTGCGCGCGTGCCGGCCGAGCACGAGAAACGACGCGTAGGCCGTGTCGAAGCGCGGCAGAAACACCCGCTCCACGATTGCGTTGAGTTCGGCGGGGTTGGCTTCGAGGTACTCCCTGCGTCCTTCCATTGCCGCCAGAATCGCTTCGGCCGCGTCGCGGACGATCGCCTCGGGACTCTCCGGCGTAGAGCCCTGCTGCGCGTAAGCTGCCGTCCCGAGCGCGCCGAGCGCGATTAGCGCAAAAGACAAGCGAGGGCGCCGCCAGTGCAAACTGTCGCCCGAGCGACGCAATTGACTGCGGAGCAAGCCTTTGAAAAGCATGGGTAACTCTCTATCTCAAGCGCGGCGTGGCGGGATATTCGGACTACGGCTCGCCGATGCTCAACAGAAACCTTCCG
>JAQAJI010000041.1 GCA_028278665.1 Candidatus Rariloculus versatilis
GGCTGCCCGCGGGATGACGCACGATGTTATACTGGTCCGGGTTTGTTACGGAATACTCTCTGCGTGGCATAACGCGACATGCATAGCCCTGCCTTATAGCACTCGATCCTGTTCGCCCGGGGCCTGCTGGCCAACTTCACGCATTTTGCGGCATGGATAGGAGAGCTTAGGCACCCCGCCGTTCGCAGAGCGGACATCACCGCCGGCGCAACTGTGGCCCTGGTGCTCATTCCACAATCCATGGCCTACGCGCAACTGGCCGGCCTGCCGCCGCATTACGGCCTTTACGCCTCTTTCCTGCCGGTTGCAGTCGCCTCAATTTTCGGCTCTTCCCGGCAACTCGCCACCGGTCCGGTAGCGGTCGTATCGCTGTTGACCGCCTCGGCGCTCGGGCCACTGGCAGCGGACAATCCGCAGGCCTACCTCAGCTACGCCGTCTCCCTGGCGCTGCTCGTCGCGCTGGTTCACGTGATACTCGGCGTGATTCGCCTCGGCATTCTGATCGCCTTCCTGTCGCACCCAGATGTGGTCGGCTTTACCAACGCCGCTGCCATCATAATCGCCACATCGCAACTGGGAAACCTGCTCGGCGTCGATCCCGGGCCAACGGACCAACACTACGAAACCGTCTGGCAGACGGTCGTGCTGGCGGTCGAGTCGCCGCACTGGCCGACGATCAGCATCACGCTGCTGACACTGGTGGCGATCGTCGCCATCAAGCGCTACTACCCAAGACTGCCGAACGTACTTCTCGCGGTAGCCGCCACGACCCTCGTGTCATGGATCATCGGTTTCGAGAATTTTGGCGGCCAGGTGGTCGGCAGCATCCCCCGGGGATTGCCCCCGTTCGAACTGCCGCAACTGGACTTTTCCACGATCACCCAACTGTTCGCCATCGCCGTCACCATTGCACTGATCGGATTCATGGAGGCGGTCTCCGTCGCCAAGGCCCTGGCCGTGCGGACGCGCCAGCGCCTCGACGCCAATCAGGAATTGATCGGGCAGGGACTGGGCAACATCACCGCGAGCTGCTTTCAGGGGTATGCCGTTGCGGGATCGTTTTCCCGCTCGGCGGTCAATGCCGAAGCGGGCGCCGTCACCGGTTTCTCAGCCGTAGTCACCGGTGCCGCTGTCGGACTGACTCTGCTGCTGCTGACACCGCTGCTGTATCACCTTCCGCAGCCGACGCTGGCCATCATCATCATCATGGCCGTGGGCAGTCTGGTGCGGATCAAGCCGTTGATTCATGCCTGGAAAGCCCAAAAACACGACGGCATCGTGGCGCTGACCACCTTCGTGCTGACGCTGGCTTTTGCACCGAACCTGGAAACCGGCATCGTTACGGGAGTGCTGCTGTCGCTCGGACTGTACATCTACCGCACGATGAGCCCGCGCATCTTTTCCCTGGCCCGCCACATCGAGGGCGGGTTGCGCGAGTCCGGCCCGACAAACGCCAGGCAGTGCCCGAAAATCGAAATGCTGCGCTTCGAGGGCCCGCTGTTCTTCGCCAACACCTCCTACTTCGAGAACAAGGTGCTCGAGCGGGTAGCGGCGATGCCCGGCCTGAAATTCATCATCGTCGATGCCGTTGCCATCAACGAAATCGACGCCACCGGCGAGGCCATGCTGCGCACGCTCTCGGAAACTCTGGCCGGCCTCAACATCTCGATACTGTTCACACGGGTACCGGGAATGGTGATGGCGACCCTTCGCCGCACCGGCTTTTTCGACGAGGCCGGGGAACACCACTTCTTCCACAGCCGCGACGACGCGCTCCACCATGCCTGGCAACAAATGCAGGACGAAGGCAACACCGAATGCTCCGTCGAGAGTTGCTGGGCCCGGGATCTATCGAACTGCGTCTTTCAGTCAAATCCCGGAAAGCGAGGTGAACCGGACGTCCGTGCGGTTGAATCGACCACCAGGGCCGGCGCGAGTCTGAAATAGCGCGGACAGTGCCAGGGCAATTCCCGGCGACGCGAGAAACGCGGTCAGGTCGGTGACGGTCGTGAAAGTGATCGACGATGCGGTTGCCGTATCCCGGCCAAGCCGGGCAAGCAGCATCGGCACAAGGGCGTCGGCGACGCCAGCCGTGGGCATGGCCACCAGCATGGCCAATGCGACCACCCGGGTGAGGCCGATGGATCAGGCTACGGCCAGACGAAATTCATGAACCTGTTTGAACAGCGTCAGGAGGCTTGCTGTGCCGACTCGGAATCCGCCTCATCGATGATCTGCTTGAGCTCGCCCGAGTGGTAGAGCTCGAGCGCGATGTCGCAGCCCCCGATCAGCTCGCCGTTGACGTAGAGTTGCGGGAACGTCGGCCAGTTCGAGTAGGTCTTGAGGCCTTCCCTGATTTCGGGATCCTCGAAAATATTGACATACGCGAACGTGGCATTCACCGCGCGCAATGCCGCGACGGTCTGCGCTGAAAACCCGCACTGCGGAAAGTCAGGCGTGCCCTTCATGTAGAGCAGCACCGGGCATTCGCCCAACTGCTTGCTGATGCGATCGTTGACGTCCATTTCCTGTCGAACCTCCATACGCTCAATGACCTTCGCCGGGTGCCCGCAGCCCGCTCCGATGCCCTGACCGGGTCATTGAACTGCGCTCATGTCTAACCTATTCTTCTAGAGTCCTTGAGCGGGGGCAAGCCCTGCCGAGTCTATTGAAACAAAAAAAGCCAACGCTTCGTCGGCGCATGAGGAGAATTGATGAACCCGCTGAACACCGTTAAAGGCACCATAATTGCTGGTGTGATCCTCGCCATCCTGATCGGACTGGCAGACTTGAGTCTCGACTGGTCAGGCGGCGCGTCAACCTGGAGCCTACTGGTCTGGATTCACGTGCTCGTCGGCATCGTGTGGGTCGGGTTGCTCTACTACTTCAACTTCGTGCAGGTGCCGGCCCTTGCCGAGGCGGCGTCGGACGAAGGCGGACCTGGTGGCGCGGGCATCACGAAGTACGTCGCACCGCGGGCACTTTGGTGGTTCCGGTGGGGCGCAGTTGCCACCTGGCTCTCCGGCGCGGCGATTCTCTTGCATCTGGGGATTTTTCACCATGCCTTCACGCTCGGTCTGACGGCCAACGCACCGGGAAACGCATGGATTATCGGTATCGGCGCATGGCTTGGAACAATCATGTTCTTCAATGTCTGGGGCCTCATCTGGCCGAATCAGAAGAAGGTGCTCGGCCTCGTCGAGGCGTCCGCGGACGAGATCAACAAGGCGCGCCGTGTGGCATTTCTGGCATCGCGCACGAACACGATGTTGTCGATTCCGATGCTGCTGAGCATGATCGGGTACGGCCACGGCTTTTTCATCTAGTACTCCAGGGTGCACACGGTGTCGGGGTTGGGCAAGGCCTGACCCCTTCCCCCGGTTTCTCTTCATTTGTCATCGTTCGCCAGGCAGCAGATGAGCGCACCGCGACTGCCCGGCGATATCGGCGAGGCCGTCGCGCGGGCCCTTGAGGAGGACATCGGCGACGGCGACGTTTCGGCCGCGCTGGTCGCCGCAGGAGACCGAGCCGCCGCCGAGGTCAGGATCCAGGAACCGGCGATCCTGTGCGGCACGGCCTGGTTCGACGAAGTCTTTCGGCAGCTTGACCCATCGGTCACCGTTCGCTGGCGCGTCCGCGACGGCGACGAAGTCGGTGAACCCGCTACCGTCTGCAGCGTCAGCGGTCCGGCGCGAGCACTACTGAGCGGCGAACGCACCGCGCTCGATTTCCTGCAGACGCTGTCGGGTACGGCGACTTCGGCGCATCGTTTCGTTGAGGCCGTGCGCGGGACGGATGCGCGAATCCTCGACACGCGCAAGACGCTGCCGGGGCTGCGCACGGCGCAAAAGTACGCCGTGCGCTGCGGCGGCGCGCACAACCATCGCGCCGGACTCTTCGACGCCGTGCTGATCAAGGAAAACCACATCGCCGCGCTCGGCGGAGTCGCCGCGGCGGTCGAGCTGGCGATTAAGAGCACCAGTGGCGTACCCGTACTCGTCGAAGTCGAGAACTTCGAGCAACTGCGCGAAGCGCTCGAGACCGGGGCCGACCGCGTGCTGCTCGACAACCTCTCCGTTGAGGAACTGCGTGAAGCGGTCCGAATCCGCGACTCTCATCCGTCGGACAGGATGGATCTTGAAGCATCCGGCGGTATCGATCTCGCCAGCGTGCGATCAGTGGCCGAGACCGGAGTCGACTGGATCTCGATCGGAGCGATAACCAAGAACGTCCGATCGATCGCCTTTTCGATGCGTTTCGTCTGAACCGGCGAACCCCGAACATCGAAATCGCCGAAAGCGAGCGCGCCGATTCCAGCCCGCAAACCTCACCAGGCTGCGCTTCACCATGAAGCATTACGGACGATTTTCAGAAACCTGCGAGATCATCAGGGGCATCGCGCCGGTAACAGCCTGCGCTGGCCACGCCCTCGCTCGTCTTTTGCGTACAGGTCAGCAACAGCGATCCACCCGTCACAACCGTGTTCCGTCCGTCCTGGTTTAACGTAGTCATGGTATATTCGCGCAGCCATCGATTTTCACTATAAGGAGAACGACCATGGGTCGAATTTTCATTCTCTTGGCGGCGCTTGGTCTTGTCGGCATTGCAAGCGCTCAGTTGCCCGTCGAGCCGCACCCCGATCAGCATGCGATGCTCGAGAGCGACAATGCCGAACTCGCGGCGAACAAGCGGCTCGTGTACGACTTCTGGCGCTATGCGCTCGTCGCTCGCGACATGGACGCTGCACGCCGCTACATGGCCGAGTCCTACATGCAGCACAATCCCAACATTCCCACGGGACGAGCGCCCTTCATCGCGTTCTTCGGCCAGATGGAGCAACAGCCGGTGCAGGACACGATCGACGGTCTCGTCGCTATCGTCGCCGAGGGCGATCTCGTGACGATGTCCTTCGTGCGCGAATGCGCAGATCCTCGCAACGAGGGCGGAACATACACGACGACCTGGTTCGACATGTTCCGCGTCGGGGACGGCATGATCACCGAGCACTGGGACTACGGCACCGTGACTGGCGAGGACAACCCGTCCGATTGTCAGTGATGATCGCGCGGCTTCGCCGCCATTGATTGAATACCCCGGGCCCGCGGCGCTTGCGTAAGCGAGGCGCCGCGGGTTGCCGGACCACCCAGGCACGCTTGCCGCGGCACATTCGAGCTGCCGCGGCTCGTGAGCGGGTGACTTGAAGCGTTAGCCGCTCAGATGCTCCCTGAAAAACCCGACGGTGCGGTTCCAGGCGAGGGCCGCAGCGGCTTCGTTGTAGCGCGGCGTCGAGTTGTTGTGGAAGCCATGCAGCGTACCCTCGTACATCTGCATCTGGTAGTTGACGCCGTTCGCCTCCAGCGCCTCCTCGTAGTCCGGCCACATCGCGTTGATCCGCGGATCGCTGCCGGCGAGGATGATCAGCATCGCGGCCTCGATGCTCGACACGTCCTCGCTGGCCGGCGCGGCACCGTAGAACGGCACGCCCGCGTCGAGGTCGCTGCCGAGTTCCACCGCCAGGCGGTTCGTCATGCCGCCGCCCCAGCAGAATCCCGTCGCGCCGAGCCGGCTGTTCGATAGCGCGTGCGACTTCAGATACCAGGCGCTGTTGATCATGTCGCGATCGAGTTCGCCCGGTTCGAGACCGCGCTGCAGCACACGGCCGTCATCGTCGTTCCCCGGGTAACCCCCGACAGGCGACAGCCCGTCCGGGGCCAGCGCCAGAAATCCTGCCACCGCCGCGCGGCGCGCAACGTCTTCGATGTGCGGGTTCAGGCCGCGGTTCTCGTGAATGACGAGCACGGCCGGAAACGGCCCTTCACCCGCCGGCGCGACCAGATAGCCGCGCATCGTCCCGGACGTACCTCCGGGTGAGGGATATTCCACGTAGGTTCCCTTCAGCCTGGGGTCGGTAAATGAAATGGTCTGCGCCTCCGCATAGCGCGGCATGAGGGCCTGAGCCATCCACAGCGCCGACACGCCGCCGATCGTGATGGCGGCCGCCTTGTCCAGAAACTCGCGCCGGCTCATCCGGCCGTGGCAGTACTCGTCATAAAGATCGAAGATTCGACGATCGATATTTCGTTGCTCCGACATTGTTTTTTCTCCCGTTGACAGCTCCGCAGCAATGCTCCGTTCTTATAACGCAAACCCGCCTGCTAGACGAGTACCAGGCTCAGTTCCGGATAGATGATGAGCAGGATCAGCACGACCAGCATGATCAGCGCAAACGGGAATGCGCCCGCGAAGATATTCGCCAGCGTAATTCGATCGTCATCGGCAAGCGTCGCCTTGATGACATAGCAGGCGATACCCAACGGCGGCGTGAGCAGGCCGATCTCGGCGCCGACGATGGTCACGATCCCGAACCAGACCAGGCTCACGTTGTAGGGCTCGATGATCGGCAGGAACAGCGGCACCATGATGAGGATGATCGACGTCGTGTCGAGAATCGTCCCCATCAGGATAAGAATCAGCACGTAGATCGCGAGAATCCCGTAAAGGCCGATCTCCGCCTGCGCGATCCACTCACCGAGGTCATTGGGCAGGCCCGACAGCGCGAGCATGCGGCTGTACATGGTCGCGGCGACGATGAGCATCAGTATCGAGGCAGTGATGTGTCCGGTTTCGACCAGCACGCGCCACAGTGCGCTGCGATCGAGCTTGCGCTTGATCAGCGCGATGACCAGCGCGCCGGCCGCGCCCACGGCGCCGGCTTCCGTGGGAGTGAAGAGTCCCCCGTAGATGCCGCCGAGCACGAGCAGGACCAAAACCACGATGGGCGCGGTCTTGGACGTACCCTCCCGTACCGACATCCTGGCGCCCGCGGCCGCTTGATCCTGGCTGTCCTGACCTCCCACATAGGCAGGCATGAACCGCGCCATGGCAACGATGGCCACCGCGTAGGCCACTGAAAGCACGATTCCGGGCACGATGCCGGCGGTGAAGAGGTCCGCCACCGACTGCTCCGTGATCAAGGCATAGATGATCAGCATGACGCTCGGCGGGATCAGCATCCCGAGCACCGAACTGCCCGCTACCACACCCACGGCGAACCGCGGCTTATAGCCGAAGCGCAGCATTTCCGGAACGGAAACACGGGTGAATACCGCCGCCGACGCGATGCTCACGCCGGTGATGGCCGCGAACGCGGCATTGGCAGCAACCGTGGCTACGCCCAATCCACCCTTGACGCCGCGCAGCGCGGAGTTCGCCACCTGGTAGATGTCGCGGCCGAGCTCGCACTGACTCACCAACAGCCCCATGAGCACGAACAGGGGAATGACGCCGAAAACGTAGTCCTCGAGGCTGTTGGACGCTGCAAGCGTCACCAGGTAGATCGGTGCCTCGAGACTCCCGCGCAGGAGCCAGACGCTGACGAAGGACACGAGCCCGAGCGCTACGGGCACGTAGAGTCCGGCGTAAATCAGAACCAGGATCGCCAGGACCGACAGCAGGCCGACTTCGAACCCGGTCATGCCGCGGGCTCACGTAGCTGCTGAACGGCCTGGATGTTGCGCCACGCGAGCAACGCGAATTGCAGCGCGACGACGATGCAGCCGATGACGAGGATCAGGCGAATGGGCCAGACGGGTACGACGAACAAGCCTTCGTTGCCCGCGAAGTAGCCCCGTTCATAGGCCTCGATCAGTCGCGGTACCGCACCCAGCAATATGAAGATGAAGAAGATCGCGCCCGCCAGATCGAATACCACGCCCATGACGTACCCGATGACCGGTCGACGCTTGAGGATCTGCATGTACAGCCCGTCCGAACGGGTCAACCGCCCGGCGCGCACCGCATCGCTGATTTGCAGAAAGACGATGCCGACAATGGACAATTCGACGACTTCGGCAACGCCCTGTATCGGCAGGTTGAAAAGAAAACGGGACAGGACATCCACGTTGATGATCAGCATAAGGACGAAAATCCACGTCGTACCGATGCTGTTGAGCCCGGCCACCAGCGCCGAGAACGCGCGCACGACCGGATTGCCGGACTCCCTGCCCGGCGCGCCGGCGGCCACTACTCCCGATCCCAGTGCCGCACGATGGGCTGACCGTTGGCGCGCATGATGTCCATGTAGTCGCGAAGTATCCGGTCGCCGGGCAAGCCGCGCCGTTCAAGGTCGTCGGCCCACTCCCTGGCCATGTTGGGCAGACTCTCGGCCCAGGCGCGGCGCTGCTCGTCGGTCAACGCCTGGATCGTTCCGCCCTGATGGACGAACTCCTCTCGACTCATCTCGGCGCGCCGGTCCGTTTCGAGCGCCAGTTCGTCGCGATAGTCGATCGCGGTTTCGGACAACACGCGGCGCACTTCTTCAGGCATCCGTTCCCATGAGCGCTTGTTCATGGTGATGACCTTCGAGGTGACCGCGCCCAGGCGCACGTCGATCATGTAGGGAGCGACCTCGTAGAGCTTGTAGGCGACGGCCGCTTCGGCCCAGACGACCGTGCCGTCCGTGAGCCCCGTGGCGATGTTGTTGTAGAAGTCGCCGAGATTGCTGCTCACCGCTGCCGAGCCCAGCCCCTGCACGTAGCGAAGGTTCAGTCCGACGCCGCAGATCTTCGTTCCCCTCAGGTCCTCAAGCGTCTGGATGGGTTCGTTCATCAATACCTGGTAGGTGTCGATCGACCCGGCTGCCGTGAGAAAGACCTGGTTGTAGTCATCCCATTGCTCGCGCAACTCCGGGTACTTCTCGACCAGTCCGTCGACCGTTCGGGCGACAAGGCCGATATCCGCGGTCACAAGGGGCGTGACATAACTGATGTTGAAAAACGGAATCTTGTCCGGATGAAACGGGGACGTCACGATGCCGATGTCCGCCAGACCGTATTGCAGTGCTTCGAGCACTCCGCCCGTCTTGGCCACCGTGCCTCCGAAGGCCCGGTTCCAGTCGATCTCGTAGTTGCCTGTCTCAGCCAGTCGACGATCCACTTCCGGCATGTTGTGGTCGAGGAACACGCGCACCCATAGCGCCGTGGGCGCGTAGGCGTCGATGACGGTGAGCGGTATCGTCTCCTGTGCGCGCAGCGGCTTTGCGCCGGCGAGCAGGGCACAGAGAACTCCGGCCAGCAGCAACGTTCGAGCCCCGCGACGGCCCCCTGGGGATTTAGATTCGTGCATGGATCCCTCGCATGTCGGCGCACCCGTGATGAGCGCCCGAGCGGTAAGCTGCGCCACAGGAATTCACCGCTGAAAATTCGCTCTCATCCGCCCCATCGCCCGATCGATTTCGTCAATCATGGCTCGCTGTTTTCCGCAACCGATCGGGCAATCGTACGACGACATCGCGGTTTCGCTTGCGCGACCTCGTGCGGTGCAGGCTTGCATGGAAGTACTCTCTTCCCTCAGCGTCAGCGCGCCGTTTGCCGGGAGCGAAAACTCCCAGTGTAGCGCCAGCGAGTCCGCAGTGTCTCGGCATCCTGCCTGCTTTCCGTTGCGCCCTTCGTCTAATCGCCCTGTTCCGGACCCTTGCACAACATCATCACGAACCTGCGGCACACCGCCACGAGCACGTCGTCCTGGTTGTAGCCGCGGTGCTCGAACGTGAGGATGCCGTTCATCGGCCGCGAACGGCTCCGGCGCTTCGCGATAACCTCGGTTTCCACGTGCACCGTGTCACCGGGAAACAGAGGATTCGGAAATTTTACATCCTCCATGCCGAGGTTGGCGACGGTCGTGCCGAGGGTCGCGTCGTTGATCGATATGCCGACGATGAGGCCCAGTGTGAAGAAACTGTTGACGAGCGGCCGCCCGAACTCGGACTCCGTTCGCATGTACTCGCGGTCGATGTGAAGCGGCGCCGGATTGTGCGTCAGGGCACTGAAGAGCACATTGTCCGCTTCGGTCACGGTTCGGCGTATCGCATGCCGGAAAATCTGCCCCGGTTCGAATTCCTCGAAGTAGTATCCCGCCATTTTGCTATTCCGTCCCCTGACCCAACGACAAGTTTGGCGCCGCCCGGCAAGCAGCCGCGCCCCGGCGCGTTCATGAACGCGTGTTACTCCGATGACAGCTCGCGGCTTCTCCTGGCGGCTGCCCTGACAGCACGTCCCATCAGTTCGGCAAGCTGCCCTTCGGACATCAGCACTTCCAGCGCAGCCGCGGTCGTGCCGCCCGGACTCGTCACCTGCCGCCTGAGCTTTGCCGCATCGGCATCGGACTGCTCCGCGTAAACTCCCGTGCCGGCGACCGTACGCACGGCAAGCCGCGCCGCGACCTCGGCATCGAGACTGAGTTCGCACGCGGCCTCGGCGAGGCACTCGATCAGCAGCAGCGCATAGGCCGGACCGCTGCCGGAGACCGCTGTCACGACGTCCATCAACCGTTCGTCGCCCAACCATTCGACCGAACCGACCGCCTCCATGAGTTCCGTGCTCACGGAGCGTTGTTCCGCCGTGACATGGTCGTTGGCGCACAGCGCGGTCACGCCCCGGCCGATCGCGGCCGGAGTATTCGGCATGGCCCTGACAATGGCGGCTTCGGGACCGATAACCGCTGCGATTCGCTCAATAGTCTTGCCGGCCGCGACCGACACAAACAGGCTGCGCTCGCCGAGCGCGCGGTAGTCCTGCAACACGTCGTCGACCTGTGCGGGCTTGACAGCCAGCAGCACGACATCCGGATCGGCATCCCGATCGCGAACCGATGCCGGCCACCCGGCGCTCGCCGTGATGCCGAGCGCCGCCGCGGATTCCCGCGCATCGGGACTCGGATCGACGACGCCGATCGCATCGGCTCTGCGTCCGTGCGCGAGCCAGCCCTTGACGAGCGCCTGGCCGATGTTGCCGAAGCCGACGAGGAGCAGCCGCTCAGCCATCGTTCACGGACTCCAACGGACCCGTTGCCGCAGCCGCCCGACCAGCGTCCGTGAACTGGATCGGATTCGTTGCCGCTCGGCCCGTCATTGTGCCGCGCCTGGCGTAGCCGGACGTGCGGCCGCGTCGAGCGCCGCATCCGGATCGTCGAACGTCGCGCGGTCGAGCACGCCTTCGGACTGCGCCACTAGACAGGCCACGGCGCCGTCGCCGCAGACGTTGACGGCCGTACGCAGCATATCGAGCAGCCGGTCGATGCCGATGATCAGCGCGATGCCTTCGACGGGCAGTCCGACCTGTCCGAGCACGAGCGCGATCATGATGAGCCCGGCGCTCGGCACCGCCGCGGTGCCGATCGAAGCGAGCGTCGCCGTGAGCACGACCGCGAGGTAGTCGCCTACCGACAGATTGATTCCATAGACGTTGCTGATGAAAACAGTCGCGACGCCCAGCATGATCGCCGTGCCGTCCATGTTGATCGTTGCGCCAAGCGGTACCGAGAACGAGGCCACGGAGTCGCCTACGCCGAGTCGTTTTCTGACCGTAGCGAGCGTGAGCGGCAGCGTCGCACCGCTTGACGCCGTGCTGAATGCGAACATCAGCACCGCGCGCATCTTGGCAAGGAAACCGATCGGGCTGAGCCGCGCGAGCCGGAGGACCAGCGTATACGTGAGAGCAACGTGCAGCAGCAGGCCGAGCACCAGGACTATTGCGTAGCCCGCCAACGGTATGAAGAGATCGAGGCCCTGAGCGGCGAACGTCGTCGTGACGAGAGCGAACACTCCGACCGGCGCCGTTCGAATCACGATTGTCACCAGCTTCATGACGACTTCATTTAGATCGGAAAACACCGCCCCGACGCGCCGGCCCGCTTCACCGGAGAGGTTGATCGCGAACCCGAAGAGCAGCGCGAAGACGATGATCTGCAGCATCTGACCGTCCGCCAATGCACGCACGGGATTGGGGGGGAACATGTCGACGAAGACGTCGCTGAGCGGCGGCGGCACTTGACCCTGAAACGCCATGTCGCCGGCAAGCTCAAAGCCTTCGCCCGGCGATACGATCAGTGCGAGCGTCAAGGCGATCACGAGCGCGATGGCCGTCGTCAACAGGAAGAGGCCAATCGTCTTGAGCCCGACGCGTCCCAACGACGCCAGATCGCCAAGCGCGGCCACGCCGCAGACGATCGACACCAGCACGAGCGGCACGACCATCATCTGCAGCAGCACGACGAAAATCCGCCCGACCGCATTGAGCAGCCCGTCGACAAGCAAGGCGTTGACCGCTGCCAGCGGCGCCCCAACGACATTGAAGATCGCGCCGACGACGATGCCCGCCGCCATCGCGATCAGGATTTTCTGCGTAAAGCTCACGTTTCGGGACTTGCCGCGGCCCTATTCGCCGAGCTTGCGGTCCGGGTCCGTGGGCTCGATGGCGACCAGGCTCGGACGCGGCGCGGCGTTTCCGCCATCGGGCCAGCGGCTCGTCGGATCGACGGCACTGCCGCCCTCGCCGGGATGTTGCACGGTGAGAAACAGTGTCCGCCCATCGGCCGTGATCTCGCACCCGCAAATCTCCGCGCCGACGGGGCCGCTCATGAACTGGCGGACATCGCCGCGATGCTCGCCTTCGGTCGGGCAGACGAAACAGCCGTTGTTGGTTTCCCGGGGCTGGACGCCGTCGGTCACGATCCACAGATTTCCGTTCCGATCGACTTCGAGATTGTCGGGATTGGCGAACGCGCTGAGTGCTTCGCTGTCGGCGCTGCCGCCGAAATAGGTCACATCGGTGTCGGCGGGCGCCTGATCCGCCGTGACCGGCGTCGTGCGCAGACTACCTGCCGCCGGATCGCCGCAAAGCATGAAGACTTCCCAGCGAAACGTTTCGGCAGCGGCATCCGCACCGCTCTCGTCGAGTTCGAGGATGTGTCCCCAGCGATTTGCAGCACGCGGGTTTGCGGCGTCGGCGCCGCGGTCGAGCTCCCGGCCGCCGGGTACGCCGTCGGTCCGCCCGCGGTTCACGCCCTGGGTGCATGCCAGGTAGACGGCCCCGGTCACCGGACTGACGGCGACATCCTCCGGACGATCGAGCGGCGTCGCGCCGACGAGGTCAGCGGCTTCCCGGCAGCGCAGCACGACGTCGGCCTGAGACTCGAAGCCGGTTTCCGGCGTGAGTGCCGCGTGTTGGTTGAAAACCAGCGGCAGCCACTCGCCGCCGCCGTCGTCAAGAAATCTGGCGACGTACAGCGTGCCACTGTCGAGCAGATCGCGATTGCGTTCGGGACGCTCCGGATCGAAGCGAGCCGCCGTCACGAACTTGTACAAATACTCGAACTCCTGATCGTCGCCGGTGTAAACCACCGCGCGGCCGTCACGCGCCAGTACCGTGGTTGCGCCTTCGTGCTTCAGACGGCCGAGCGCCGTTCTTTTCCTGACCGGCCGGTCGGGCGCGTGGGGATCGATCTCGACGATCCAGCCGAACTTCAGCGATTCGCCCGGATTCGAGGCGACGTCGAATCGCGGGTCGGCGTACTCCCAGCGAAACCGGCTGTCCCGGGGCCTCGGCGGCAATCGCGCATAGGCCCGTTCGAGCTCCGGCGTGAGGTTCGCCGCGCCGAAATTACCGAAAAAGATGTCCACGTTCTCCTCGGCCGTCAGATACGTGCCCCATGGCGTCGCGCCGGCTGCGCAATTGCACAACGTGCCTAGCGCCGTCACCGGAGCCTCGCCCTCCGCACCGCCAAGGAGTGGATGCCCGCGGGCGGGTCCCGCCATTTCGATCGGCGTATTGGCGGTAATCCTGCGGTTGTACGGCGAGTCGATCACGTACCGCCACGCGCCATCGTGAACGAGTTCGACGACGCTGATGCCGACCGAGGCCTGCATGTAGGCCGCGCTCTCCGGGTTGCGCCTGATGACTTCGCCCCAACTACGTGTCTCGCGGGCCTCTGACCAGCCCGGAAAAAGCAGGCTCGGGTTCGGGAACTCGTGGTTGACGCACATGAGCATGCGATCGTCGTCGAGCGGAAACAGCCCTATGCCGTCGCAGTTGTAGCCGAACTGGCGGGCCTGCGCGTCTGCCGCGCCTGCTTCGAACAGCACACCGTCGGAAACGCGTTCAGGCTGAAGTGCCGGAGTATCGCTGAAAAGCGGATCGCCCCAGCGAACGACGACATCTGCGCGATAGCCCGACGGAACATCGACCCGATCGTCCGCACTGCCCACGATGGGCTCGAAACCCAGCGGCGACAGCGGCGCTTGCGCCCAGGCGGCATCGCCCGCAAGAGACAACGCGGCCAGGCCGCCGCCGCTCGCCAGCACGCGCCGGCGACTGAGCCGACGATTCAGGACATCGCGAATGGTCTCGCTCGGGAATCGCATGACGGGGGTCTCAAGCTTGCCGGGAAAAGAAATGGTAGCCTATTCGCCGCCTTTTCGGACCGAAACTCAGGGGATCGCGAACGATGGCCGATGACGTTGTCGATGCTGACATCACTATGGACGGAACCAACCTCTACCGTGAGGAAACCTTCACTGATCGAAGGGTGGGCACGGTACAGCGCCTGACGCCGATCACCGCGGAGGGGCAACCGGACGCCGCTCGCCCCGTCCTGTACGTCGGCCAGACTCAAATACTGACGCCCGGGGGCGCATTGCCGCTGAGCTTCGAGGTCGAGGCCGCTTCGCTCGAAGAGGCCGTGAACAAGTTTGGCGACGGCGCACAGGCCGCCGTCGAGACGACGATGCAGCGCCTCGACGAACTCAGGCGCCAGTCGGCATCGTCGCTGATCGTGCCCGGACAGGGCGGCGCGCCCGGCGCCCCGCCGTCGGGAAGCGGCATTCAGATTCCGTAACGCGGCGCAGGCTCCCGGGAGCGGCGCAAGCCGCCAGGGGCGGAGCAGCGATCGCGCAGCACTGGTAGGAAGATCGCGCGAGCCGCGTCCAGGAGCCTGAGCCGTAGGAATTCGCGGCTGCAAATCCGCTTTCGCGACTTCCTACGGCGCAGGCTCCTGGCATTGAGGATTTCTGATGATTTTCAAAGGCTTGAGCGACAATCAACAACTTCGCCCAAGTGACACTTCGCGCTGGCCGCGAACATCGCGACCCTTGACGCAATTGTCGGGCCAGGGCGAAAAGCCGCCACGATGTTCCGCTCATTGATCGTGCTGCATCGGTGGATGGGGATCGGCCTCGGCTGGTTGCTCGTCGCCTGGTGCATTTCCGGCATCGTCATGATGTACGTGCCCTACCCGTCCGTCTCGTTCGAGGAATACGTCGAGTCCCTGCCGCGCCTGCAACTTGACGGCTGCTGCGCGTTGTTTCCGGAAGGCTACGTTCCCGACTACGCCATCGATCGATACTCGATCGAGATGCTCGGCGACCGGCCCGTGCTGCGTCTCGCCGACGACTTCGGCCGGCGCAGCGCGATCGACCTCGTCAGCGGCGAGCCCGTCGGTCCGATCGACGCCGATGCAGCCCTCGCCGTGGCGCGGGCGATGAGCGCCGGGAGCGGGTCCGCAGGCACACTCGACTACCTCGGCACCGTCGAACGCGACCAGTGGACGGTGGGCGGGGGCTTCGTAAACGACCGGCCGCTGCACCACTTCGCGCTCAACGATGCGGCAGGCACGCAGTGGTACCTTTCGAGCACGACCGGCGAGTTGGTCCAGCAGTCGACCCGGCGCGAACGCGTCTGGGGCTGGTTCGGCGCCGTGACGCACTGGCTCTACCCCACGCTGCTCCGGCAAAACGCAAGGCTCTGGACCGAGATCGTGATCTGGTCGAGCGTCGCGGGCCTGTTTCTGGCCGGTTTCGGGGCCTATATCGGGATCAGGCAACTCTGGCGCAGAAAAGACGGCCGCTGGTCGCCGTACCGCGGCATGGCCTGGTGGCACCACTGGCTCGGGCTCGTTTTCGGTGTGCTCACGCTGACGTGGCTCCTGAGCGGTCTGTTCTCGATGACGCCCTGGGGCCTCTTCCAGGGTTCGAGCACGCGTGCCGAAACAGCCCGTCTGCAAGGGACTGCGATTACGCTGGCCGAAGCCGTGTCGCAGGCGGCACGCCTCGCGAGCCACGATCTGCCAGCCGAGGTGTCGCGGATCGAATCGGCTCCATTTCTCGGGCAGGGCTACCTCATGGCGCAGGGCGCGGGTGGATACCGCGTTCGGCTCGCGGCCGGAAGTCTGGGCGATGCGCCGCTTCGCGACGATGATTTACGCGCGGCAGCCGAAACGCTGACAGGCGACGGCGTATCGATCACCGCGGCCGAACTGCTGGAAGAAGGGGACGCCTATTACTTCAATCATCATGCGACGCGACCGTTTCCGGTCTATCGCGTGATCGTCGACGACACCGAGCGGACGCGCTATTACCTCGACGGCGCAAGCGGTCAACTCGTCAGCAAGGTCAACTCGAACCTGCGCTGGTACCGGTGGCTGCACCTGGGCTTGCACCGGCTCGACTTCACGGCCGCGATGCGCTCGCGGCCGGTATGGGACATCCTGATGCTCTTGTTCATGGCGGGCGTGACGGCCGTGTGTGTCACGGGCACCTACATGGGAATCCGCTACCTCGTGCGGCGATAGCAGGCCTGCCAGCGCAGGCCGTTGCCCGAAACCCGCTGCCGTAGCACGACGCAGGCAAAGTCACGACGAGGGATGTCGCTCGAGTGCCGCGGCGCACCCCTCAAGCGGACGCGGTGACGTAGCCCCGCGCTCGCGAGACCACGTCACACGAAACCCTGTGCCCGTTACTCGGGCGGTGCGATCGTGGCCGGATCCCAGTGCTCGTCGGCCTTGCCGTCGACGAAGCGCCAGGTGTCGAACCAGGATGTCGAATACGTCTCGCCCGGGTTGCGCGGATCCGGATACGTGCGGGGCCACAGAACCGTGACGTAGTCGTCATCGGCCATGACGGCGACGATTTCCGTCGTCAGCTCGCCGCAGTCGTCCGTGCGCTCACGGCCCAGAACTTCCGTGAAGAAGTAGATTACGCCAGCAAGCCCCGATTCGGCGTTCGGATTGTGCTGGATGTACTGCTCGGTCAGCCACTCGCCGGCCCGGTCCCACTGGTTGCACTGCAGGAGTTCGCGCATGATGTGCAGCGTCGCCTGCTTGTTGCGGTGCAGCACCGGATCGTCATCGACGAACAGGGATTCGGGATCTTCCACGCCGACCACGGGCTCCTGAGCCAGGAGCGGCAGGCTAAGCGTGGCTGCAATAAGGGCGATCAAACTTGTTTGCACTTTCATTGACCGTACTCGGTTTCGTTGCTTCGGGACCGCGCATGATCAGCATTAGCCAAATCGCTGACAATGCGGAACTCCCGACCGGCAATCCCACGAGCACGTCCACGGCCGCCTGACTTCACCGCTCCCCTTCACGGCCTCAGTCCATCCAGTCCCACCGGAGGATTGTTCCGTGTGCGCAGGGGCGAGTCAGAGGACGACGGCACGTTGCGAAGTGCGGTGCCGACTGTTCCGTGTGCGCAGGGGGCGCGGCTTTCGTCGCCGGATCGTGCTCCCTATACTGCGGGCGTATCCAAACAATAACGAACCGGAGGCCGCCATGAGCACCGCCCGCCGAATCGTCCGCCGCGGCATTGATCTGAGCGCAAGCCTGCCGCTACTCGCCATGCCGCTGCTTTGGGCCGCCGCCGCGTCAGCTCAGCAGGACGTGCCGTTCAGTCAGCGCACCGGATATCCGGTCGCACCGCAGGGGCTCGAGTTCCCGCCGCTGCCCGATGGACCCGTCCTGTACAAGACGGCCGAGGAACAGGACATCCGCGTGACCGTCTTTGCGCGCGGCCTGACGCAGCCCTGGAGCATCGCGTTCCTCCCGGACGACGTCATTCTCGTCACCGAACGGGCGGGCGCCTTGCGCGTGATTCGCGACGGCGAACTCGATTCCGATCCCGTGCCCGGTCTGCCTGACACGCAGACTGGCGGGCTTTCCGGCCTCCACGACGTCGTGCGCCATCCGGAATTCGACACGAACGGCTATCTCTACTTCAGCTACAACAGGCCGGACGGGGACGGCAACCGGCTCACGGTCGCGCGCGGCCGTTTCGACGGCGCCTCGCTCGTGGACGTCAGCAGGGTCTTCGAGGCGGCCGAAGGCATCGGCAGCGCGGCGCGGCTCGCATTCGACCACGACGGCCTGCTCTACGTCAGCGTCGGCAGCGGCCAGGCCGACGCGGCGCAGGACCCGATGAGCCAGCGCGGCAAGATACTGAGGCTGCGCGACGACGGCACCGTGCCCCATGAGAACCCCTTCGTCGGAATAGACGGCTTTCTGCC
>JAQAJI010000042.1 GCA_028278665.1 Candidatus Rariloculus versatilis
GCGATGAGGAGATCACCGGGATCCTGCTTACGGTACTCTTCGCTGGCCAGCACACGAGCGCCGTACTCGCGAGCTGGATGGGCCTCGCGTTCGCCGGCGAACCGGCCAGCGTCGCACGCGTCAGGGAGGAAGTGCAGCACGTCTACCGCGAATCGGGGACCATGGATCTCGCGAGTTTAAAGCAGCAACAGGCTCTGGAGCGCGCCGTGCGCGAGTGCGAGCGGCTGCATCCGCCGTTGATATTGCTGATCCGCAAGGTGCTCAAGCCCCTGCACTACGCCGGCTACACGGTGCCGGCCGGTACGCTCGCGATGGTGTCGCCAGCGGTCTCCCATCGCCTGCCCCACGTGTTTGCGGAGCCCGAGCGCTTCGACCCGGAGCGGTTCGCGCCCCCCGCCGGCGAGGACAAGCAGCACCACTACGCCCTGATCGGTTTCGGCGGCGGCAAACATCGCTGCATGGGCAAGACCTTCGCGATACTGCAACTGAAGGCGATCTGGACGGTGCTGCTCGACCGCTTCGATTTCGAACTCGTGACGGCAGCCCCCGCCCCGAACTACGGTAGCTGGGTGACCGGTCCCAAGACCCCTTGCCGGCTGCGCTACCGCCGCGGCTCGCAAGCGAGCGTCTTCCGATGAGCGCCCGGTCGCTCCGCTATGACGTAGCCATCGTCGGCGCAGGCCCGGTCGGGAGCCTCTGCGCGCTGGCCCACGCGCGCAAGGGCGCCCGCGTCGCCCTGCTCGAAGCCAATCCCAAGGCTTCCACCCGACTGGCCGGAGAGTGGCTTCATCCGCCGGCCGCGCAGATATTGCGCGATTTCGGGATATCGTTTGACGCGCCGATACGCAGCACCCTCGGTGAGGGGTTCGTCGTGTTCCCGGAAGACCGTTCGGAGCCGATCGTGTTGCCCTATCCGAACTCATCCCGCGCGCTGGTGTGCGAGCATGACGCGCTAGTGGCGGGACTGCATGAAGCTGTCGAGAACGAAGCTGCAATCGATTTCCATCTCAACGCGCGTGTCACGCAGGTCGGCGACGAACGGATCGCCTTTTCCCGCGATCGTCTCGAGGAAACCCTGACGGCTGCCCGGATTGTCGGCGCCGATGGCCGGGCCTCGATCGTACGCCGCTCCCTCGGCGTGCCGACGCAGCGGATGACCTGTTCGCGGATGGTCGGCGTTTCGGTCGAAGGCGTGGACCTCGAGCCGCAGGGCTTCGGGCAGGTATTGCTTGGAGGTCCGGGCCCGATTCTCGTGTATCCGCTGGGCGAAGATTGCGCCAGAATTGTCGTCGACGTCCCACTCGATCACTGGTCGCCCCGCGATCGGATCGGCCTGCTTGCCGACTCCTACGCCGCCTTTCTTCCGGAAACACTCAGGCCCGGCTTCATCGCCGCGCTCAGGGCGGGACAGTTTCACGCGGCGGCCAACGAACTCAGGCCGCGCGTCAGCTACGGGACTGCGCAACGCGTGCTCATCGGCGATGCCGCCGGACACTACCATCCCATGACGGCCGTCGGCATGACGCTCGGCTTCGACGACGCACTCACGCTGGCCGAGGGCAGGAATTTCAAAAGCTTCGCCGCCAAGCGCTTCACGGCGATCCGGGCGCCGGAGCTGCTCGCCATGGGGCTTTACGAGGTCTTTGCAGATCATCGTTTCGAGTGTGTGGCGCTCAGGAATGCGATCTACCGCAATTGGCGGACGCATCGTGTGGTCCGCGACCGGACCATGCGCCTGCTCGCCTGCGAAGACACTTCGATCATCCACCTGGGTCTCGCGCTGTCCGCCACGGTGGTCCGCGCGATGGCCGGTACCGTTCCGCGGTCGTTCGACCGTCTCGCCTGGCGCCGGGCCCGCGATATCGTTTACCCGCTTGGTCTTCGTCTGCGCTGGCTCGCGCGCGGCATGCGGAAGCTGCGGAGGGTAAAACGTCGCGGCGAAATGGAAGATCGGCAAGCCCGCCGCACCCTGAGCCGCGCGTTTCTGATCTCCATGCCATCGAACCCGCGCTCTTCGAAGCCGATCCGCCCCAACGAACAGTCGCCACCCGATGCGGCTGCGGCCTTGCGCACTGCAAGCGCGCGGTTACTGGCCCTGCAGGGCGACGACGGCGCCTGGGAAGGCGAGATGGTCTGGTGCCCCATGCTGACGGCGCAATACGTGCTGCTGCACCACATCATGGGCGAGCCGCTCGAGCCTGGCCGGCGCAAGCGCGTGCTGCGTTCCTTCGAACATACCCGTCTTGAGAGCGGTACCTGGGGTTTGCACGAGCACTCCCGACCGCAGCTTTTCGTGACCACGCTGGTTTACGTCGCAGCGAGACTGCTCGGTGTCGAGAAGGACGATCCGTTGCTCGAGCGGGCCCTGCCATTCCTGCAGGCCGAGGGTGTCGTCGGGATTCCGAGCTGGGGCAAGTTCTGGCTCGCACTGCTCAACCTCTACGACTGGCGGGGCGTGCACGCCATCGTGCCGGAACTGTGGAGCCTGCCGCGCCGGATCGCCCTGCACCCGTCGAACTGGTACTGCCATACGCGGCTCATCTACATGGCGATGGCGTCGATCTATCCGCATCGGTTCCGGGCGCCCCTGACACCGCGGATCGAATCCCTGCGGCAGGAGCTGTATCCGCAAGGTTTCGGGAACATCGATTTTGCCGCCGCCCGCAATCGCTTGCGCGAGGCGGATCTCTTCAGGCGGCCGGGCGTGTGGCTCAGGGCCGGCTACCGGCTTGCGCACCTAATCGAACGGCTCCATGGCAAACGCTTGCGCGCGCGCTGCATGGAAGCGCTGCTCCGGCAGATCAAATGGGAACTGCAGTCCACCAGCCACACGAGCATTTCTCCGGTCAGCGGCTTTCTCAACATCCTGGCGCTGTGGCTCAATGATCCGGAAGACACCGACTGCCGCCGGGCGTTTGCGAAGCTTGACGGGTGGCTCTGGGAAGACGACGAGCGTGGCGCCCGAGTCACCGGAGCCCGAAGCAGTTCCTGGGATACGGGCTTCGCGCTGCAGGCGTTGGCAACAGCCAACGAATCCGAGCCCGTCGGCGAGGTTCGCGACGCGCTGCGCCGTGGCGCGCACTTCCTTCGCCAGCAACAGATCCGCACGAGCTTCGAGGGATTCCGCGAAGCGTACCGGGCCGACCCCAGGGGCGGCTGGTGTTTCCCGGGCGCATGGCACGGCTGGCCCGTAAGCGACTGTACCGCCGAAGCGGTGCTCGGGATCCTCGCTGCCGGCGGACAGGCCGAGGACACGGCGATGCTCGGCGACGCCGCGCGGTTCATGTTGCGCGGCCAGAATCGCGACGGCGGTTTCGGCAGCTACGAGGCGCGTCGCTCAAGGCTTGGTCTGGAGTGGCTGAATCCGGCCGAGATGTTCGGCGAGTCGATGACGGAGCATTCGTACGTGGAGTGCACCGCATCGTGCATCGCGGCGCTCGCCGAGTGCCGGGAACACTTCCCGCAAATCGCGGACAGCACCGTGACGAACTCCATGGCACGGGCCGCCGGCTGGCTGCGGCGCAGCCAGGCGCGCGACGGGTCCTGGCGCGGTGTCTGGGGCGTGCAGTTCATCTACGGCACTTTCTTCGGAATCAGGGGCCTCGTCGCTGCAGGCGCCGGCCCCGGCGATCCGTCCCTGCGCCTGGCCTGCCGCTGGCTGCTCGACCGCCAGCGCGACGACGGGGGATGGGGCGAGCACCACAGCGGCTGCCTGACAGGCTCGTACGTCGCGCACACGGAAAGTCAGGTCATCCAGACCGCCTGGGCACTGATCGCGCTGATCGAGGCGGGCGAGTCGAACTGGACCGCGATTTCGCGCGGCGTCCGCTTTCTGATGGCGGCCCAGGATAAGGGCGGGACGTGGCCCAAACAGGACATGGCCGGGGTGTTCTTCCGCACGGCGCTGCTCGACTACGTACTGTATCGACAGTACTTTCCCCTGCATGCGCTCGGTCTCTACGAGCGAAGGCTCCGGGCGCGGCTCGACCTGACGACGCCGGTCGACCGTACCGCCGACGCGACGGGCTGAGCGTCGCGGAACCGTAAACAGGCATGAGTCGGTACGTACGCAAGCCGAGAAAGATCGCCATCATTGGCGCCGGAGTTTCCGGGCTGGGCGTAGCCTGGGCGCTGCACCGGCATCCGGACCGTTTCGACTTTCGCGTCTACGAAGCGCGAGGCGAGATCGGCGGCAACGCGATCACGGCCGACATGCCGCAGGACGACGGCAGCTCGATCCCGTTCGACATATCCGTCACGGCCTGCATTCCCTCCGTTTACCACCACATCCTGCTTTTCATGCGGCAACACGGTCTCGAACTCATCAATACCCGGTTCAGCTACAGCGTGAAGTATCGCGGCGGCACCTACGCTCATGACATGGAGTCGGGCATCCGCCGGGAGCTCCAGGAGGAAATCGAGAATCGCTTCGGCCGGCTCAACCGGACGAGGTCGCGACTGCTTAACGCGCTCAATCCCTTCAACTACCTGAGCATGGGTACGCTGCTCAACTTCGGCGGTTTCTCCGGCGACTTCCGTTACAAGGTGCTCAAGCCCATGTTCGTCAACTTCCTGATGGCGACGAACGTGTTCGACATGCCGGCGTCGCTGTTTTCCCGCTATCTGGAGTTTTTCGACATCGAGAAAGCCACGCCCATGCAGACCTGGGACCAGGGCACGCGGCGCGTCTACGAAGCGATGTCGGCCGGGTTCAGGGACAGGATTTACCTCGATCGGCCGGTCCGCAAGGTCCTCAGGAGCCACTCCGGAGTCGTCGTACAGGACGAAAACGGCAACACGGAAACCTTCGACGACGTCGTTTTCGCCTGCAATGCGAACCAGACGCTCATGGCGCTGGACAAGCCGACATTCCTCGAACGTTCGCTGCTCTCATCGATCCGTTACGAGAGCGAGTTGCACAACAACACGATCGTTCACCACGACGCATCGGTCCTGCCGGACAACGAGGCCAGACCGCTCGACACGCGCAGCAACCACATCGAGCAGTACGGCGTGCGGCCGGACAACTACGAGATCACCTACATCATGCACAACCAGCAGCCCTGGGCGAAGCGTTCGGACAAGCCCTGCCTGGTGACCTACAACCCGGTCAGCCGCATCGACGAAGGCAAGATCGTGCGAAAATGGTGGTTCCAGCACATCGTGCACGACGTGCGTCACGTGACCTTCCTGGTCCCGATGTTCCGCTTCATCCAGGGCAGACGACGCACCTGGCACTGCGGCGCACACACGCTCATCAACAGCCAGGAGACCTGTTTCGTGACCGGTCTCGTCACGGCGAAACAACTCGGCGCGGACTATCCGTTCGAGGACTCAGCGGCGCGCAACTGGTTCAACTTCTACGGCCGGCTGATGTACGGCTGGCGCCTGAAAAAAGCGTAGGCGCAGGCATCCTTCGACGCGCTCCATACCGACCGTTAACGCGATCGCGCGGTGCGCCGGTCCGGTTGATTCGCTGATAAAAGCCACATACGGTAGCCACGCCATGCAAACCCACCCAGACGATCGAAGCCCCGGGAAGCCCGCCGAACGGTCGCGGCCGCCGTCCCACGACAAGCTCGCCGCGGATGAAGTCAAGTCCGTGGTCGACCAGTACACCGATCTGCATGACGCCGACACCGAGCGCAAGCAAGAGCGTTACGAGCAGCTCGTAAACGACTACTACGACCTGGCGACGGATTTCTACGAGTTCGGCTGGGGTCGCTCCTTTCACTTTGCGCCGCGGCGTCGGGACGAGAGCTTCCGGGACTCGCAGCTCAGGCATCAGCGCTTTCTTGCTGACAATCTGTCGCTGCAAGCGGGAATGCGGATTCTCGATGTCGGCTGCGGCGTAGGCGGTCCCGCAGGGAACCTGACCCGCCATAGCGGCGCGAGTTTTGTCGGCATCAACAACAACGCCTACCAGGTCGAGCGCGCGAAACTGCACAACAGCGACATCGAGTCGCTGTGCCGCTTCGTCCACGGCGACTTCATGGCGATTCCGCAAGACGACGAATCCTTCGATGGCGCCATGGCCATAGAAGCTACGCCTCACGCGCCGGACAAGACGGGCGTGTTCAGGGAGGTGTATCGCGTTCTGCGTCCGGGGGGGCGTTTCGCGGGCTACGAGTGGTGTCTCACGGACGCATTCGATCCTGCCGATGCCGAGCATCCGGGAATCAGGAAAGACATCATGATCGGGTCGGGGCTGCCGGATATCGCGACCACCACCGAGGTTCGCGACGCCCTGCGCAGAGCCGGGTTCGAGGTCCTTGAAACCCGCGACCTCGCCCCCGAATCGGATCCGGAAACGCCATGGTACCGACCACTGCAGGGGGGCGATCTCAGCCTTCGGAGCATTCCGCGCACACCGCTTGGCCGTGCCCTGACCAACCTGGTCCTGCGGGTCGGAGAGACGCTCAGGATTGCCCCGAAGGGGACCACCGAAGTCAGTACGTTTCTGAACGCCGGGGCGGACGCGCTGGTTGCGGGCGGCGAGTCCGGCGTTTTCACTCCAATGTACTACTTCCTGGCCCGCAAACCCCACCGCGACTGAGCGATTCATCGCAGCCGCGCCGCTTCACGGGCTGCGCGGGCAAGCAACGAACTGCCTCCCCGGCAGTTACGATACGCGTTCGTGACTGCGCCGCGTCCGCGCAGCAGCGCGTCATGGGCTTCGGCTCGGTAGACACGCCGGACGAGCGAATCGCACCGTGTCAACCCGTGGCCATCCGGCCGCGAGCGTGGTATTAGGGGCTACACAAGCCGCCAGTGGTCCGCGCCGTGTCCGCACTTCCCGACCTTCACACCCTGTTCGTCCTGCTGCTGACCCTGTTCGCGCTGTATCTGTTCACGCGCGAGAAGCTGCCGCTGGAGGCGTCGGGGCTGACGATACTGATCATCCTCGTCGTGACCTTCCAGCTCTTCCCTCATCCGGGCGGCGGGCTCCAGCCGCAGGCGTTCCTGTCCGGCTTCGGTCACCAGGCGCTGATCACGATCTGCTCGTTGATGATGCTCGGCAAGGGCATGGAAACGACCGGCGCGCTGCAGCCGCTCGCGGGCGCACTCGCCGCCGCCTGGGCGCGCAACCGCCACCTCGCGAGCCTCCTGACGCTGATCATGGCGGGCGTCCTGAGTTCGTTCATCAACACGACGCCGATCGTGATCATGCTGCTCCCGATGCTCATGGGCGTCGCCGTGCGCAACAAGCTCTCGCCGTCGTCGGTCCTCATGCCGGTCGGCCTTGCGACGCTGCTTGGCGGCATGTCGACGACGATCGGAACGTCGACCAACCTGCTCGTCGTTTCCATCGCGGCGGACCTCGGCGCCGTGCAATTCAGCATGTTCGACTACACGCTGCCGGTCGTGATCGTCGCCGGCTTCGGGATGCTTTATCTGTGGCTCATCGCCCCGCGCCTGCTGCCGGAACGCACGGCACCCCTCTCCGATGCCCTGCCGCGCGTCTTCAACGCGATGCTGCACATCCACGACGACAGCGTCGCCTGCGGCAAGTCCTTCGCCCAGTGTCTCGCGCTCACGAACAATGCGCTCAGGGTCGACCGGATCGAGCGCGGCGACGGGCTCTTTGTCGCGAAACTCCCTTCTGTCGTGCTGCAGGCCGGCGACCGGCTGGCGGTGCGCGATACGCCGGAGCGCCTCAAGGAGTTCGAGAAGCAGATCGGTGCGACGCTGCACGACGTCACCGGCACCGCCGACATGGCGACCCCCAGCGGCGCGGTGCCCGAACAGGAGCAACTCGCCGAAATCGTCGTCACGGGCAGCTCGATACTGCACAACTCGACCCTGTCCGCGACGCGATTCGCCCAGCGCACGGGTCTGCTGCCGCTCGCGCTGCACCGCGCCGGCGAAAGCGGCGATGCGGACACGACGGGCCACATCGGCCTGCTGCCGCTGCGCGCCGGCGACGTCGTCCTCGTGCAGGGCACCCAAAAGCAGATCGACCAACTCAAGCGCCTGAAGATGGCGCTCGTGCTCGACGGCTCGACCGACCTGCCGCGCACCCACCGCTCGAGCTGGGCCCTGTCGATCATGATCGCGGTCGTGGCCCTTGCCGCGCTCAACATCCTGCCGATCGCCGTCAGCGCGCTCGCGGGCGTGGGGCTCATGCTCGCCACCCGCTGCCTGACCTGGAAGGACGCCGGCGGCGCCCTGCATCCGCCCGTGATCGTGATCATCGTGACGAGTCTCGCGCTCGGGCTCGCGCTCACCGAAACGGGTGCCGCGGCGTTTATCGCCCAGGGGTTTCTCGCCGCGGTCTCGTCGCTGCCGACTCCGGTGATCCTGAGCTGCCTCATGCTCGTCATGGCCGTGATGACGAGCATCGTCTCGAACAACGCGGCCGGCGTCATCGGCACACCGATCGCGATCCAGATCGCGACGGAACTCGGCGTTTCGCCGGAACCGTTCGTCCTGGCCGTGATCTTCGGCGCCAATATGAGCTATGCGACGCCGTTCGGTTACCAGACCAACCTGCTGATCATGGCCGCCGGCGGTTACAGGTTCGGCGACTTCCTGCGTGCCGGTGGCCCGCTCGTGCTGATCACCTGGCTCGGCTTCTCGATCGTGTTGCCGCTGCTGTACGACCTGTGAGCGCGTGGCTGCCCTGAACCATCGTGAACGGTCGCCCGGAGAATCGACCGGTTTGCGTGGTTGAGTGCCACTCGGCCGATGCTACCGGCCGGTCCTGCTCCACAGGTCCTGCCCCGTGGATCATGCCCCGCGGACTCTGTCCCACCGGTCCTGCTCCGCAGGTCCTGCCCCATGGATCATGCCCCGCGGATTCTGCCCCACCGGTCCTGCTCTGCGGGTCCCGCTCCGCCGATCCTGCCCGCCCTGTCCTGCCCTGCCGGTCCTGCCTTGACCCTGGCGGGCCGGCCCGACATACTGCGCCCCCATGTTTGCGGGTGCCCAAATGTCGACCTCGGGAAATTGCTGGTGGCGAAGGCTGTCAGCGGGTGGGTAGCGCACGCCTGGACGACTGAAGCAGTCTGACCGAACACGGATCATGCGAACCCATCTCCGCCGCGCCGGGGATGGGTTCTTTGCGTTCTGGAGCAACGATTCATGGAATCACCGTTCGACATTGCGGCCGATCTCGATACGCCGGTTTCGGCCTGGCTGAAGCTCGCGCCGTTCAAGCCGCGCTTTCTGCTTGAGAGTGTCGAGGGCGGGGACCGGCTCGCGCGCTATTCCTTCCTAGGGTTCGGCGAAGGCCTCACGCTCGAATTTCGGCCGACCACGAACGAGGTACTCGTCAACGGCGCGCCGCGGCCGCTGCCTTCAGACGCCGCGCAATGGCTCGACCTCATGCGCGAGGCGCTCGCGCTGAGCCCGGAACTACGGCCCGCGATCCCGGGCATCCCGTTCAACGGCGGGCTGGTCGGCGCCGCGGGCTACGACATCGTGCGCTACTTCGAGCGGCTGCCCCCGAACCGCGCGGAACTCGACGGCCTGGCTCAGGGCGCGTTCGTCGCACCGCGCTCGGTGCTCGTCTTCGACCATCTGACACGGCGCGTGGCGTTGCTGCACGCGGGACCGGAGGCCGAACGCCAGGCGCTGGGCGCGGAGGTCGTCCGGGCGCTCAGGGGCGGCGTCAGCGGCGTGCGAGGCCGCGGCGGCTTCAGCAAAGCCGACTCGAGTTTCGCCAAGCCCGAGTTTCTGGCCGCGGTGGACCGATGCAAGACGCATATCGGCGTCGGCGACATCTACCAGATCGTGCTCTCGTCCCGCTTCAGCGGACGTTTCGACCTCGATCCGTTCCAGACGTACCGCGGCATGCGACTGCTCAATCCCTCCCCGTACATGTTCTTCTTCGAACTCGGCGACCTCAGGATCGCCGGATCCTCGCCAGAAGCGCTCGTCAGGCTCGATGGCCGCCAGGCCTCGCTGCGGCCGATCGCCGGCACACGGCCGCGCGGCGCAACGCGGTCCGAAGATAGCGGCCTCGAGCAGGAGCTGCTCGCCGATCCGAAGGAAAACGCCGAGCACGTCATGCTCGTCGACCTCGCGCGCAACGATCTCGGCCGCGTCGCGCATGCGGGATCGGTACATGTGGACCCGTATCGAAAGATCGAGCGCTACAGCCACGTCATGCACATCGTCAGCGGCGTCCGGGGCCAGCTCGCCGAAGACCGCGACGCGCTCGACCTTTTTGCGGCGGCGTTTCCGGCCGGAACGCTCGTCGGCGCACCGAAGGTCCGGGCAATGGAACTCATCGCCGGGCTCGAGCCCGTCGGCCGGGGCCTTTACGGCGGCACGGTCGGGTACTTCGCAAAGAACGGCAACATGGACCAGGCGATCACGATCCGCACGATGATCTTCAACGGAGACGAGTACAGCTTTCAGGCGGGTGCCGGCATCGTCGCCGACAGCGTGCCCGAGCGCGAACACGACGAGGTGCTGGCCAAGAGCGCGATCCTCAGGCGCGCTCTTGAGCTTGCGGAGGAAGGATTGTGAGCGCTCGTGAGTATCCGAACGGCCGACCGCGCGCTGTCGAGCTTGCGGACCAGGGCGTGTGCCGTGGCGGATCGGCAACCTCTGGCCTGTCGTTTCCCGAGCTTGCGGAGGACTGGCTGTGAACGCGCGACTGCTTCTCATCGACAACTACGACTCGTTCACCTACAACCTCGTGCAGGCATTCCTCGTGCTCGGCGCCGAGGTCGACGTGCGCCGCAACGACGCCATCGACGTCGACGCGGCGCTGGCGCTCGAGCCGACCCATCTCGTCATATCGCCGGGACCGGGCCGGCCGGACGATGCCGGCAACTCGCTTGCAATGATCGAGGCGTTCGCGCCGCGAATCCCCGTGCTCGGCGTCTGCCTCGGTCACCAGTCCATCGTGCAGCACTTCGGCGGGCGGATCGTGCAGGCGGGCTCGCTCATGCACGGCAAGACGTCGCTGGTCGAGCATGACGGCAACACGCTCTTTTCGGACCTGCCCAATCCCTTCGAGGCAGGCAGGTATCATTCGCTGGCGGCGGAGAAGTCGCGAATCCCCGACGATCTCATCGTCACGGCAACGACGACGGATGGCGAGATCATGGGCGTGCGGCACCGTGAACTGGCGGTCTTCGGCGTGCAATTTCACCCGGAGAGCGTGCTGACTGCGGACGGCCCGAGACTCCTCGACAACTTTGTGCAACTGCGATGAGCACCGACGCGACCGGAAATCTCAACAAGCTGCTTGCCGGCAGCAACCTCACGCAGGACGAGGCGGCGGCGCTGCTGCGCGAGATGGCGGCCGGGACGCTCGAGCCCGCGCTTGCCGGCGCGCTACTCGCGGCGCTTCGGGCCAAGGGCGAATCCGCCGCGGAGATTCGCGGCTTCGCGCTTGCGATGCGGGAACTTGCGCGCCGTCCGGCGATCGCCGCCGGCGGCGACTACGTCGAGATAGTCGGTACGGGCGGCGACGGTTCCAGCAGTCTCAACCTGTCCACGGGCAGCGCTTTGCTCGCCGCCGCCTGCGGTCTTCCCGTCGTCAAGCACGGCAACCGCTCGGTGACGAGCAAGTCCGGCAGCGCCGACGTGCTCGCGGCCCTCGGTCAGCCGGTGCCGCTTGACGAAGAGGCTTCCGGCCGCTGCCTCGACGCGACGGGCTTCACGTTCCTGTTCGCGCCGCACTATCACCCGGCGATGAAGCACATCGCGCCGATCCGCATCGCGCTCGGCGTTCGCACCGTGTTCAACATCCTGGGCCCGCTCGTCAATCCGGCCGAGCCGCCGTTCCACGTCATCGGCGCGCCGAGCGAGCCCGTCGCCGAACTCATGGCCTCGACTCTGGCGGGGTTGCCGATGCGTCGCGCGTTCGTAATCCATGGCGCGGCGGGCTGGGATGAAGCGACGCCGATCGGCCCGTTCATCTGCTACGGCGTGAGCGCCGGCAACGTGGTGCGCGGCGTTCGGGACCCGGGCGACTACGGCATGGCGCGCTGCGACGAGAATGCGCTTCGCGGCAGCGACGCAGCAAGCAACGCCCAGCGGCTCAGGGCCGCGCTCACGGGGGGCGATACGCCGGCCCACGCCGACGCGCTCGTGCTCGGAGCGGCGCTTGCGCTGGAGGTCACCGGAACGGTCGAGGACCCGCTCACGGCGGTTCAACGGGCGCGCGACGCGATCAGCGACGGCAGCGCGGGGCGGCTGCTTGAACGACTCGACGCGTTTGCGAAGGCCGAACGTCCATGACCGCCAGCCATATCCTTGGCGAGGCTACGGCCGATGCGACGCTCGGGCGCGCAGCGGCTCGACGATCATTCGGTCGTTTTATGCCCGCGAACGGCCGCAGCACTTGTCTTGGCAGCATGACCGGCGCGACAGGCAAGCGCGTCAAACCGTACGACCATGGTTGCGGAGCCAGTGGCCAATGAGCGGCGCCAGTACCTTTCTCGGGCGGATGGCCGACGCGAGCCGCGAACGTGTACGGCGCGCGCGGCTTGCCGTTTCGGAGGGCATGCTCGCCGACCGGGCGCGTTCGGCACCGGCAGCGCCACCGCTCAAGCTCGGCGGCTTCGACCTGATCGCCGAACTCAAGCTCCGCTCGCCTGCGGCCGGCGGCCTCGCGGCGCGGAGTTTCGACCGTGGCAAGCAGCTTGCGGCATACGCGCGCGGTGGTGCTGCCGCCATTTCGGTTCTGACCGAGCCCGACGAATTCGATGGCGCCATCGACCATCTCGTGGAGGCCGCGGCCGACCTTGCTCCACACGGCTGCCCGGTCATGCGCAAGGACTTCCTGACCTCGCCCTACCAGGTGCTCGAGGCACGCGCGGCCGGCGCCGGCGGCGTGCTCGTCATTGTGACGATGCTCGAGGACTCCGAAGTTCGCGAACTCGTCGATTGCGCCCGCGAATTCGGTTTGTTCGTACTGCTCGAGGCTTTCGACCGGCACGACCTCGAACGCATCGCGGCCCTGCCGCTCGACTCTGACAGCCAACAGGTTCTCGCCGGCGTCAACTGCCGCGATCTCCGGGACCTCGAGGTCCGCTTCGAACGGTTCGCAGAGCTCGCGCCGTTTCTGCCGGGCAAGCTGCCGACCGTGGCCGAGAGCGGTATCGCGACCGCAGCCGATGCGGCCACGGTCAGCGAACTCGGTTATGACCTCGCACTCGTCGGCTCCTCGCTCATGCAGGCCGCCGATCCCGAATGCGCGCTCCGTGATCTTCTTGCCGCCGGCCGCAACGTACGGGAGGACTTGCGGGCATGTTCGTGAAGATCTGCGGCATGACAACGCCGGACGCCATATCGGCAGCCGTCGCCGCCGGAGCCGACGCCGTCGGTTTCGTGTTCGCGCCGTCGCCGCGCGAGGTCAGCGCCGAACGGGCACTGGAACTGTCGGCCGGCATCCCGGACGGCGTTTTGCGGGTCGCCGTCATGCACCATCCGACGGCCGAGCATGCCAGCCACGTGCTCGAGGTGCTCTCACCGGACTGGCTGCAGACCGATGTCGAAGACCTCGCGGAACTCGACCTGCCCGAGAACTGCACGGTGCTGCCCGTCTACCGCAACGGCCGTTCACCCGCAGGTCCGCCGTATCCCGCGCGGCTGCTGTTCGAGGGTGCGCTTAGCGGCAGCGGGAAAACAGCCGACTGGGGCGAAGCTTGTACGCTCGCGGCCAAGACCGACATCGTCCTTGCGGGCGGGCTCGACGCCGACAACGTTGCCGAGGCCATCGACACCGTCCGGCCATGGGGGGTGGATGTCTCGAGCGGCGTCGAACGCGAACGCGGCCTCAAGGATCCCGCGAAGATCGAAGCATTCATTGCCCGCGTACGGGCACTGGAGGACCGTCATGCATGAAGATGCAAACGACCACGAAGCCCTGCTCGAGGCCCTGATCGACGGCAGCCTGCCCGACGAACGCGGCCGCTTCGGTCCGTTCGGCGGCCAGTACGTTCCCGAAACGCTCATGACGGCTGTCAACCGGCTCAGCGAGGGCGTGCGCGACGTGCTGCCATCGGCAGCGTTCCAGCAACGGCTCGAAGCGGAGCTGAAGAGCTGGGTGGGACGGCCGACGGCGCTGACCGCAGCGCCTCGTCTCGGCGAGCGCTGGGGTGCCGATGTGTGGTTCAAGCGCGAGGACCTCGCACACACCGGTGCGCACAAGATCAACAACGGCATCGGCCAGGCGCTGCTGGCTCAGGCGCTCGGAGCGAAGCGCGTCGTGGCCGAAACGGGAGCCGGCCAGCACGGCGTCGCGGCGGCCGCGGCCTGTGCCCGCCTCGGGCTGCCGTGCGTCGTCTACATGGGCGAGGTCGATGTCGAACGGCAGGCGCCGAATGTCGACCGCATGCGCCGCCTCGGCGCGAGCGTCATTTCCGTGACCTCGGGCGACCGCACGCTGCGCTCGGCGATCGACGAAGCTATCCGGGACTGGGTCTCCGACCCCGAAGGCACCTACTACCTCATCGGCTCGGCCATCGGCCCGCACCCGTACCCGTTGCTCGTAAGGGAGCTGCAGGCCGTGATCGGCCGCGAGGCGCGTGCGCAGATGCTCGAAAAGGGCGGCAAGCTGCCCGACGCCGTCTTCGCCTGTGTCGGCGGCGGTTCGAACGCCATCGGCATCTTCCATGCGTTTCTCGCCGACCGCGACGTCGCGCTCTTCGGGATCGAGGCCGGTGGCTGCGGCAGCGCGCTCGGACAGCATTCGGCCACGATCGCGGCCGGACGGCCCGGCGTCCTGCACGGCAACTACTCCATGCTGCTCTATGACGACGACGGACAGATCCAGGAAACCCACTCGGTCTCGGCCGGCCTCGACTATCCCGGAGTCGGTCCCGAGCATTCACTGCTCAAGCTCGTCGGCCGCGTCGACTACGAAACCGCGAGCGACGCCGAAGCGCTCGCCGCGCTCGACGAGTGCTGCGAGGCCGAGGGAATCCTTCCCGCGCTCGAAAGCGCTCACGCACTCGCGGGCGCAAAACGCTGGGCCGACAAGAATCCGGGGCGGCGCATTCTCATCGGCATGTCCGGCCGCGGCGACAAGGACATGCCGATACTGAGCCGCTTCCCGCGCAGCGAGGCCGGGGTCGATGTCGCCGCGTAACCGCATCGGTGACGCCGTACGGGGACGCGGACACTGCCATGATCGGGGGAGAGCCGTCGATGTCACCGCGTGACCGCATCCGAAACGCCCTTTCCCGCGGCCGCGACGACGAGGCCGCGATCGTCGCGTATCTCACGGCAGGCTATCCGGATCCCGAACGATTCTTTGCCGCGCTCGAGGATGTGGCCCGGGTTGCCGATGCCGTGGAGATCGGCGTGCCATTTTCGGACCCCATGGCCGATGGCGTGACGATCCAGCGCTCGAGCGAGCAGGCCATCGAGCACGGCGTGAGCCTCAGGTGGATATTCGACGAGCTTGCCCGGCGGGAACTGGAACTCGCGCCGCCCGTTTTGCTCATGAGCTACCTGAACCCGTTACTCGTCTTCGGCTACGAAGCGCTTGCCGAGCGCTCCGTCGAATGCGGCATCTCCGGTTACATCGTGCCGGATCTCCCCTACGAGGAAAGCGGCCCGCTGAACGCGGCGCTCGGCGAACGGAGACTGGCCCTCGTCCAGATGGTCACACCCGTCACGCCGCCGGAGCGGCTCGAAGCGCTCTGCGCGGCGAGCGAGGGCTTCGTCTATGCCGTGACGCGCACGGGCATCACCGGCCGCGCGGTCGCGCTGCCGGCCGAGGCCACGGAGTATCTCGCGCGGGTCAAGGCCGCCTCCGAACTCCCGGTCTGCGCGGGCTTCGGCGTTCGCAAGCGCGCCCAGGTCGAGGCCATCTCGCAACACGCCGACGGCGTCGTCGTGGGCACGGCGCTCGTCGAGGTGCTCGAGCGCGGCGACGATCCGGCCGGGTTCGTTCAATCGCTGAGGCCGGCCCGATGAAGCGCGTCGCAACTCATGAACGGCCCGCGCAGGCAGGGCATCCGATTCGACCGCATGCGAACTGCATGGACGCGGCCGGATTCGGTCGCGCGCTGAGACCGGCCCGATGAAACGCGTCGCAACGCACGAATTGCTGGCCGAGATCGGGCATCTGAAGAACGTGCTCGAGCAGGCGGGCATCCCCTGTGTGGTGAAGAACGAACAACTGTCCGGCGGGCTCGGCGAGATTCCGTTTATCGACTGCATCCCGGAACTTTGGGTCGTCCGGGACGGTGATCTCGAGCGCGCGCGGGCCATTGTCGATCAACAGTGGCGCGGCGCGGACGAGTCGACCGGCTGGCGCTGCCGGAACTGCGGCGAGTCGAACGAGGGGCAGTTCTCCGCCTGCTGGCAGTGCGGTGAGGCCGATGCGGGCGCGTGAGCCGGTGAGCCTGTCGACCAATCCGGACGAAACTCCATGAGCGGGCAGCCCGAGGTAACCGCCTGCGTCCTGATCATCGGCAACGAGATCCTTTCGGGCAAAACGCAGGACGCCAATCTCAGGTTTCTCGGCGTCGAGCTTGCCAAGCTCGGTATCAAACTCGTCGAGGCCAGGGTGGTCCGCGACGAGTTCCCCGCGATCATCGATCATCTGAACGAGTGCCGCGCCCGCTTCACGTACGTCTTCACGACGGGCGGCATCGGTCCGACGCACGACGACATCACCGCCGAAGCCGTCGCGCGCGCCTTCGGCGTCGAACTCGAACTCAATGAGGAAGCCGTCGAACTGCTGACGCGCGGCATCGGCGAACTCAACGAAGCGCGGCGCAAGATGGCGAGGGTGCCGGTGGGCGGGACACTCATCGAGAATCCGGTCAGCGCGGCGCCCGGGTTTCGGATGGGCAACGTGTTCGTGCTCGCCGGCATCCCCAGCATTGCCCGAGCCATGTTCGCGGCCGCCGTTCCTCAACTGCGGGCCGGCGCGACGATCCACTCGGCCAGCGTCGATGTCTTCATTCGCGAAGGCGATATCGCCGCACCGCTCGAACGCATCGTCGAGGCCTGGCCCGACGTCGAGATCGGCAGCTACCCGTTCGCCCGCAACGGTGTCTACGGCGCCAACCTCGTCGTGCGCGGCGCCGACGAGGCAGTGATTGCCAGGGTCATGGACGAGATCGTTCAGGCGATGACGGCGCTCGGCGGCGAGCCGAAACGAACCGGCTCGTAGATCGCAAACGGCGTTGGCGGCCCCGGGTCCGCACTGCTCCGCTTGTTCGTCGCTGCCTGGCGATTGGCGGAAACAGGGCGTTTGAAAGCCCTGTCCCTTGCAGCTCAGCGACGGACGAGCGCGGGGAGCGAGCCGGCGCGCCGCGAATCAGCGGCCGTCGCGGCCGATCAGCCACTGCACGAGCGGCTCGGTGTCGGCGATCAGGACACCGCCGCCGCGGCTGAGCTCGAGCATGAGCCGAAGCCGCCACTCTTCCACGGTGAGGTTCGCGTCGAGCACGGTGTCGACGCTGTGGCATTCGCTGCATCCGGTTTCGAGCAATTCGGTCGCCCGGGCATCGTCGAGCAGTTCGAAGTCCTCGAGCGGCCGGATCACGTATTGGCGGGCGAGCGGCTCCGAATCCGGCCCGAACTCGGCCACGAGCCAGTCGAGCAGGATTTCCTTGTCGGCGTCGGAGATGTCCGTGCCTTCGGCGAGTCCGCTCTTGGCGGTCTTCATCCGTTCGATCACCGCGTTCCAATGGGCGCGATCGAGCGCATAGTAGCCGTATTCGTCGATACCGTGGCACTTCGTGCAATTGCGAAGAATCACTTGCCGGGCAGAGCCGTCAGGCAACGTGACATCCGGGCGGGGCGGCCTGCGGTTGTTTTCGAACTGCGCCTGCGCGGCATCGATCGACACGCTGGCGAGCACGAGCAGCAGCAAGCCTGGGAGCCCGTAGCGAAAGTCACGCGTCGCACCGAGACTGGCGAAGCGCCCGGCTGACAAGGCGCGGGGAATTGGCCATGGGGGTTCGGAAATCATGCGCACGACGCAACTCGCTGCTCGGCGAATCGTGCCCACGAACGTGACGGGCTCAGACCATCTCGAGTGGATGCGTGCTCTCGCCGATCGAGTTTCGCTCGATACCGTACAGATGCAGGATCGCGAGCAGCAGGTTCGCGCAGCTCTCGGTATTGTCTCTATACACGAGATGCCTGTTGCCCTCGAACCTGCCGTCGATGCCGCCGACCAGGATCGTCGGCACCTTCTCGTGCGCATGCCGGTGCGAGTTGCCCATGTTGCTCGACTTGTAGACGAGTGAATGGTCGAGCAGGTTGCCGTCCCCGTCTTCCGTGTCGCGCAACTGTTCGCAGAAATCGGCGAGATGTGCCACGTGATAGCGGTTCACCTTCGCGTAACCGGCCTTGTTTGCCGGAATGTCGCCATGATGCGAGATGCCGTGCCAGCCGCCTTCGAAGCCCGACTCGGGCAGGCTCGTGCCCGACAGGTCGCGCCCGAGCATCAGCGTCGCAGAGCGAGTGATATCGGCCTGGAATGCGAGCGCGATCAGGTCGTACATGAGCTTGTAGTGGACTTCCTTCTCCTGGGGAATGCCGAAAGGCACGTCGGCCGCGACCTCGGCAGCCGGGTTGTTCATGGCATTGCGTATCCGGCGCTCGATCTCGCGGACCTTGTCAAGGTAGTCGTCGAGCCGTGTCTGGTCGCCGATCGCGAGACCGTGCTTGAGGCCGGGAATCTCGTGTGTGACCGAGTCGAGCACGCTCGCGCTCTGCAGGCGACCCAGGCGCCGCTCCTCAGACGTCGAGCCGTCGCCGAACATCCGCTCGAACGCGATGCGCGGGTTGATCTCGGTCGGCAGCGGTGTTTCCGGATCGGGCCATGACACCGAGTTCGTGTAGGCGCAGCTATAGCCCCAGTTGCAGTTGCCGGAGTTGTGGCTCGCATCCTCGATGCCGAGCTGGATCGACGAGAGCAACGTATCGCGGCCGTGCTTCTCGGCGATCAACTGGTCGATCGTGACGCCGAGGTAGGGGCTCACGGCATCGCGCCGCGGCCGGACACCGGACAGGAAGACGGCGCCGCGGGCGTGATTGCCGCCGGGTTCTTCCGGCGTCGAGTAGGCCGCCGTGCAGTCGAGACCGCTGATCACGACCGTGTGATCGCGCACGGTCTGAAGCGGCTCCGTGATGAAGGAGAACTCGAAGTCCCTGCCTTCCTGCAGCGGGCTCCAGTAACCGGGCGCCGCGCCGTGCGGATGCCAGACGCCGACGAATCGCCGCACCGGCTGAGCCGCCGTCTGTGCGAGTGCCGTTGCGGCAGGGATCATTGCGTCGAGCAGCGGCAGCGCAACCGTCGCGCCGGCGCCGCGCAGGAATGTACGTCTGGGCAGGTGTTTTTTCGTTATGAACATCACGCTTGCTCCGGAATCGTTTTCGTTCTCATCTGAAACGCGTCACTGCTCACGATCCCGAGCACGATTCGGGAAAAGCGGTTCCCATTCTGCTCGGCATCCCCAACTATCGCACGAATCGTCGGCATATCGAAGTATTCGACGCCGCGCCCGAGCGCATAAGTCATCATCTTCTCGGTCAGCATCCGCATGAACTGCGGCGAGTATTTCAACAGCGCCTCGCGGAGTTCGACCGGACCGTCGACGAGCGTACCGTCGTAGATCTCGACGGCCGCGTCGATCGGCGTGCCGCCGGCGCCGCCGTCGTTCGCGCGCCACTGGCCATCGCCCGCGAAGTTCTCGAGCGCGAAACCAATGCTGTCCATGATCAGGTGGCAGCTCGCGCACGGCTCCTGCGCCTGGTGCAGCGTCATCTGCTCGCGCAGCGTGAGCCGTCGACCCGGACCTTCGGCCGAGGTTTCCTCCAGACCCGGCACGTCCGGCGGGGGTTCCGGCGGCGGCGTGCCGAGGATATTCTCGAGCACCCACACACCGCGCTTGACCGGCGATGTGCGATTGTTCTGCACCCAGGTCGTCGACAGAAAGCTGCCGTGACCCAGGATGCCGCGGCGATAATCCATCTCGGGCCCGAGCTCGACGCGTCGGAAGCGCGCGCCATAGATATTCGGGATGCCGTAGTGCCGGGCGAGCCGCTCGTTGACGAACGTATAGTCAGCCGTCAGGATCTCAAGCACATCGCGGTCCTCGCGCATGATGTGCTCGAACAGAAGCTCGGTCTCGCGGCGGAAGCTAACGCGCAGCTCGTCGTCCCAGTCGGGGAATACCGTTTGCGCCGGCGCGGTCGTGTCGAGGTTGCGAAGATACAGCCACTGCTGAGCGAAGTTGTCGATGAGGCTCGCAGAGCGCGGATTCGCGAGCATCCTCATGACCTGCTGCTCGAGAACCGCCGGGTCGCTCAGGCGGCCGGCAGCCGCGATCTCAACCAGCTCGTCGTCCGGCAGGCTGCTCCAGAGAAAGAATGAGAGCCGCGACGCGAGTTCAAGGTCGTTGATCCGGTAGACCTCGCCTGGGGCGAACTCTTCGGGTTCCTCCTCGACGCGCACGAGGAACTGCGGGCTCGCAAGCACGCGCCGCAACGCAAGCTCGATGCCGTCGTCGAACGAACCGAGCTCTCGGCCATCCTGATAGAAGCCCATGAAGAGTTCGAGATCGCCGGGCCGGACCGGGCGCCGGAAGGCCCGGCTCGTCAGCGTGGAGACGATCTCGGTCGCACAGGCCTCTTCTTCCACCTCGGTGGCCGGGCGGCAGGTGAATATTTTCTGGCGGCTCGCGCTGTCGGTCGGTCGCGTGGCATCGAACGGGCCCTGGATGTTCATCGCGCCGATCACCGGGTAGTTCGAGAGCTCGGCCACGCGACCGTTCTCGAGCGACTTGCGCGCGAAGTGCTCGGCGGTATCCAGGCTCGGCCGATAATTCGTCGCGACGAACGTCGCGCCGACCGTCCGTGAGCCGGCGCGGACCGGCAGCGTGACGACCAGCTCTCCGTCGCGCGCCGAATCCATGCCCGCGCTCATGCCCATCTCGGTATACGTCCACTCGTGCACGCGCGCGCCGTCGATGCTGAGCTCGAGGGTCTCGTTCGGAATGTAGATGCCGACCCCGAGGTTGCGGATCGTGAACGTGTAGTCGCCGTCGCCCGGAAACACGTGCTGCACGACCATGCCCCCGCGCGTGCCGAAAGGCATGCCTTCGAGTTCGTAAATCTGCGAGCTGTCGGTCCGGTTGATGTAGAGCTGCTCGGTCGGCGTGTTCCAGAAACCGACGGCCATGCGCGCTATCTTCGTCGCGGCCGTCACATAGGTCTCGAGCAGGGTCGGCGAGATCGTCAGCGAGCCCGCGATATTGTCGAAGCCGCGGCTTGAGTCGTCCGGAGGCAGATACAGGGTCGGGTCGATCTCCAGATCGAGCAGGTCCCGGATCGCGTTCGCATACTCGGTCCGGTTCAGCCGATGCAGGACTTTCGTGCCCGGCGTCGACGCGGCCGCCGAGTCGACCTCATTCTCGAGCCAATCGCGCAGTGCCGCGTAGTCGGCCTCAGCCGGCCGCGGGTTGCCCGGCGGCGGCATCATGCCGGCGCGGAGCTTGCGGATCACGGCTTCCCACATCTCGGCATCGTGGGGGATGTCCGCGTAGTCCGGGCGCTCGAGCGTCAGATTGGCGGTTTGCGTAATGTCATCGTGGCAATCGACGCAAAATTCACCGACGAGGCCGGCTGCGGCATCGGCCGACATGGCGCCGTCCGGGCGCGGCCCGAAGGAATCGCCGAAGAAGGTATACGAACCGATCCAAGCCACGACCACCGCAATGGCCACCGCTGCGATCAGGACCTTCTTGCCGCCGGACGCCTGTTGCATCGATTCGCTCCCCTGTCTTTTGTACTATGCCTTTGTGGGGCTTGTCGTTTCAACGCGGACGGTCCGGAGTCGGGGAGTAAGGCGATGCGTTCGATCATCATGGGGATAGCTGCCATGGCGTTGCTGTCCCTCGCGGCGGCCGAAGTGCCGGCCAGTGAAATCGCTGACGCTGCAATGCGTGGAGACGACGAGGCCGTGCAGGCCGCGCTCGAAAGCGGCAATGACGTTGACGAACCGCAGGTCGACGGATCCACCGCGCTTCATTGGGCCATTCAGAACGACGATGTCGCACTCGCCCGTGCGCTGCTCGAGGCCGGCGCCGACCCGACGATCGAAAACCGGACCGGCACGACGCCGTTGAGGCTCGCAGCGATCAACGGCAGCGCCGAAGCGATCCGCTTGCTGATCGATGCCGGCGTCGACCCGAACACCCCCGTCACGCCCAATGGCGATACCGCGCTCATGCTCGCCGCGCGCACGGGCATCGAGGGCGCCGTCGACGTGTTGCTCGAGCGCGGCGCCGACATCGCGGCCATCGAAAGCTGGGGCGGCACGTCAGCACTCGTATGGGCCATCAACGAAGGACACACGGCCGTCGTTGCGGGTCTGCTCGAGGCCGGCGCGCCGGTCGACATCGTATCGAAGGTCGTAGCAGCTCGCCGCCGCGGCGGCGGCGGCGAGGGGCCCGCCCCGGTCGAGGACGACCCCGAGGAGTATCCGCCAAGCTATGCGATCGCCGCGCGCGAGGGCGAAATCGAGTCTGCCCGGCTGCTGCTCGAGGCCGGCGCCGACATCGATGCGATCGCGGCCGATGGCAAGAACCCGCTCGGGCTTGCGATCTACAACGGCCACTACGACGTGGCATCGCTACTGGTCGATAGCGGCGCCAACGTCAATCATCCGGACGCGGAAGGCTTCACACCGCTGTTCTGGGCCGTCGACCGGCGCAACATGGAATGGAACCCGGGCTTCCCGTGGGTTCAGACCGAAGACCCGCTGCCGCTCGTGCACAAGTTGCTCGACGCGGGCGCCGATGCCAACGCCTGGATCGACAACCGTCCCCAGTCGCGCAGGAATTTCGGGGGCTCCCCGCGTGTGATGTTCGCAACGCCGCTCATGCGCGCCGCCTATTCCGGCGACATCACGCTCGTGCGGCTGCTGCACGAGCGCGGCGCCGACCCGCTCGTCAGAAACAGCGACAACGAGACGCCGCTGCTCGTCGCCTCCGGCTACGGCTGGATCGACGGCTACAGCCAGGGACGATCGGTCGAGGAACGGCTTCAGACGATGCGCTATCTCGTCGACAACGGCGCAGACGTCAATTGGGCGTGCGACGACGGCATCACGCCGCTGATGATGGCCGCGAACTTCGGTGAGGTCTCGATGATCCAGTACCTGGTCGATGTCGGCGCCGATCTCGCGGTGCACGACCTCGGCAAGAAGAATGACGGCGTCTTCGGCGGCAGCATCGAGCCGCTGATGCCGATCGATTACGCGATCGGTGTGGGCTCGTTCAGGCCGAACAACGCCATACTGCACATGGCCGAAGCGACGGAACTCATGACACGAATGATGCAGGAGCGCGGCATCGTCCATACGACATCGGAGTGCACGCTGCGCGCCTTTTCCTGCGGCAACGTCGATCCGCAGGGGTCCGCACCCTACGAAATCGCGATAACCCGCTCGATCCAGGTCGGCAACCAGGTCGAGGGCATTACGGGCGGTCTCAGCGCGGAAGCCGCAGAGTCGGAATAACTGCTCGTCGAACCGCTTCGTTAACGCCGTCGGCGCCTCCCGCGGGGGCGCCAGCCACGGACGAACAGCAGGAGCAGTCCCGCCCCGGCGCCGATCCAGCCCACCCAGACCGGCGCCGCCTCGAGCCCAGTCCATAGCACGCCGGCGATCAGCAGCACGGCGCCTGCGAACTGGCGGCCGAACGCTCGCCGGGGGCCGCGCAACCGTCGGCCCGAGCCCCGGCGGCGCGATGCCGGCGATTCGTTGAGGCGTTGTTCGGTGCGTCTGATGAGCCTGTGCACAAGTTCCGGCACGAGCCTCAGGTCCTCCGTGATCTGCGGCAGGTTCTCGATGAGCGACTTCAGCTGCGTGCGCGGGTCCTGGCGCTCGCGCACCCAGTCCTCGAGGATCGGCATGGCCGTGCTCCACAGATCCAGATCCGGGTAGAGCTCGCGGCCGAGTCCCTCGATCGCGAGCAGCGTCTTCTGCAACAGCACGAGCTGCGGCTGAACTTCCATGTCGAAGCGCCGCGCGGTCTCCAGCAGCCTGAGCAGCACGACGCCGAAGGAGATGTCCTTGAGGGGCTTGTTGAAGACGGGTTCGCAGACCGCGCGAACGGCCGCCTCGAGCTCGTCGACGCGCGTGTCCTCGGGCACCCAGGCGGAATCGACGTGCAGTTTCGCCACGCGCCGGTAGTCGCGCTTGAAGAACGCCAGGAAGTTCTCGGCCAGATACATCTGGTCGCGCGCGCTCAGGCTGCCGACGATGCCGAAGTCGATCGCGGCGTAGCGCGGCCGTTCGGGGTGGCTCACGTCGACGAAAATGTTGCCGGGGTGCATGTCGGCGTGGAAGAAGTTGTGGCGGAACACCTGCGTGAAGAAGATCTCGACGCCGTTCTCGGCGAGCCGCCTGATGTTCGTGCCGCGACGCCTGAGTTCGTCAATGTCGCTGATCGGCACGCCGAAGATCCGCTCGGTCGTGAGCACGTTCGCCCGGCACCAGTCCCAATGGACGTCGGGAACGTAGAGCAGGTCCGATCCTTCGAAGTTGCGCTTCAACTGCGCGGCGCTCGCGGCCTCGCGCATGAGATCGAGTTCGTGGTCGAGCGTTTTCTCGAATTCGGCGACGACTTCAAACGGACGCAAGCGGCGAGCTTCCGGCCAATACCGTTCGGCGAGTTCGGCGAGCGCGAAAAGAACCTCCAGATCGCGCCGGATCATGGCCCGGACGTTCGGCCTCAGGACCTTGACGACGACCTCCTGGCCGCCCGGCAGCTTTGCCGCGTGAGCCTGGGCGATGGACGCCGCGGCGAGCGCCGTCGAGTCGAATTCGGCGAAGGTCTCGTCGACCTTCCGGCCGAAGGCGCGTTCGAGGATCGCGACCACATCCTCGCCCGGGAACGGCGGCACCTCGTCCTGCAGCTTCGCAAGTTCATCGGCGATCTCGCGCGGCAGCAGGTCGCGCCGCACCGACACCGCCTGACCGAACTTGACGAACAACGGACCGAGTTCCTCGAGCGCCAGCCTGATCCGCTCGCCGAGCGGGCCGCGCGAGGAGCGCCGCCGGAAGAGCAGCAATTTGCGGAGCGCCGCCCAGGGCCTGAAGAGGTGCGTGCGTACGACGATCTCGTCAAGCCCGTAACGCAGCAGCGTTCGCTCGATGGCGAAAAGCCTCAGCAGCAGTCGCAGGCGGCGCATGGAGTGGACCTAGCCCGGCGCGCGGTACGGCCGCAAACGGCCGGCGAACTGGACGGAACGGGGACGCACGGTGCGGGCCTAGGCCGATGTCGCGCGGGCCTGTGTCCGCGCGAGACGGTCCAGGCGCTCCGCGGCGCGCTCGACATCCTCGGACAGCCTTTCGACATCGCCGTAGAAGGCCCCGACCTCGTAGCGGCCCGGCATGACGCGGCTTTCCTCCTGCAGGTACTCCGACGTACTCGCCGTGAGCGAGCGGCTCGCGGAAGAGCCCCAGCGCGCAAAGGCCCGTGTCGCATCGCCGAGCTCGTGTGCCGCGATGTCGCCGATCCAGCCCGACAGGGCCTCTTCAAAGTCTGGTTTGGCCAGCTTGAGCAGATCCGCGAAGCCCTCGGCAACGCTCACGTCGCCGCTGAGCCTGGCCTGCGTGCCGCGAAGCTCGCCGAGACTGCCCGCGCGCGCCAGGCGCAGCAGATCGAGCGGCCCGGCGCCGAGTTCGGCGCTGACCGGGCCCGCGTCATCGGTCGCGATGGCGAGTTCGCCGCGGTCGACCCGTAGCGTCACCCTGATCCCGAGACCGTCGATCTCCACCGCGAGGCTTTCGCCTTCAAGACCCTCCGCGGCGCGCCTTGCAGCCGTCGAGTCGGCGATCGTCCCGTTCAGCAGGCTCTGGCAGCTTGCAAGCAGCATCGGGTCAGCAGCCCAGGGCAAAAGCCCCGCCGCATGAAGCGGAAGGCTTGCTTGCCGGTTTTTGTGTGACGCGGGACTCTGCCACGGACTGCTACAGCTTGTAGCCGGAATGCAGGGCGACGATCCCGCCGGAAAGGTTGTGGTAGCTGCAGCGCTCAAAGCCCGCCGCTTCGAGCAGCCCCTGCATCGCTTGCTGGTCCGGATGACGGCGAATCGACTCGGCGAGATAGCGGTAGCTTTCGCTGTCCCCGGCGAGCAGGCTCCCGAGGCGCGGCAGCACCTGCAAGGAGTAGAAGTCGTAAACGGGTTCGAACGCTCCGAGCCGGGGCTGCGAGAACTCGAGCACGAGCAGCCGGCCGCCGGGCTTGAGCACGCGGAACATCGAGGCGAGCGCCGCGTCCTTGTCCGTGACATTGCGCAGCCCGAAGCCGATCGTCACGCAGTTGAACGCGCCGGAGCGAAACGGCAGCGCTTCGGCGTCGGCCTGCACGTAGTCGATGTTGCGGACCAGGCCCGCGTCGAGCAGCCGGTCGCGGCCGGCATCGAGCATGGCCGCGTTGATGTCGGTGACGACGACGCGGCCGCTCGGACCGACGCGGCGGGCCAGTCCGAGCGCGAGATCACCGCTGCCGGCGGCGACATCGAGAGCGGCCTGGCCGTCCCTGAGCCCGGTCCTTGCGATCGTGAAACGCTTCCAGAGGCGATGTATCCCGAACGACATCGCGTCGTTCATGAGGTCGTAGCGAGGTGCGACGGAATCGAACACGCCCCTGACGCGGGCTTTCTTCTCGCTCCGGGGCAAACGCTCGTAACCGAAGTCCGTCAGGCGCTCGCTGTCTTGTGCACTGTTGTCATTCGCCATAGCTTACTTGTGCCCGCTCTGCCGGGCAGCGCGTTGGCCTCCGCTGCCATCGCCCTACTGCGCCGGCTGCTCGCGGCCTCGTTCCGCAAGGCGCGCCTGGTAGCGCTGCCACTTTCGCTCGCGGTCGCGGCAAAGCTCGTGAAGTATAGGCCACGTATAAAGACCCGTGTCGTGGCCGTCATCGAAGACGAGCCTGACGGCGTAGCGGCCGACGGGCTCGATGCGCTCGATTGCGACGTCCTCCTTGTCGGTCACGAGCACGCCTTCGCCGACCCCGTGACCGGTGACTTCCGCCGACGGCGAATGCACGCGCAGATACTCCGCCGTCAACACCCCCGACAGGCCGTCGGTGAATTCGATCGCAAGTTCGCGGCGGCCGCGCTTGAGCGTGAGCGCGGTCGGTATGGGCGGTGGCGACGCTCGATCCGGCATTGCGGCTACAGGATGTAGCGGCTCAGATCCTCGTCCTGGAGCAGTTCGCCCAGGTGACGATCGACGTAGTCCGCATCCACGGTCACGATCTCGCCGCCGCGATCGGCGGCTTCGTAGGAAATCACCTCGAGCAGGCGCTCGAGCACGGTATGCAGGCGCCTCGCGCCGATGTTCTCGCTGCGTTCGTTGACCTGGTATGACACCTCGGCGATGCGCCGAACGCCGTCGTCCTCGAAGCGCAGGTCGACGCGTTCGGTCTCGAGCAGCCCCCGGTACTGCTCGGTCAGCGACGCGTCGGGCTCGGTCAGGATCCTCACGAACTCCTCGATGCCGAGCGCGCCGAGTTCGACACGGATCGGAAACCGGCCCTGCAGTTCCGGGATCAGATCAGAGGGCTTGGCGACGCTGAAGGCTCCGGAAGCGATGAAGAGGATATGGTCGGTGCGGACCATTCCGTAGCGCGTGCTGATCGTGCAGCCTTCGACGAGCGGCAGCAGGTCGCGCTGCACGCCCTCGCGGGAAACGTCGGCGCCGTGCGTCTGCGCGCGCCGCGCGACCTTGTCGAGCTCGTCGATGAAGACGATGCCGTTTTCCTCGACAGCCCGTAGCGCATCGACCTTGATGTCTTCCTCGTTGATCATCTTCGCGGCTTCCTCGACCTCGAGCAGGCCGAGCGCGTCCCTGACCTTGACCTTGCGCGAGCGTTGCCGGCCGCTCGAGAGATTCTGGAACATGCTTTGGAGCTGGTTCGTCATCTCTTCCATGCCGGGAGGCGCCATGATCTCGACACCGACGGCCGGCGCCTGCACGTCGATCTCGATTTCCCGCTCGTCGAGATCGCCCTCGCGGAGCTTCTTGCGAAATTTCTGCCGCGTTTCGCGCCCGTCATCGGCAGTGCCCGACCCCGGCAGCAGTGCATCGAGCAGGCGGTCCTCCGCAGAATCCTTGGCGCGGTGGCTAACCCGGCTCATCGCGTCCTCGCGCAACATCTTGACAGCCATGTCGACGAGATCGCGGACGATCGAATCGACTTCGCGCCCGACATAGCCGACCTCGGTGAACTTCGTCGCCTCGACCTTGATGAACGGCGCTCTGGCGAGCCGCGCGAGGCGTCGTGCGATCTCGGTCTTGCCGACGCCGGTCGGACCGATCATGAGGATGTTCTTCGGCGTGATTTCGCTCTGCAGCGGTTCGCCGACCTGGCTGCGCCGCCAGCGGTTGCGCAGCGCGATCGCGACCGCGCGCTTGGCGTCGTCCTGGCCGACGATGTGCTTGTCGAGCTCCTGGACGATTTCTCTGGGCGTCATCGACATGATGGCTTGCGGTGTGTCCTTGCAGTGCTTGCGGTACTAGCGGGTGCTTCCGGTGCTTCCGGTGCTTCCGGTGCTTGCAGAAATGCTCTCAACTATTCGTCTTTTCATCGGTGGTCAATCCGTGAATCGCTGTTTTGGATGACGCTAGAGTCCGGCGAGAAGGGTCAAGAGGTTCCCTTGAGTTCTTCGACGCGGATGGTCCGGTTCGTGTAGATGCAGATCTCGCCGGCAATCGCGAGCGCCTCCTCGACAATGCGGCGCGCGTCGAGGTCGGTGTGCTCGAGCAGCGCCTGCGCCGCCGCCTGCGCGTAACCGCCGCCCGAACCGATAGCGAGCAGATCGTGCTCGGGCTCGATCACGTCGCCGGTTCCTGAAATCAGCAGCGATTTCTCATTGTCGGCCACGCAGAGCAGCGCATCGAGCCGCCGCAGCATCCGGTCCGTGCGCCAGTCCTTGGCGAGTTCGATCGCGGCGCGCGTCAGGTTGCCGTACTGGTCGAGCTTCGACTCGAAGGCATCGAACAGCGCGAACGCATCCGCCGCGCCGCCGGCGAAACCGGCGAGCACCGTATCGTCGTGCAGGCGCCGGACCTTGCTCGCGTTGCCCTTGACGACCTTGTCGCCGAGCGTGACCTGCCCGTCGCCGCCGAGCGCCACGCGCCCGTCACGCCGTACACAGACGATCGTCGTGCCGTGGAATTCGCTCACGAGTTCTTCTGGCGGCGGCGCGCGCTGCGCCGGGCGCGCGGGTGCGCCTTGTCGTAGCTTTGCGCGAGGTGCTGGAAGTCGAGATGGGTGTAGACCTGGGTCGTGGACAGGCTCGAGTGACCGAGCATTTCCTGCACGGCCCTGAGATCGCCGCTGGATTCGAGGATGTGCGTAGCGAACGAGTGGCGGAGCATGTGCGGATGCACGCCGCTCGGGCTGCCCTGCACGCGCGCCCAGTGATTGATCCGCGCCTGGACGGAACGTGCGGCGAGCCGGGTGCCTCGCTTGCTCACGAACATGGCAAGCTCCCCGCCCTTGACGATTCGCGTGCGAACCGGGAGCCACCGTTCGATGGCCTTGAGCGCCACGCGCCCGACCGGCACGACGCGGCTCCTGGAGCCCTTGCCGGTGACTCGCACGGTCCGGTCGGCGCGGTCGATGTCCGTGACGTCCATGCCGACGACTTCGGCGAGCCTGAGTCCCGACGAATAGAACAGCTCGAGCATCGCCCGGTCACGGATCGCGAGATCGTCATCGGGCTCGATCTCGAGCAGGCTTGCCACCTGGTCGGCGTCGAGCGTCCTGGGCAGGCGGCGGGACGGTTTCGGCGCCTGCACGTTCACGGCAACGTTCGCGCCCAGCCTGCCCCGTTCGACGAGCGAGTCCAGAAAGCTTCTGACCGCCGACAGGCGCCGTGCGATGCTGCGCGGCGAGAGGCCCCGGGCATGGCTCTCGGCAGCGAACCGCCTGACGTGATGAACGGCCAGCCGGTCCAGCGAATCGATGTCCTCGCGCGTGCAGAAATCGAGCAGCGCGCCGAGATCGCGCCGGTAGGCAGCGACCGTATTCGGCGAAAGCCGGCGTTCGGTCGCGAGCCCGGCCAGGTACCGATCGAGTTCACTGGACAACATGTTTCACCGGGTCCGGGACGCTCGCGCCGGATCTCTTGATCCAGGTCGTCTCCGGACGACCCTGTTTCCGATGGCTTGACGCTGAACAAGGCAACCGATTATCGAGCGGCCAACAACGGGTTTCAGTGCTGTTCGGAGCACTACTGACTCCCGTCACCGTCGGCCTGCCCGGTTTCGATCGCGACCGCGACGAGATCGCCCAGACGGCCCAGGTAATCCGTGCGCTTGGTGGGATGAAAGTAGTTCGGATCCGTGCTCCCGATGACGAGAAAGCCGAGCCTCGCGCCTTCGCCGAGGGGCACGAACGCGGCAGACTTGATGCCCCGGCCGAAAACGAGCTTGCGCTGGCTTTCCGTGATCGGGCCGCAACGCGGGCGTGCGGTGCGCAGGAAGCTCTCGAACGCGTCGAGCGCCTCGTGATCCCGGTCGATGCGCAGCACGAAGCCGGCCGGCAATTCGGTCGGCGAGGCGCCCGGCTCGAACAGCACGAGCACCGCGTGCTCGGCTGAAAAGTCCTTCTCGAGGCTCGACTTCAGCTTCGCGAGCCTGCCGCTCCTGTCGGGCACACGAATGAGGCTAGCCCCGAGGCGGATGATGTTGCGGACGAGCTCGTCGTTGAGCTTGGCGACGCTCACGAGTTCGGCGAGCCTGAGGTCGAGTTCTGTGTTTCGCTGCCGCAGCATCGATACCTGCCGCTCGACGAGGGAGACTGCGGCACTGCCGACGCCGTGCGGCATGTTCATGCGCAGGAGCAGCGACGGGTAGCGTTCGAAGAAATCAGGATGCTCACGCAGGTAATCGGCGATTTCGGACTCGGTGAATTCGGGAGTGGCGTCAGCGCTGGTTTCCGGTTCGCTCATAACTCGACTCGGCCCTCGTATACCCTGGTTGCCGGACCGGTTTGCCGCAGGGGCGCTCCGGGCCCGGGCCAACTGACACGCAATGTGCCGCCCGGCAGACTCACTGTCACCTCGTCGGCAAGCTGCCCCCGGCTTCGGCCGACGGCCACCGCCGCAGCCGCCCCGGTTCCGCACGCTCGCGTCTCCCCAACGCCGCGCTCGAACACCCTGAGCCGTACATGTTCGCGGTCGTCGCGCTGCATGAAGCCGACATTGACACCTTGCGGGAAAGCCCTATGTACCGCCAGCTCCGCGCCAAGTATACCGACCGGCGCGCCATCCACCGAATTCACTTCGATCACGGCGTGCGGATTGCCGACGGATACCGCGCCGAACAGCGTCTCCCCGTTCTCAAGCGCAAGGCGATAGCGATCGCTGCGGCGCGGCGTCTCGAACGGCAGGGACTCAGGCTCGAAATCAGGCTCGCCGAAGCTCACCGTAACCAGACCATCGTCGAGGACTTCGGTCTCGATCGTGCCGCCCGGGCTCGTCAGGTTCAGTTTCTCGCCCGGCGCTTCGGCCAGAAAACTCGCGACGCAGCGCGCGCCGTTGCCGCACTGCTCCACTTCCCCGCCGTCGGCATTGAAGATCCGGTAGCTTGTGCCCGCGCCATCGGCGCTCGTCGCACCGACCAGCAACAACTGGTCGAAGCCTACTCCGAGGCGCCGGTCCGCAAGTTCGCGAACGCGTTCCGGCGACGGTGCATCGACGCCGTCCGGCCAGCGGACGATCATGAAGTCGTTACCGAGACCGTGCATTTTTGCGAATTCAAGCTGCATGGCGCTGGCAATGCTCCGGTCGGAGGATGGAATATCGCAACCCGGCCCGCCCGGGAACCCGCGAGGCGGCGGGAATTCGCCGTTGCGAATCCGCTATCATCCGCTGCTTCGGCCGATCGAACGCGTCGAACGGAACCCGTCTGAACAACTAACGGCGCCAAGATTATAAATGGACTCGCTCTGGCCGGCACCGCAACAGCAGATCGTCGATCTGCGCGACTTTCTCGATCTGCTCGACGAACGCGGCGACCTGCGCAAGATCTCTACGCCCGTCGACCCGCATCTTGAACTCACCGAGGTCTCCCGGCGCACGCTCGCACGCCAGGGTCCTGCGCTGCTCTTCAGGTCGGTCGGTGACAGCGGCGTACGCGTGCTCACGAACCTGTTCGGCACGGCGGATCGGATTGCCGCCGCACTCGGAGTCGAAGGCCCCGAAGGATTCGAGGATCTCGGCAAGCTGCTGGCCATGCTCAGGTCGCCCGAGGCGCCGCGCGGCGTCGGCGATGCCTGGTCGAAGCTGCCGCTGCTCAGGGAAGTGCTCAAGATGGCGCCGCGCACGCTGCGCTCGGCGCCCTGCCAGGAAATCCGGATCGAAGGCGACGACGTCGACCTCGGGGCCTGGCCAGTCCAGACCTGCTGGCCCGAGGACGCGGGACCGCTCATCACCTGGGGACTGACGACGACCCGCGATCCTGACGGCGGACGGCAGAATCTCGGCATCTACCGCCAGCAGGTCATCGGCCGCAACCGCGCGATCATGCGGTGGCTCGCGCACCGCGGCGGCGCGACCGACTTCGCCGTCTGGCAAAAGCGGTACCCCGGGGAGCCGTTTCCGGTCGCCGTAAGCATCGCCGCGGACCCTGCGACGATCCTCGCCGCCGTCACGCCGATCCCGAACACGCTCTCGGAGTACTCCTTCGCGGGCCTGCTGCGCGGCCGGCGCACCGACCTCGTCAAGTGCGTGGGTTCCGACCTGCTGGTCCCGGCGCACGCGGAAATCACGCTCGAGGGATACATCGCGCCCGACGACACGGCGCCCGAAGGTCCGTTCGGCGATCACACGGGCTACTACAACGAGGTCGAGCGCTTCCCCGTCATGACCGTGGAGCGGATCACGCACCGCAGCGATCCGATCTATCACACGACCTACACGGGCCGTCCGCCCGACGAGCCCGCGGTGCTCGGCCTCGCGCTCAACGATGTGTTCGTGCCGCTGCTGCGCGCCCAGTTTCCTGAGATCGCCGACTTCTACCTGCCGAGCGAAGCGTGCTCGTACCGCGTCGCCGTCGTCAGCATGCGCAAGGAATACATCGGCCATCCGCGCCGCATCATGTTCGGCGTCTGGTCGTTCCTGCGCCAGTTCATGTACACGAAGATCGTCATCGTCGTCGACGAGGACATCGACGTTCGGTCATGGCCGGACGTGATCTGGGCCATTTCGACGCGCGTCGATCCGGCGCGCGACACGGTGCTCGTGGAATCGACGCCGATCGATTACCTCGACTTCGCGTCGCCCGTCTCGGGTCTCGGCTCCAAGCTTGGCATCGACGCGACCAACAAGTGGCCGGGCGAAGTGACGCGCAACTGGGGGCGTCCGATCACGATGACGCCGGAGGTCGTCGAGCGGATCGACGGGATCTGGGAAGAACTCGGGATCGAGTAATCGACATCGCCGCTGCCCGGGCGCGCCAGCTATTCAGGCGGGCGCCTCGCCGGTCTCGGTGCTTCGCGCGGCTCTTGCCGCGGGCTGCTAGGTTTCTCCGCCGGACAGGCGGGCAACCGCCGGTGGCGCGTCGAGCGCCGGGACATCCGGGTCGGAGCCGCTCACGAGATTGAGGCCGGAGCGGTAGGACAGCGCGGCCTTTTCGCCTTCGCCCAACTCATCGAGCAGCCGGCCATAGAGGGCGTAGCCGTCCGCGTCAGGGGCAAGCGCCAGGCTCGATTCGAGGTAGCTCCTCGCCTTGCCCCAGAGCTCGTTCGACATGCACAGGCGCGCTGTCGCCTGCAGCAGCGCGCCGTCCTCCGGGTGTTCCTCGAGCCAGCTCTCGGCCTGCCTGAGCTGCCGGATGGAGTCGGCGCTCCTGACCTCCCCATAGGTGCGCACGACGTCTGCCGCCCAGTTTCGCTTGAGCGCGGCGCGCAGTTCGCGTTCGGCCTGGTCTCCGTTGCCGAGCCGCGCGAGCGTGACCCCGCGCAGACGTATGAGCCTCGGCGCCTTGCGGAGCTTCGCCGGCAACGCGGACCAGTGCTTTTCGAGTTCCTCGAGGGTCAGACTGTCGTTGTCGACGAGCCAGGCGAAGCCGTCCGCAGCGGTGCTTTCAAGCAGCTCCGGTTTGAGTTTCGCGTGCCCTAATCGGGGCAACAGCTCGCCCAGTTGCTGCCGGTCCCCGAGCGCCCGGCAGGTCTGCGCCAGCAGTCCCAGGGCCGCAGGATGGCTCGCGTTCGATCCGAGAATCCGCTCTAGCGTCGCGAGCGCCCGCTCGAACTCCCCGGCCTCGAACTGCAGCTCCGCCTGGGTCAGCAGCACCGCCGTTTCGGCCTCCGGAAGCTCCTCGTAGGCGAGCTTGAGCCATTCGTTGCGCCGGTCGGCGGAGCCCTGCAACTGCGCCGCCCGTGCGGCCATGAGATAGTTGACGAGCGGCGTGTCCGAACCCTTGAGGCCGCGCGTCAGGAGGCGCTCGCCGGTGCGCCAGTCCCCTTCCGAGAGGTGGATGAACCCGCGCGTCAGTTTGCGGTGCGCGCGCTTGACCCGGTGCTCGGCCACGGCCGCGCCGAGATCGCGCGGCATCCGCCAGATTCTCACGAGCACGCGCACGAGCACGTAGAGCACGATGAGTGCGAGGATCAAACCCGGGACCGACATCTCGACGACGTAGCCCCTGAAGTTGATCAGCACGTAGCCGTTGTCCTGCAACAGGAAGTGCGCGGCGAACGCGCCGACGATCAGGGCCGCGATACCCCAGATCCCGTAGCGCACTACTCGCCCTCGGCGGCGAGCGCGCGCAGCACCGTCAGCGAGCCGCCGATATCCGGCCTGACCGGCGCGACGTTGGTCTGCCTGAGTTCATCGAGCAACGCGACGGCGTTGCCGACGGCCACGCTTTCCGCATCGAAGTCCTGCTCGAGCAGGGCGCGCGCGGCGATCACGCCGGCCGAGAAGGCCTCGTGACGAGCGCCCGTCGCCGCGAGCCGCGCGAGCTGAAGCTCCAGTTGCAGTTGCCGCCGGGCGAGCTGTTGTTCCGCGGCCGTAAGCACCGGCGCGACGGGCGCCTCGCGCCGTTCCACGGACACGACGCTGCGCAGCGCATTCCTCACACCGAGCCAGAGCCTGTCGAGACCGGGTTCGGCGTCCTCAAGCCCCGTTTCCGGCGCGGCGAACCGGTTCGGACCGCCCGGACGCAGCGGCAGTTCGGGCGCCTGTTCGAGCAAACGCCCGAGGGTGATGACGACGCCTTCGATGTCCGTCAGTTCCACGGAATTGAGCGCGATGAGTTCGTCGGCAATCGCCTCGCGCACGGGGCGCAGGGCCGGGTTGCCGAGTTCGCGCAGCGTGTCGTCGGCGATCTGCAGCGCCGAGATCGCACTGTCCCAGCGCCCAGCCACGTCAAGCTCGGTATTGGCGAGCGTCAGATAGTATTCGGCTTCCTCGCGCAACAGGTTCTCGCGCGCTTCGCGCGTGCTGCCCTGGACGGCGTTGACGCGCCGTTCGAGTGCCGCGAATCGCGCCGGCAGGTTTTCGAGCAGCGCCTCGGCACGGTCGACCCGAACCTCAAGCTCGGCACGGCTCGCGTTCAGTTCCTCGCCTAGTGCCGCGATGCGTGCGTCGAGGCTGCGCAGCGCCGCCTCGATGCCGTCCCCGCCCGCGCCGGCTGCAACGTCATCTCCGTCACCGAGGAGCGTAGATTCCACGCCGCTGTCGACCGCCGCGCGGTTGCCTTCTCCGCTGACGTAGCCCTGCAGAAACTGCCACCACAGCACCGCCGCAGCGGTCGCGACGCCTGCGGCCGCGAGAAACGCCACCGCGGCGCCGAGCCTTGCCGGGCGCTTGCGGCCGACACGCGCGGCAATCGGGCGCGCGGAGTCTCCCGACGCGTCGGGTTCGGATGTTGCGCTTGCGTCGGCGGATGTGGCTTCGTCGGCGCCTGTAGCGTCATCCGCCGATGCGGTTTCGTCGGTGCCGGTTGATCCAGCGCCCAATGCGGTCTCGTCGGTGGCTACAGCTTCAGCGCCAGATGCGGAGGAGTCGGGCACCTCGGCTTCGTCGTCGCGTGCGGCTCTCGCGACGAGCGCCGTTGCGTCGGCGGACTTGGCCTCGTCAGCTGTACCGGTGTCGTCAGCCCTGCCGGTGTCGTTGCCCGTGGCCGTATCGTCGCCGGCAATCGCCTCGTCATCCGTCGCCTCGCGGCCGTCGGCCGTGGATGCCTCCGCAACCTCCGATTCGCCGCCCGACGCCGCGCCGTCGCCCGCCGCCGCGTTGGCGTCGGACGCGCTCTTCGCGGCAGCTTCCGTGTCGCCTTCGGCCTTGGCCTCGGCGTTCTCCGCTGCGGCCTCCTCCCGTTGGAGTTTGCCGTCCGGCTCCGGCTGGTTCGGCGTCTTTTTCCTGCTCATCGTTTCATCGCTCTGGGTCGATCAAGCGCGATCTCGCTTCGAGACACGCTTGCTGGCGGACCGTGTATCCGCCGAACGTCATGCCCCCGGCAAGATCGTCAGAAGTTTAGCAGTCCGCGGCGAAAACCGCGCTGCATCCGAACGCCGAGCCCGATGCGGTGCGAAACCTTCGCCACAGGCCACCCGCGTACTCCGCGAATCTTCCGACACCGCCGGATTCGTGCCGTGCGTGACTACGCGGCCACCGAAATCCACCCGAGCCGCGACCTGCTACCAGGCACGCCGCGTGCATGCTTACGCGAGCGCCGAAATCCACCTTGCGCGCCGCGTGCATGCCTACCCGAGCGCCGAAATCCATTTTGCGCGCCGCGATGCCGACCGACGGGTTATGATCGCCCTCTTTCTGGACATCTTCAGCGGATTCGGCAGTCGCAACCGTCTTCCAAGGAAAGTGAAATGAACGAAAAGTCCAAGGGCCTCGATCTCGACAAGCTCGCCCGCCAACTGACCGAGGCCGTTCCGGCGAACGTCAAGGCGCTGGGCGAGGATGTGGAGCGCAACTTCAAGTCGCTGCTGCAGTCGGGCATCGAGCGCATGGATCTGGTGAGCCGTGAGGAATTCGATCTGCAGACCGCCGTACTCGAACGCACCCGCGAGAAGCTCGAGAAACTCGAGGCGCGGCTCGCTGAACTCGAGGAGTCGCTCGACACCGATTGACCCGCCGGCCGCGCCGGTAGCAGACCGGCGCGGCACTTGTAATTCTCGCGCTCACAGCCTGGCGGGCATGGTCTTCTCTTGTGACCCGGCGCCTGACAGGCACCGCGCGTGTCGCTCGCGCGGCTGATCAGCCGGGGCCAAGCCGGGCTCACGGCCTTCGAGGTGACCGTCGAGGTGCATCTCGCGGGCGGTCTGCCGAGCTTCGCGATCACCGGGCTGCCGACGGCCGCCGTGCGCGAGAGCCGCGATCGCGTGCGCGCGGCGTTGCACACGAGCGGTTTGCCGGTCCCTCCCAGCAAGATTACCGCGCATCTCGGTCCGGCCGACGTTCCGAAGGACGGTGGGCGCTTCGATCTCGCGATCGCACTCGGCGTCGTCAAGGCGAACAACAAGCTCGCCTGGAAGGTCGACGACATCGAATTCATCGGCGAACTCGCTCTCGGCGGCGAGCTCAGGCCCGTCACGGGCGCGTTGCCGGCGGTGCTCGCCGCGCGGGCCGCGAAACGGCGCGTGATCCTGCCCGCCGGGAATGCCGACGAAGCCGCTCTCGTCGAGGACGCCGAGATCTACCGGGCGAGCCATCTCACCGAGGTCATCGAGTTTCTGCACGGCAATGCGCGCCTGAGGCGCATCGAACCGCGCAAGCCACCCCGAAACCGCTTGCGCGCGGCCGACCTCAGCGACGTGCGCGGTCACGCCGGGGCGAAGCGCGCCCTGACCGTCGCAGCCGCCGGCGGCCACAATCTGCTCATGGTCGGGCCGCCCGGCAGCGGCAAGAGCATGCTCGCCGAACGCCTGCGCGGGCTGATTCCGGCGCTCGACTGGGAGGACGCGCTCTGCGTTGCGAGCATCGCCTCGGTCGCGGGCGAACGCTCGGCACTCGCCGACGGCATCGAACCGCCGTTCCGGGCGCCGCACCATACGACGTCGGCACAGGCGCTCGTCGGCGGCGGCGCGCGGCCGCGTCCGGGCGAGGTCTCTCTCGCGCATCGCGGCGTGCTGTTCCTCGACGAGTTGCCGGAATTCTCCCGCATGGCGCTTGAGGCGTTGCGTGAACCGATGGAATCCGGAGTCGTCAGGATCTCCCGCGTACGCGAGCAAATTTCCTTCCCGGCCCGGTTCCAGTTGGTCGCGGCGATGAATCCCTGTCCCTGCGGTTACCTCGGCGACGGCACCGACCGCTGCCGATGCTCGCTGACGCGGCTGCAGCAGTACCAGGGCCGCATCTCCGGTCCGCTGCTCGACCGCTTCGACCTGCACATCGAGGTGCCGCAGGTGAGTTTCGGGGACCTTGCCGCGCAGAGCTCCCCACCGGAATCCGCTGAACTTGGCAAGCGCATCGCCGCAGCGCGTGAACGGCAGCTTGCCCGTGACGGCTGCCTGAACGCCGGCCTCGCCGATGCGGCGCTCTGGCGTGCGGTACCGCTCGACAGTGACGGGCTCGCGTTGCTCAAGCAGGCCGTAAGGAAGTGGCAGCTCAGCGCGCGGGGCACCGTGCGCGTGCTACGCACGGCAAGAACCATCGCCGATCTCGCCGGCTCTGAGAAACCCGAGGTCGGCCATCTGGCCGAAGCGCTGCAGATGCGCTGTCTCGATCGGAGCCGTTGAGCGGTGTTGTTATGGTGACCCGGTTCAAGAACGAGTCTATCGCGGATCGGGCGACATACGGTCGGCTTCGGGAACCATTCGTGGTCAAGCATCGTGGGTTCCTGCTGACGTGCCAACCAACGTGTCAGGTACGCGATGGCTGCCAAAATAACGCCCGGAAAGCCCCCCGTCTTGGTAACATATCCGTTACTTTGCTCCGGTGTTAGAGATTCGGGAATACGTTGATGTACGCGGCATCAGCCCTTTCGCGAGATGGTTCAATCGCCTCGACGCGCATGCGGCCGCCAGGGTGGCAACCGCACTTTCCCGCATGGAGCAGGGAAACCTCTCGAACGCAAA
>JAQAJI010000043.1 GCA_028278665.1 Candidatus Rariloculus versatilis
GATCGCCATTTCAGGCGCCGGATGCCGCAGAACCAACCGTTTCACAGGATAGCTGCGGGCCTGCGACCTGGGCACCCAACGGGCATAGCGGCGTGCGCTCAACGTCGTCTCGAACGCGAAGCTCTCGCCCCGTGCCGTAGCCCTGTTGATCGCCTCGATCATGAGCCGGCCAGCTTGAAACGCGGCAGACGACGGCTGGAACGGGCTCAAGCCTGCGGCAATAAGGTCCGCGTTGATGAACCTCGGACAACCCGCCTCGTTCGGCAGGAATTCTGTCGCAAAAGTCGTCTTCCCCGCTCCGTTCGGGCCAGCGATGATCAGAATCCTGCGTTCCTTGACCACGGTCGCCTCAACATTGATTCGCTGCCGCAAATCTGCTTTCCTTGACCTCGCCAATGCTGGCTCCGCTGTCCGGCATTGCACAGCCTTGACAACCGCAACGATACCAGCAGTCACGCCCGTCTTGCCCCACCCGAGTCTCCCGATGGCCGAAACATTCCTGGACTGTCGGGATAGCCTCAGCAAGCCGTGAACGCGAAATCCGCCGCAGAGCTCTTGCTGTCGGTGCGCGGCGTCACGCTGCGCTACCACACGAAGGACCACCTCATCACCGCAACCTACCGCGTGAGTTTCGACGTGCTCGAATCGGACCGTTTCGTCCTGCTCGGACCGTCAGGCTGCGGCAAGTCGACGATCCTGAAGGCCGTCGGCGGCTACCTGCATCCCGTCGAAGGCGAGATGCTGCTCAACGGCACACGGATCGTCGAGCCCGGTCCGGACCGCGCTTTCGTGTTTCAGGAGTTCGATCAACTGCTGCCCTGGAAGACCGTGCGGGACAACATCTGCTTCGCGCTGACCGCAAGCGGCAAGCTCAAACGTCGTGAGGCCGAAGACAAGGCGATGCACTACATCGACAAGGTCGGGCTCACGAAATTCGCCGCGAACTATCCGCATACGCTTTCAGGCGGCATGAAGCAACGCGTCGCGATCGCCCGTGCAATGGCGAGCGAACCGGATATCCTGCTCATGGACGAGCCGTTCGCCGCGCTCGACGCGCTCACGCGCGAAAGAATGCAGGCCGAACTGCTGCAACTGTGGGAAGACACGCGCTTCACGGTGCTCTTCGTCACTCACTCCATACCCGAGGCGATCCGAATCGGCAACCGGATCCTGCTGCTGAGCGCCCATCCGGGTCAGGCCAAGGCCGAGATCAACTGCAGCGGCGTCGACGAGGTCGATGGCGCGGGCAAGCTGCTGTCAGACCGGATTCAACAGATGCTGTTCGATCGCGTCGTCCAACCGGGGGAACCCGAAAATGGTTAGCAGATCCATCGACCGCTCGGGAAATCTTTGTACAACATTGTCCATCAAGGTTCGGTACACCATAAATCAGTTATCTATGCACGTGTTCCGACAAATGGATTATTTGTTCAGACCTTCCCTGACGCTGCCGCAGCGGGCAGCCTGCCCATCAGGAGGGGCCAACAATGGTTAGCACATCGATAGACCGTCCCGACATCGTCCACGACATCGCCGGAACCGAGATCGACGTCGTCGAGCGGCCGCTGACCGCCTGGCAGAGAGTCTACGACAACGGCGCCATCCGCAAGACCGTGCTGCTCGTCGTGCTCGCGGTGATCTGGGAGGTTTATGCGCGAGCGCTCGGCAACCCCCTGCTGTTCCCGACGTTCACGGCGACGCTGGCCGCGCTCGGTTCCGCGATCGTGTCGCTCGAACTCCCGCAAGCGGCGGCCTACACCCTGTCGCTCCTGATCAAGGGCTACCTCGCGGGCCTTGCGATCGCGGGCGTATTGACGGCGTTCGCGAGCATGAGCCGGATCGGCGCGGATCTCCTGCAGACGCTGACCGCGATGTTCAACCCATTCCCGTCGATCGCGTTGCTGCCGCTTGCGCTGCTCTGGTTCGGGCTCGGCGACGCAAGCGTAATCTTCGTGCTGATCCATGCCGTGCTCTGGGCGGTCGCATTGAACACCTTCTCGGGCTTCCGCGCGCTGAGCCCGACGCTGAAGATGGTCGGCCGCAACTATGGGCTGTCGAGCGCGGGCTACATCGTGCGCATACTGATCCCGGGCGCGTTTCCGAGCATCCTGACCGGGCTCAAGGTGGGCTGGGCGTTCGCCTGGCGCACGCTGATTGCGGCAGAACTCGTTTTCGGCGTGAGCTCGGGTTCCGGCGGACTCGGCTGGTACGTGTTCGAGAACAAGAACCAGCTCCTGATCCCCGAAGTGTTCGCGGGCTTGCTGACCGTGATCCTGTTCGGCCTCTTCGTCGAGAACGTCGTCTTCAAGACGATCGAGGCGAGAACCGTGCAGCGCTGGGGAATGGCGAGCTGAGCGCTACCGGCGGTTGCGAAGGGCCTCGATGACTTCCGGATGATCCGGGAACCGCCCCGCGTCGTACTTCGAGAACACGACGTCGCCGACGGCGACGACATCGAAAATGCCGCGATGACCCTTGACGAGTTCAACCTCGAGGCTCAGCTTGTCGCTGATGGCGGCCGCCAGACCGGTGGCCTTGGGCAGATAGCTTCAAGCGACGCAATAGATGATCGAAATCTGCATGGTTTTACCCGCGAAGCTGCGGAATCGGTATCCGGTAACGGTCGGTGACCCGATTGTACAGGGACACGAACGAGGTTCGCGTGTCAGCGTCGCGCAAACCTCATTCAGGCAGGAGCCGCAGCAGGGAATCCCCGCCAAGGAAATAGAGCGCGCCGTCCGGCCCCGTCCTGACTTCCCGAATCCGCATCCCGGCGTCGGCAAGCAACTGCTCTTCCGCGACGACGTTGGGGCCGTCGAGCACGAGCCTGACGAGATGCATGCCGGCCATGGCGCCGACGAAGAGGTTCCCCTGCCACTCCGGGAACAGATCGCCGGTGTAGAACGCCATGCCTGACGGTGCTATCGAGGGGACCCAGAAGTAGATCGGCTCCTCGACGCCCGGCATCGACGTCAGGCCGTTGCCGACAGGAACGTTGGTTCGCCCGTCCGCCTGTCTGTCGTCGTACTGCACGCCGTACGAGACATTCGGCCAGCCGTAGTCGCGTCCCGGCCGCACGATGTTGATCTCGTCGCCGCCCTGCGGCCCATGATCGATGACCCAAAGTTCGCCGGTCTCGGGATGGATCGCGGCGCCTTCCGGGTCCTTGAAGCCGTGTGCGTAGGTTTCGCCCGCCACGGTCGCCCGGTGCAGCCAGGGGTTGTCCGCCGGCAGCGTTCCGTCCGGGTTGATGCGGATGACACGGCCTGAAAAATTGCGGCGGATGTCCGTGTTGTCCGTGAAATCACGCTCCACGCCGTCGAGATCGGTGTCGTAGAACCTGAAGGCGTCGGCGCCCGTCACGAACATCGTGCCGTCACGCGCGAATGCGATGCGCCGTTCCGCTCTGCCCTCGTAGAGCACGGCGACGTCCTCTAGCCTGCGGTTGTCGGCGGACAGGCGCGCGCGCCCGATGCGCTCCGTACCGAGGTCCATGAGCCGCCGCTCGGCGAGCGGCTTTGTCCAGACTTCAGTGTAGAAGTGGTCGGGCGGCCACTCGCGCGGGTCCTCGCCCGCCGGCGGGGCGAACCAGGTGAAGTACAGGAGCCGGTTCTGCTCGAAACCCGGATCGAGCACGACGTCGTGCAGACTCTGGGCGGCAACGACCTTGACGGGCGGCACACCTTCGATCGGCCCGGATACGTCTCCGTCCGGCGTTACGGTACGCATCGCACCGTGCCGCTCGGTCACGAGAAAGTCGCCGTTCGGCAGAAATGCGAGCGCCCACGGGCTTGCAAGTTCGTCGGTGATCGTCTCGACGCGGAAGCGCGACGGCGTCTCCGGCGGCGGCGCTTCTGTCTGACCGACAAAGGCCGGCGTCGGCTCGCGCAACTGTGCAGCCGTGGGGGCTGCGATAGCAAATGCGGCGGCGGCCGCCATCAGGGCCGCGAGGGCTGGCTGCATCGTCCATCTCCCGTAGTGAACCGACAGTGTGACATACCCCGAGGGCATACATCGCCGGCTTCGCGCCGTTCGGTCCAGCCCGGCGAGGACGGGCTCAGCACCTTCCATGGTTTCCGTTCCGGATCAGCCTCCGGCGCCGACTCCCGGAACGCTTACGCTTCCGCTATCACGCCCCTGCGATCGTCACCTGACCGGCGATTGTCTATCATCGCCAACTCGCCTGTTGATTGAGGACGGACCAGCCATGCGACGACCAGTACTGTTTGCGACAACGTTGGTGATGGCGGCTTCGGCAGGTGCGCAGCAGCCGGACTTCAGCGATCTCAATCTCGTCGGTAACCGCTTTGCCCCGCTGAGCTACGACGAAATGACACCAGCCCAGAGGACCATGACGCAGAATATTCTCGCGGGTCCGAGAACGGCCATGGGCGGACCGTTCAACGTGCTGCTGCGCAGCCCCGAGCTTGGCGACCTTGCGCAAGCCCTCGGCGCCTACATACGCTTCAACTCGTCGTTGCCGGGGACGCTGCGCGAACTGGCGATCATCATGACCGCACGTCACTGGACGGCGCACTTCGAGTGGTACGCGCACAAGAACGCCGCGCTCGCCGAAGGGCTCGACCCGGCGATAGTCGATGCCATCGCCGAGGGCAGGCGTCCCGCAGCGATGCAGGCCGAGGAACTGATCGTCTACGAGTTGTGCAACGAACTGTTTACGGACCATCGCGTCAGCGACGCGACGTTCGACGCGGCCATTGCCGCGCTCGGCGAGCGCGGCGTCGTCGACGTGATCGGCACCGTGGGCTACTACAGCATGGTTTCGATGCTGCTCAACCTCGATGAGTATCCCCTGCCGGACGGCGTGGAACCCGAACTCGCGCCGCTGCGCCAGGAGCCCGCGCCATAGGAAGTCTCAACAGCGAACAGCCGGTATCGCCATCCCATCGCCCGAACGATCGAGGAGAATATCGAACTCAATTTGACGAAATCGATCGGGCGACCGGGCGGATGAGAGCGGATTTGTAGCCGTGAATTCCCGCGGCGCAGGCGCCTGGACCCGTTCAATCCGGAACCCGACCCGATCGGCCTGTTGTCCGCAACGGGCAAGGCCGGATCGATGAGCTTGACGCTGACGGGTCCGCTGTCGACAGGCAATGGTCCGGCATCCACTGAAGAACCGGAACCGTCGCAAGCAATGGCGATCAAGGTCGCCGGCAACGCTGGCGGGCGCGTAGAAAAACCCGGAACGCATGCCGTCATTCGACGTAGAAGGGAATGTTCGCGTGGCCAGCCTTGCCTTGGCCGTCGTAAACGTAGACGAAGAGACGATAGGCGCCCTGCTCGCCCGGTGCGGTGACACGAACCCGGTCGAGCTCCGGCGGGTCGATGCGACCGTCGATTCGTTCCGGAACCTCCTCGAGATCGCCGCCTTCCTGTGCCGCCTCGCTTTCGCGCATGAGTTCCCAGCGATACCGCAGCGTATCCCGCTCAGGGTCGGCAGCTTCAATCCGTGCCTCGTAAATGGCGTCAGCGGCAAGGGTCACGTTGTCGTGAGCGCCACGCCCGTCAAGAAACATGGCTTCGACGACCGGCGACCGGTTTGCGGGCCACTCCCCGTTCCAGATGTAGTGCATCGCATCGACCGCCTCGGTCTCAGCGCCGTCATCGAGAAACAGGCCGTACCATGTCGGTGTGCGCTCCTGCTTCTGGCCCCAGAGAAATACATACGAGCCGACGATCTGCCCCGGATTCGAGGCAATGGCGATCTCGTGGCTGCGCAGGTAATTGGCGGCCTTTTCGCTGCTGGTCTGCTCGATCGGCGCTCCCCAACTCGTCTGCGCGACTTCCCAGTGGCCGATCGCACCCCACTCGGTGACGAATACCGGCGCCTCCCAGTCGCTTGCCTCCAGTATGGCCGGCAAGTGCACGATATCGCCGTACATCTGGATGCTTACGAAGTCCAGGTCCGCAGTTCGTTCCCTGATCAGACCGGCCAGCTCCGGACTGAACCCGGCCAGTGCCGTGGTCACCGGATGCCGCCCGTCGACTTCGTGAATCATCCTCGCGATGCCGTTGATCGCGTCGAATACACGGGGGTTCTCGAACAACAGGTTAGCCTCGTTGCCGACCATCCAGGCCAGCAAAGCCGGATGGTCCCTGTACTTCATGACTTCGCCGCGAGCATATTCGAGCTGCTCCGCCACGGCCTGCTCATCGTCGTAATCGAAGCCGAGCCGTTCGCGGCCGATCTCGATACACATGACTACCGTCACGCCGTGCCTCGCGGCCTCATCCAGCACTTCCCGGCCCGTGTAGAACGGGCTGTCGGTGCGCCAGGTACGCGCGAAGTTCTCGATGTCGGCGAATTCTATCCCGGCGCCCCGGATGGCGTACGGTTCCCCGTCGCGCAACAGTACGTAACGGCCGTCCCGAATGGCGACCTCCACCGGAATCGCGCCGCCATCCGAAAACCGGGCGGCGCTTTCACCGCCGTCGGCCGATGCAACGCCGTCAACGACGGTTTCTCCCTCGACAGCCGCCGGCGGCTGACACCCGACCGCGACCAGTGGAAGAGCCATGGCGATACCGATGCGCAACATGGTGACGGCTCCCGTTCAGACCTTGACCAACTCCGCCTGAAGTTCCTCGAGGCTCCGACCCTTGGTCTCGGGCACGATGCGAATGACTATCGCAAGCCCCATGATCGCGAACGCCGCGTATATCAGAAACGTCAGCGAATTGCCCAGATTCTCAAGTTCCCAGGGAAACACAAGCTGAACGCCGAAACTGACCGCTGAATTGACCAGACCCACGAAGGATATGGCGAGCCCACGCACCCGATTGGGGAACAACTCCGAGAAGAGCACCCACATGACCGGGCCCAGCGATATCGCAAAACTCGCCACGAACCCCAGAATGCCGGCAAGGATCAATGCCGGGTTCATGCTGATCGCCGCGCCGACCAGTGCCGAACGATGCGCCTCGTACGCCTGCGCACCGACCGCGCCAACCACGGCTTCGCGGAACGCCACATCGTTTTCGTAGACCTCGCCCTGCAGCGGCGCGAGTGCTTCGCGCCCCGGAACCTCGGTCAACGACACCGCCGCTTCGTCGTCGAGTGAATAGGTCGCCGAACCAAAGCCGTATGACAGCACGAGCATGCACACCGCAATGCCCGTCAGGCCGAAGACGAGCAAGGGCCGCCTGCCCAAGCGGTCGATGGTCAGGATCGCCAGCACCGTGAACACGAGGTTGACCAGACCGACGAGAATGGCTTGCAGAAAGGAGGCATCCGTTCCGATCCCGGATTGCTCGAAGATCATCGGCGCATAGAAGAAGACCGAATTGATGCCGGTGATCTGCTGCAGTATTGCCACCGCAAGACCGATCGTCAGAACCGTTCGCATCGCCGGGTTGAGCAATTCCCTGAAAGTGGCCTTGTCGGAGCCTGCTTCGGCGCCCAGCGCACTGCGGACCGCATCGAGGCCGGCGCGGGCCTGCTCGGCATCGCTGACCCTCTCCATGATACCGAGCGCCTCGTGGTCCCTGTCACGCATGATGAGCCATCTCGGACTCTCCGGCACGGCGAACAGCGCCAGGAGGTAGACGACGGCGGGAATCGCCTCCACGCCGAGCATCCAGCGCCAGTTCCAGTCCGCCAGGTTCAGTAGCTGCGCCCAGCCCAAGTCCGATGCACCGAGTCTCAGGATCAGGTAGTTGCTGAAGAAGGCCGCCGAAATTCCGATGACGATGTTCAACTGATTGAAGGAGACCATGCGGCCGCGAATCGGCGCCGGCGCGATTTCGGCGATGTACATGGGCGCAACGATCAGCGCCGCCCCGACGCCCAGACCGCCCAGCATCCGGGCCGCCACAAGCGAGATGAAGTCCGGCGCCGCCGCCGAGGCCAGCGCGGAAACCGCGAATAGCGCGGCGGCGATCCGCAGAACCGGTTTTCGCCCGAACCTGTCGCTGAGCGGACCCGACACCATCATGGCCAGCGTTGCCGTCAGCGTCAGCGAAGCCACGCTCCAGCCGAGTTCGATCGGACCGAGGTCGAACTCCGGTCCGATAAAGGCAACCACGCCAGAGATGACCGAGGCGTCGAATCCCATCAGGAATCCGCCGAGCGCCACGATCAGCGCGACCGTGGCCGTTTGGCGGAACTGCACGCCGCTTTCCCGCATGGCCTAGCGGACCAGTTTCCGCGTGCGAGGCGGAACCGAGATGACGCCCCGGCCTCGCAGTGAGAAATGCCGCCTAGTCGCCGACAAGTGTAAACTCCGCCCGCAGGTCTGTGTCGGAACTCCCGCCGATCCACACGTGGAACTGCCCGGGTTCCGTAATGAGCGTCATGTCCTGGCCGTAAAACGCGAGATCGGCCGCGTCGAGTTCGAACGTTACCGTGCGGCTCTCGCGAGCGTCCAGCCGCAGCCTTTGAACTCCCCTCAGTTCCCGAACCGGCCGCGTCACATCGCCAACCAGGTCTCGCACGTAGAGTTGCACGACCTCATCCGCGGCAATATCGCTGTTGTTGGTCAAGACCGCTTCCACGGTCAGCGTGTCCTCCATGCCGATGACTGCCGCGCTGAGCTCCATGTCGGCAAACGAGAAGTGCGCGTAGGACAGACCGAACCCGAACGGGAACAATGGCGTATACCCGGCATCGAGGTGATGCGAGGTCATGCCGTGCGCGGACTGCACCGCGCGTACCGGCAAGTCATCCAGGTGCACGTAGGTTTCGGGCGTCGCCGGTTTGCCGGTGTTCTTGTGCGCATAGTAGATCGGGATCTGGCCGACCACTTTCGGAAACGTCACCGGCAGTTTCCCGGAAGGCGACTCGACCCCGAAGAGCGCGTCGGCGATGGCCGGACCGCCCATCGTGCCCGGATGCCAGGCGAAAATCAGGGCGTCGACCTGGTCGAGAATGTTCTGCACCGTCAGGGGACGACCGGCGAGGATGACGGCAATCACCGGTTTGCCCGCTTCGCTGAGCGCGTGCAGCAACTCGACCTGGCTGCCGGGCAAGTCGATGTCCGCACGCGAATGCGCCTCGCCGGAAAGAATCGACTCTTCGCCGAGAAAGGCGATCACGGCATCGGCCTCTGCCACGGCTTGCAGCGCGGCGACGAAACCTTCGGTGTTGCGGCTGCGGGTGGTCTCGAGCCCTCTTTCGTACCGGATCCGGACCCGGTCTCCGACCATGTCCCGAATCGCCTGCAGCGGCGTTCGGCTCAGCGACGGATCGCCGTCGAAAACCCAGGTCCCGAGTTGCTCGTACGGATCGTCGGCCATGGGACCGATCACGGCGATCGACCCGAGGTCGTCCACATCGAGCGGCAGTGCACCGCGCTCGTTGCGCAGCAGCACCAGGCTTTGCAGCGCCGCTTCGCGGGCGACGGCCAAGTGTTCCGGATTGGCGATTTCCGGCAATTCCGAGGGGTCCGTATAGGGGTTCTCGAACAACCCGAGGCGGAACTTTGCGCGAAGGATCCCGGCAACCAGTTCATCGATCCGCGCGAGGGATATCTCGCCGTCCCGCAGCAGGTCCGCCAGATGATCGGCGTAGGCGCGGCTGACCATCTCCATGTTGATGCCGGCATCGGCTGCCTTGAAGGCGGCCTCGCGCAGGTCCGCGGCGAAGCCGTGATCGATCAACTGCTCTATGGAAACCCAGTCGCTGACCACCAGACCGTCGAAACCCCATTCACCGCGGAGTATGTCCTGCATCAGAAAACGGTTACCGCTCGCCGGCACGCCGTCGATGTCGCTGAACGAGGCCATCAGACTCACGACGCCGGCATTGACCGCAGCCTTGAACGGCGGCAGGTAGACGTTGCGCAATTCGTTTTCCGGTATGTTCGTCGTGTTGTAGTCGCGCCCGGCCTCGCTCGCTCCGTACCCGGCGAAATGCTTGGCCGTGGCAGCGATCGTGCCGGCAGCGGCAAGGTCGCCGCCTTGGAAGCCGTTGACCATGGCGACGGCCAGCCGACTCGTGAGCCAGGGATCCTCCCCGAAACTCTCCGCGATCCGGCCCCAGCGAGGATCCCTCGATACATCGATCATCGGCGCAAAGGTCCAGTTTACGCCGGCAGCGGCGGCTTCGAGCGCCGCGACACGCGCCCCGCGTTCGACGAGTTCCGGATTGAAGCTCGCCGCCTGGCCAAGCGGAATCGGCAAGACCGTCCTGAAGCCGTGAATGACGTCGCGTCCGAGCAACAGCGGAATGCCCAGGCGGCTTCCTTCGGTGACGATGGCCTGAATTTCGTTGGCCGTACGTGCATCGACGACGTTGAGCAGGGAACCGAGGCCGCCAGCCTCGATGGCGGCACGCAGATCCGGACCGATTTCACCGGGAAAATTGACCTGGATCATCTGCCCGATTTTTTCCTCGAGCGTCATCCGGTCCAGCAGCGAAGCGACTCGCGATTCGATCGGCTCGTCCGCCGACGGTAGCTGCTGGGTCATGCCTGCAGATGGCGCATTCATAAGGAGAATCCCCCCGAGCAATACAAGCCCCGGTCGGCTACTGCTGGCCACGGCCTCAGCTCCCCGCCGCAGCACAATACAGGCCGCGCCCCACGCCCGTTGACGCCGGGCGGAGTTTGCACGGACTTGCGCTACAATTTGTCGTTCAACTTGAGAGATGTTCAAGCCCATGCGTAAAGCCAACATCCATCACGTCGCCGCTCGGGCCGGCGTTTCGACCAAGACCGTTTCCCGCGTCGTCAACAACGAACCCTTCGTGCGCGACTCGACCCGCGAGCGCGTGCTGCGCGCCGTCAAGGCGCTGAACTACCGACCCAACCCTTCGGCGCGCCGTCTGGCCGGCCAGCGATCCTTCCTGATCGGGTTGCTCTACGACAACCCCGACAAATTCGACAACCCGGACTCCAGCTACATCGTCAACATCCAACAGGGCGTGCTGCGAGCCTGCGAGCAACACGGTTACGACCTCGTGATCCACCCCTGTGACTACCGCGACAGCACCCTGCTCGCAAGCATCGAGGCACTGCTCGATCATTCCCGACTCGACGGGCTGATCCTCTCGCCGCCGCTGTCGGACCTCGACGAACTCATCACCGCGCTCGTGGACGGCGGGCGGCAACGGCGCGCCGTGCCCGTCGCCCGGATATCGCCGGGGTCCAAGCGCTCGTTCGCCGACGCGGTCTTCACCGACGACCGTGGCACATGCGCTGAAATGACGCTGCATCTCGCCAACCTCGGGCACGAACGGATCGCCTTCATCCAGGGACATCCGGACCACAAGGCGCTCGTCAAGCGTTACGAGGGTTATCGCGACGGCCTGCGCGCCGCGGGCTTGCCGTTCCACGCCGACCTCGTCAAGCTCGGCGACAACTCCTTCCAGTCCGGAGAGGCCTGCGCCCGCCGCTTGCTTCTCGGCGACTCGCCGCCTGGCGCCATCTTTGCCTGCAACGACGAGATGGCGGCTGGAGTGATCGCGGTCGCGCACCGGCTCGGACTGCATCTTCCGGACGAGCTCTCAGTGGCCGGCTTCGACGACGCCGCGCACGCCAAGGCGATCTATCCCGCACTGACGACCGTGCGCCAGCCCGTCCAGGCCATGGCCGAATGCGTGACCGGCATGCTGATCGACCGCATGCATGGGCGCCCGCCGGTCAACGCACGCCAGGAGATTCCCTCCACGCTGATCGTGCGCGAATCGACGGGGCCCGCGCCTCGCCGAACGGACGCCTCGCCGGTCGCGGTGCGGCGCGCGACTACCGCCACGGACCGCTAGCACGCGCGCCGCCGCTCGATTGGCGCAACTGCCTGGCGCGCGGCGTGAGCTGTGCATCAAGGCCGGAAGTTCCAGGCTGCCCGCAGCCCCCAACTTCGCGGCGCGTTCCAGGTGAACAGCGGCGCTCCCGGCTGGTTACTGTCCACCCAATAGGTCGGGAAGCGCTCGTCGGTTGCGTTGTAGACGAAGAATTCGACGTTCCATGCGTCGCCCGGCGCGATATAGCGCACGGTGGCATCGAGCGTGCCGAACGCGTCGCGCTTCTGCGAGAGCGGCTCCCATGCGTCGAAGTTGCCCTCGGTGAAATGCATTTCGTCTTCCCAGTGAAACTTGATCCATGGAACGATGACACCGCCGTTGGCCAGCGGAAAATCATGCTGATAGGCGACCGTCAGCGATACGGGCGTCGAGAACGGCAGGTGGTTGCCGGCGATATCCACCTGGCCCGAACCGTCGTCCTGGGGCACGCAGGCGTATTCAGGCCCGAGTTCGGCGCGTTCCTGGCAGAAATAGGCCTCGCCGGCGTATCCGGGCCAGCTTTCGAAGCGGGCGTCGAGGATGCCGATGCCGCCAGTCAGCCGACCGCGATCGCCGGCAAGCAGCGTCCACTCTACTTCGATGCCGTCGATGCCCGCGCCGCCGGCGTTGGACGTGACCAGCGTGCCGATGTCCTGAACCGGCTCGACCGGCGTACCGGGCGGATCCTCGACGACGCCGACGTTGCGGAACTGCGAGACCTGCTTATTGGTGTAGTCGGTCGTGAATGCCGTGACCACGAGGTTCATGCGCCCGTCGAACAGTGTGCCCTTCCAGCCGACTTCGTAGTTCAGGACTTCCTCGGGCTCGTAGGGAAAGAACTGGATGCGTCCGCAGCGGCAGATGTCCACGCCGTCGCCGAACGAGCCGGCCTTCGAACCCGTGGCGGCGTAGACATACAGGAACGAGTCCGCGTTCAGGTCGTAGTCGAGTCCGATTCGCCAGGTGCTGTCGTCGAAGGCTTCGCGATTGTCGTTGACGTCGAAGGTCTGATAGTTGGTGAGCCGGTTCATGGCGCCGGCCGTCGTCGGAATGTCCGCACTCGTGAAAAACGGCAACAGCAGCGGGTCGCGCTCGCCGAAATCCTGCGGATGGCCGTCGTTCGGGATCGTCCAGCTACTGAAGCTGCAGCCGCCGCCCCCGAAGCAGCCGATATTGCGGCCGCCGACGTCCTGCTTGATGTCCTCGTAGCTGCGATAGCCCAGCGTGAGATGCCACTCGTCGGTGACATGCCATGTTGCCTGGCCGAACAGCGCCTCGGAATCGAGCGTGCGCTCCGGCTGGATGAAGGAGATGCCGCCGAGTCCGCCAGTGCTGCAGCAGAACGGCTGCTCGACATCGAAGGTGATGGCGTTGTCTTCCTCGAGCGTGAACGCGCCGACGATCCAGTTGACACGCCCGGTGAGCCCCTGGAGTTGCAATTCGTGCGAGGACGATTCGTAGTCGGAATCGGCTGTGGCGAGATACAGGCTCGGCCACGGCTGGTAACGGTTGAGCCAGCCCGTGCGCACACTCGGTAGTGCGCGCCAGCCCATGTCGCCATCCCATTCCTGGCGCCGCTGTTGCGTGGCCTGACCGTAGATGTACACGAGATCGATGTCGTCGGCGACCGCGTAGTCGATATGGGCGCGCACGGCGTCGTTCGTCATGTCCAGAACGCCCGGGATATTGGGATCGACATAGTCGATGCCGCCCCCGTTGTATTGACACAGCGCCGCATTGCGCTCGCAGTCCGGTGCGATGGGCCAGCCGGCACCGTTGTCCTCCGCCGTCTCGACGGTCACGCGCAAACTCAACAGGTCGGTCGGTTGCCACATGGCGCTCAGGCGCAACGCCCAGCGATCCGCATTGCCGTAGTATTCGGCTTCTTCCACGGGACGGTTGCGACGTTGATCCATGTCGGGAATACCGTCCGGACCATTGTTGCCATGGCTGCCAAGATCCTTGGTGCCGCTGTCCTGCTCGGCGAATCCGTCGCGTTGCTCGGTGAAGTAGTTGGCGCGTACCGCAAAAGTGTCGCCGAGCGGCAGATTGATCGTGCCGAGCACGATCTCATGATTGCGATTGCCGACTTCCATGCCGAGCGTGCCGAATACGCCGTCGGTGGACGGCTTGGCGGTGATCACGTTGACACTGCCGGCCGCGGAATTGCGCCCGAACAGCGTGCCTTGCGGGCCGCGCATGACCTCGAGCCTTTCCAGGTCGAACATCAGCGCGGTGGCGCCCTGCGGCCTCGGCGAATAGACGCCGTCCACATGGAAGGCCACGCTCGGGTCGCCGAGTTCCGTGAAGTTGTTGCTGTTGATGCCGCGCATGGTCAGTTGTACGCCGCTGTCCGAAGGCGAGAACGCCACATCGAAATTCGGCACGAGGTCGGCGGCGTCGCGAATGTCCCTGACACCGTCTCGGGTCAGGTCTTCCTGACTGAAGGCCGACACGGCCACCGAGGTGGTCATCAGGTCAGACTCGACGCGCGTGGCCGTGACGACGACCTCTTCGATCATCGGGCTTTGAGCGTCCTGGGCCAATGCGCTCGCGCACAACACGCTGCTCGCGAGCGGCAGAATGGCGCGTGGCAGGGCGCTTCGGGGCATGTTCATCGATGCATCTCCAGGTGGTATGACGCGCCGGCGTCGCGCGCGTTGTCCGGCCTCGGCCTGAGGCGAGCCGCTGCGCTTGCGAGCTTCAGCACCGGCATCACGGCTCCCAGCGCACATTGTCGAGTTGCAGGCTCACGACATGACCGGCCTGCTGGTCGGGAATCCAGGGGAAGACGACGATGCCGGTATTTACGGTCGCGAGATTCAGGCCCGTGTCGACGAGTTGCGATACCGGCACGGTAATCGTCTCCCAGACGCCATCGCCGACCAGGCCAAGCAACCGGTCGCCGCTCGTGCATGGGAAAACGCAGTCGATCTTCATGCCCAGCCCGTTGGGACTGGCGCCGTAGTCGGTCACACGGACATCGAAGACGATGTTGCCATCGGCAAAGCCGGACAGATCCGCGGGCGATTCGGTGCCCGCATAGATCAGGCCGGGTTCGGTTCCGCCGCCGAAGGTCGCCTGGATGACCTTGCCGCGGCCCGAGTCGTCGCTGTCGACGATCGTCCAGTTCACTTCATTACCGGCGGCGCCGTCGGTGATGAGCCCCCAGCCCGGACCTTCCGTGCCGACCAGGCCGAGCTCCCAGCGCGGATCGACGGTATCGTCGAACACGCCTTGCGCATCGCCGGCCGCCGGCAGCGTATCTGCATCGCCAACGCGGATATCGTCCCAGAGGAAATTTCGGCCGGCGCCGGGCGCTCCGAAGTTGAAGAAGATCGAGAGCTTCTCGTAGACGGCGGAGGAATCGAGTGCCGCGGTGCCAGCCTGGTGGTTGCGAAAATCGAAGCTCAGCGTCTCCCAGGTATCGGCGACGGTCGTGGTCGCCAGCGTTTCCACGCTGATTCCGCCGTCAGCGGCGTTTTCGGCCTTGAGCAGCACCGGGATGCCGGCCTCGGGCGACCTCACGCGCACCGTCAGCACGGGCGAATCGGCCGAGACCGGCAGGCGCGTCGCGAAGCCGTGCTCCGTGCCGATCGTGGTGCCGGCCCACGTTTGCGCGTCCTCACCCTTGAAGGTACTGGCCACGTTGTTGGCCGCATTGTCCGGCTCGGCCACGATCTGCGTCGAGGCGCCGCCGAAGTCGCCGACGCTGTAGTCAATACTCGCGTCATCGAAGGTCACCGGCAGGTCGACCTGCGTCGGCATCGCTGCGGCGCCGCCACCGAAGACCAGATCGTCCCAGTACCAGGTGGAGCCGTCGCCGGGATTGCCGAAATTCGGAAACAGCACGGCCTTTTCGTAGTCGATGTTGGTCGGATCGATCTGGCCGAGGAAATCGAAGGTAAGCGTTTCCCAGGCATTCGCGACACTCGTCCGGGCGACGACCTCGGCGAAGATGTTCGGATCGGCCGCGTCCTCGACCTTGAGCATGATCGGCAGATTGGCCGCGGGTGCGAACACGCGCAGGCTCAGTGTCGTGGCGGCCGAGGTAAAGGGAATCGCCGTGGCGAAACCGTTATCCCCGCCGACAATGACACCGGCCCAGGTCTCTGCGCCTTCACCCTTGAAGGTGCTTGCAACGTTATTGGCGGGGTCGGTCGGGTCGGCGACGACCTGCGTGGCACTGCCGCCGAAATCGGTGAACAGGTAGTCGACGCCGGGATCGTCGAAGGTCACCGGCAGATTCACGCGATTCAGCGGCGGCGCCTCGCTCTCGCCCACCCAGCGGATGTTGTCGAGCCGGTAACGGATGCCGCCCGACTGTGGCGCGGTCGGGAAGATGACGATGCCGGTATTGACCTGGTTGAGATCCAGGCCCGTGCGCGTCAGGGAAGATACCGGCACGGACACGGTTTCCCAGACGCCGTCGGCAATCGTCCCGAGATTCTTGTCGCCGCTCGTACACGGGAAAATGCAGTCGATCTTCATCGTCATGCCGCTGGTATTCGTGCCGTAGTCATCGACGATGATGTCGAACTCGACCGCGCCGGCGTCGAAGGCGCTCATGTTCACGCCGCTCGAACTCTGGATGAACCAGACCCCGAAGTGCGTGCTGTCGTTGAATGTGACCTCAAGAGTCTGGCCGCGCGACGGATCCGGGTCGTTCACGATGCGCCAGTGGGCCTTGTTGCCGGTGCCGAAGGGATCCGTGTAATCGGCCCAGCCAACGCCCGAGTCGCTCGCGACGATGCCCCTGTCCCAAACTGCGCGGTTGACGGCATCGTCGAAGACCACGAAATCCGGGATGCGCCCGGCCTTCGGTTGCGCCTTGCAGGCCCCCACCACGTAGCAGGCGCGCGAAACGCGGATATTGTCCAGGTGCACGTCGGCGGCCCCGCCGGCGACCTCGAACACGAACGGGTTGACAACGTTGGCGAGATCGACGCCCGTTCCGCCGCAGCACTCGACGAAGCCCGGGTTCGCCACGAAATCGCTGAACTTGGCCGAATAGGTCTTCCAGCCGCCCATGCGCAGTTCCGAGCGCGGCACAGCCACCTCGCCGAGGTTGGGCCAGCCGCTGTCGAGCTTGACGAGCAGCCGGGTCGTTGGATCGATCGAGTTGACGCGCATGTCGAAGACGACCTCGCCGACCGCGTCTCCGGAGAAGTCGAAGCCGGTAGCGAGCAGTTCGTCGTTGCTCAAATCCTGCGACGCGAGAAAGATGTTGGCGACGTCGCCGGCGACGGCAAAGTGCCAGGCCGTGTTGGCCGGGTCGCCCGGGTCCGCCGCGGCCGGATCATTGGTGACCGCGGCGCCGGGGCCGACATAGCCGCCGACCTCCAGCGTATTCGAGCCCTGCTGCTCGCCGAGTTCGAGGACTATGGTCTCCGGCCCGTTGACATAAAGATCCATGCTCGATACGTAGGGCATGGCGGTTTCGGCATGCTCCAACGGCCCGCCGTCGTGATCCTCGAGCGGCGTGACCATGCGGTCGGCGACGCCGCAGCCGGCACCCGTTTCAGGGTCGCCGTTCGCGCACTGGTAGACGCGCACATGGTCGATCGCGAACGACTGCGGGAACAGCGTGGACTCGGCCGGGTAGCCGACCGGATTACCGCCGATCGCGAAGTTCAGCAGCAAATGAAACTCACGGTCGAAGGGCGCCGAATCGGGCCCCGGACGATATGCCCCCCAAGGATTCCAGACGCCGTTCTCGTCGGCGGGATAGAAGGCGAACCAGTTGTCGGAGTTCTGGCTCTGAAAGTGCTGGCCGTCGATGAAAAAGCGCAAGCGATCCTGTTCCCATTCGAGGGCGTAGGTATGGAAATTGACGTCTGCCGCGACGGCCAGCTCGGTGCGCGACGACGTGCCGTTAAAAGGCGGCGTCGGCAGGCCGTAATGGGTCGTGCTGAACACCGAACGGTTGTCGCCGACGCCGTAGTTGAAAGCTTCCATGATGTCCAGTTCGCCCGAATACGGCCACGGACCATAGATTTCCGGCTCGCTCGCGAGCATCCAGATGGCCGGCCAAATACCCTGCCCCGAGGGAATGCGAGCGCTGACCTCCACCCGCCCGTAGCGGAAATCGAACTTGCCGCGCGTGTTGATTCGCGCGGAGCTGAAGGAACCGTCGCTTTCGCGGCGCCCGACAAGGTTGAGGACACCGCCGCTCACCTCAATGTTGCCGGCGGTATAGGTCTGCAGCTCGTTGTTGCCCCAACCGCAAAGATCGGGACAGCCGTCGCCGGTCTGGATGTTCCACTTGTTCGTGTCGAGCGCGGCGCCGTCGAATTCGTCGGAAAACACGAGCTGCCACCCGGGGGCTGCCGGCACCGGCGCCTCGGTCGGAGCGTCTGGCTCGACGCCGCCGCAGGCTGCAAGCGCAGCAAGGGCGAGACCCGGCCACGCGATCCGCACAGGCGCGAGCTGCTGGCGCCGCGCCATCGACAGGACGGAACGTCGCGACGGAGCGCAGGGCGCTTTGCGATTCGAACTGTGCATAGCAATACCTCGACATCGGTGACAGGCCGAGACCGGGCCGGACCCCGGGGGACACCACCCATGCCACGCGGATCGGCGTCCTGTTGACAACGTTGTCAACGACGGACGCTAGCCCAAGGCGGCAGCGAAGTCAACACGCGCTCGCGTGTCCCGACCCCATCATCGCCTTGCGGTGCGCCATCGCCGACAATCGCGTCGACGGCTCCTGGCAACGACACACGGCAAAGTCGTGACCTCATGTCGCAAATCCGGCGCGCACCCCTTAAAAGTGCGCAATTTCAAATTGAAAAAAAGTGCGGTATTTCGAGTTGAAATCTACAACTCCTGGAATACAAGGAAGTTCAGAGGGGGGTAGGTTCAGGCTGGCGTATCTTGCCGCATTGCGCGAGTCACTCGGACGCGGCCGGGCTTGCGAGCCCCAAGCGTCGAGCCATGCGCGAATCCCGGTGATCTCGGCGCGCTGCTCGACGACGGCTTCCTCGGCAAGGACACCGAGTCCGTAGGGGCGGCGCGCACTGGCCAGTTGCCGGCGCTGCCGGACGTGCGACATGTCGATCGGGCACTGATGGCGATAGATCATGCCTTCGAGCCAGAGTCGCGCGAATTCGGCGCCGCTCGCCGCTGCAAGCGCGTCCATCCGGTCCGAGGAGAACATTCCGGCCACCGGCGGAGCGTCGTGCAGGCGCTGTTCGGGCAAGTCCAGGCCAAGCTCGGCAGCGAGACCGAGCAACGCCTGCACCATCCCGCCGCCTGAGCCCGGCTGACAGTGCAGGTCGTTGCCCCTTACGCAAGCCTGTTCAGAATTCCCTGCCGTCGGCCAGTTTGAATGCAGTGATGTAACCGCCATCGTCGCTGCCGTCACGCAGCGGCGCGACCTCGATGGTGATTTCGTCACCGACGCTGACCCAGTTCGGCCGCCAGCCTCGACGAAACACGTTGTTGCGGCTGTGACCTTCGTATTCGATTTCCTTCGTCTGACCGGCTTCGTCCCGCACATCGAGAATGAGCCTGATGTGCGGATTGCGCACTTCGATCGAGCTGACCGTACCCTCGACGGGTACACGTAGTCCGAAGTCGAACTGGGCCGCCGAATGGTGAGCCCATGCCTGGATCGACAGCCCCGCGAACGCGCAGCCGACGAGCACACGTATTGGTTTTCTCATTGGTCCTTCCGTCTGTGCTGGTACTGTCGATGCCGATGACCGGCCGCATCGCGACCCGAAACTCCAAGCCGACGCGAACACGGCTTGATGATATGTCCCAATCACGGAAACACCAACCGAATCGCGCCGCCGCACCTGGCCCCGTCGAAAAAGCACTGCGAATCAGCCGCGCGATGCCTGCAATCATACGGGACACCCAGTCCCGGCAAACTGAACTTGACCGCCGTCGACACGGGCAGCGGTCTTCGCGGCGCGTCCCGGTGCCGCGCCGCGCGCATGCCCACCCGCTTTGCCTGCACGGTGCCGGAGCACATCAGCACATCGAGGCGCCACGTCGCGTGCGTGTCCGCTCACATTGCCGCAGATGGCCGAATTTGCTTTAATTCATTTTGGTTTCAAATGCTTGTTGACAAGCGCCCGGGTCGCCGCAGAACGGATGCGAGGTCGGTAGCCAGGCGAACGGAAACACCCATGTTCATTACGCAGAAACATCTGCCGCGCCGCACCGTACTGCGCAGCCTCGGCGCGACGATCGCGTTGCCGCTCATGGATGCGATGGTTCCGGCCTTCCCCCAGTCCGCCGCTTCGACGCAGCGGCTCGGTTTTGTCTATGTGCCGCACGGCGCGATCATGACCGAGTGGACCCCCGACGAGGATGGCAGGGGCTTCACGTTCAAGCCGACTCTTCAGCCGCTTGCGCCGTACCGCGAGCGCCTCAACGTCGTCAGCGGACTGCACCATCGGGCCGCTGATTCAACGGCAGTACACTCCCTGAGCCCGACGACCTGGCTCAGCGGCGTGCGGCCGAAGCCCACGCAGGGGGTCGATGCCTATGCAGGCGTTACGGCCGATCAGATCGCCGCAGCCGCGATCGGCGGCGATACGATGCTGCCCTCCATGGAACTCGCAACGGAAGATCACTCCGGTCTGATCGGCGCCTGCGACCGCGACTACGGCTGCATCTACATGAACACGCTGTCCTGGCGAACGCCCACTTCGCCGATGCCGATGGAGATCAATCCACGCAAGGTTTTTGAGCGGATGTTCGGTCAGGGCGGCGGTGTCGAGGCGCGTCTTGCGCGCGCCCGTGCGGATGCCAGCATCCTCGACGCGTTGAACCAGCAGGCCACGTCGCTGCAGGGCACGCTCGGCGCGCACGACCGGCAGACGCTTGAGCTGTATCTCGAAGCCGTCCGGGAAATCGAGCGGCGCCTCGACCGCGCCGACGCGCAGATCGAAGCCAACAGCGACCTCGTCATCCCCGAAGCACCGGCCGGCATTCCGTTCGACTACGAAGAGCATGTCGACATGATGTTCGATCTGCTTGCGCTCGCCTGGCAGGCGGACATCACGCGAGTCTTCACGTTCATGCTGGCGCGGGAGATCAGCAACCGCACCTATACGCAGGTCGGTGTCAGCGAAGGTCATCACGCGGTCTCCCACCATCAGAACCGCGCCGAGAAGATGGAAATGAACGCGCGCATCCAGAGATATCACGTCGGATTGTTCGCAAGATTCCTCGACAAGCTCGACGCGATCCCGGATGGCGAAGGCTCCCTGCTCGACAATTCGCTCATCCTCTACGGCAGCAACATGAGCAATAGCAACGCTCACGATCACTTCCCGCTGCCGAACGTCGTCGTCGGAGGCCGCGGCCGCGTGAACGGCGGCCAGCACGTCAGCTGCGTCGACCACACGCCGATGACCAACCTGCTGCTGACGATGCTTCACAACACCGATGTGCCGATCGAAAGCCTCGGCGACAGCACGGGGACGATCGCCGAACTTGCCGTCTAGCCGGCCGCAAGGGTAGCGAGCATCCCGGGGGCTCAGCGCCATGACCAACAATCTTTTCGTTGGAACCGCAGTCGCGGCAATGGCGGCGCTCGCCGCGAGCGTCGGCGCCTCGGTCGCGCAAGCCAGCGATCTGGCCGCCGCAGTCAAGGCGGGGGACCGGGCGACGGTGTCGGCATTGCTCGCCGAAGAGGCCGATCCGAACGTCGCCGAAGCCGACGGCACGACTGCGCTGCATTGGGCGGTGCAGAACGACGATCTCGAACTTGCGGAGCAACTCGTTGAGGCAGGCGCCGACGCAAGGGCCGCAAACCGTTACGGCGTGACGCCGCTCTACCTCGCGGCCGTAAACGGCAGCGCGCGCATGATCGAACTGCTGCTCGACTCCGGCGCGCACGCAAACGAAACCGGCAGCGAAGGCGAGACGGTGCTCATGACGGCCGCCCGCACAGGCAATGTCGCGGCGGCGACCGTTTTGCTCGAACACGGCGCTGAAGTGGAGGCCCGAGAGGGCTGGCACGGCCAGACGGCACTCATGTGGGCGGCGGCACAGGGCCATCCCGAAATGCTTGCAACGCTTATCGGGGCCGGCGCCGGCGTCAACGCCGTGTCCAATGTCGTCGAATGGGAACGCCAGAGAACCGCGGAACCGCGCGCCAAGTGGTTGCCGCCGGGCGGCATGACGCCGCTGCTTTTTGCGGCCCGCGAAGGTTGCGTGGAGTGCATCGGCGTGCTGATCGAGCGGGGCGCCGATGTCGACATGACGACGCCGGACGGTATCAGCCCCGTCGTCTCGGCGCTCATCAACGGTCACTTCGATGTCGCCGCAGCGCTCGTCGAAGCCGGCGCGAATCCGGCCCTCGTCGACTACACCGGGCGAAGCGCACTCTACGCGGCCGCCGACTTCAATACGATGCCGAAGTCGAACCGCCCGGCGCCGCAAGTCATCGGATACGAATACACGGCGCTCGACGTCATGCACATGCTGCTCGAACGCGGCGCCGATCCGAACGTCCAGCTCGAACGCCAGGCGCCCTACCGGGCGAAGCTCGATCGCGGCAACGATACCGTGCTCGGTCCCGGCACGACCCCGCTCATGCGCGCCGCCAAGGCCGGCGACATCCCCGCGATGCGCCTGCTGCTCGACTACGGCGCCGATCCGACGCTCACCACGAACCGCGGCGTCGATGCCCTGATGCTCGCGGCAGGCGTCGGCACGGCGGAACAGGACACGACCGGACGCTACAAGACCGAAGCTCAAGCCATCGAAGCGATCGACATGCTGCTCGGACTCGGCCTCGACATCAACGCCGCAGATTCGCGCGGGCGCACGCCCCTGCACGGTGCGGCCATGCAGGGTTACGACGAGGTGATCGCCGCACTCGCCGCGCGCGGCGCGGATCCGAACGCCGCGGACAACAACGGCTTCACACCGCTCGACACGGCCCTCGGGCTCGCCGGCGGCTTCGGCTTTTCCGGCCAGGAAGGCGTCGTCCGCGAGGACACGGCCGCCGTGCTCCGCTCCCTCATGGGCTCCGACTGACGGGGATTCCGCCATCAAGGTTCCGGGGCAAGATCATCCGATCTCGATCACCGCAAATCCGCGGCGCGTCGTCGTCACGTTCGAAGGACACAAGGTCGGTGACACCGTCCGCGCGCTGAGTTTGACCGAGGCAACATATCCCGCCGTCAACTACATACCTCGCGAAGACGTGGACATGAGCCTGCTCAAGCGCAGCAGTCATTCGACGCATTGCCCGTACAAGGGTGATGCGGCGTATTTCGCGATCAGGGCCGGCGACCGGGTAGCCGAAAACAGCGTCTGGAGCTACGAAACGCCCCACGCGGCCGTGGCTGCGATCGCAGGCTACCTTGCGTTTTACCCGGATGCCGTCACCGTGAGCGAGGAGTCCTGACGGCCCGCAGGCACGGTGACTACGCAAGTCATGCAGCGCCGCCCGACAAGGACGGAAACCAGGAGGATCACCCATGCGACGCCCCGCCACGACCAAGGCGCTCACAACCGGTCTGTTCGCGTGCATTCTCGCGGCCTGCGGCGGCGCGCCGGAGCCCGTTGCGTTGCTCGACGACCTCGATGCCGGCTGGAACGTCATCGAACCGGGCGGCGATACGACCTGTTCGGACGGTTCTCCCTACCGCTTTTTCGTCCGGCCGGGGCATCCGCAACGCCTGCTCGTCTACTTCGAGGGCGGCGGCGCGTGCTGGAACGGGATGACCTGCGTCCCCGACCTGGAACCGACCTACACGATCGATACCGAGATGACCGATCCGGCTCGCGCAAACGGCATTCTCGACTTTGCCAACCCCGAGAACCCGTTCGGCGACTACAGCGCGGTCTACGCACCGTATTGCACGGGCGACGTGCACCTGGGAAACCGTGTGACGACCTATGAGGCGCCGGCGATCGAAGGGCATGACTCGCACGAAGTGACCGTCAGGCACAACGGATTCGCAAATGCCGCGGCGGTACTCGACTTTGTTTACTCCCGCTTTCTCGACCCGGCAGAGATTTTCGTGACCGGGTCGAGTGCAGGCTCGCTCCCCTCACCGTACTACGCGATGCGGGTCGCCGAGCACTACGAATCCGCTGCGATCGCTCAGCTCGGCGACGGCTCGGGTGGCTACCGCCGCGAATTGCTGACGGCCATGCCCGAAGAGGCCTGGGGAACGCTGGACGAGCTTCGGCAGCTGCCGGAATTCGCCGACATGGCCGTCGGGGAATTTACATTCGAGAGCCTCTACGGCGCCGCGGCCCGGCGCCACCCCGAAATCACGTTCGCCGCGGTCGACCACGCCGAGGACGACGTGCAGAAACAGTTTCTCGCCCTCGGCGGCCACCGGGCCCCTTCTCTGCTCGACCTGATCATCGCGAA
>JAQAJI010000044.1:0-557 GCA_028278665.1 Candidatus Rariloculus versatilis
CAGCAGAGTGAATTGGCCAAATCACTGCCAGCGTGCAAAATACTGAACCCATGAACACAAACCTCGCAAGACGACTCCTGATTCTGCCAGTGACCGCGGCGGGCGTGCTGATGCTTGGCTCTTTCGACGCTGCCGAGGGGCAATCCCGCCAACTGATGCTACGGCTCGAGGGCACATCGACGCTCGACTGCAGCTTCTCGACGCTCGCCACCGGCGACTGGGACGATGCCGCAACAGCCGTGGGGGTCGCGCAGACCGAGTTCGAACTCTCGTTCTACGATATCGATGCCGACGAAGGCACGGCCGAGGCCGAAGGCCAGTTCGGCTCGTCGTATATCGTCGTACGCTACTCGTCAGGTTACCTGCACCTCATGCAGATGCTCGGTGCGGGGCCATTGCGGCTGACCACGGTGCTCGCTCAGGAACTCCCCGACGGCCGGCTCATGGCGATCCACACGCGGCACGAGTACTCACCGACGATCCTGCCGGGATTCACCTCAAGGCCGGAAATGTATGTCGGCGGCTGTACGGTTGATTAGCAAGGTGCGGGGAGCCGC
>JAQAJI010000044.1:563-32132 GCA_028278665.1 Candidatus Rariloculus versatilis
AATACATCCATGTAGGCTCCACGCGCGCATCCATGCGCGCGAGGGTTTCAAACGGCTGCTTGTGCGACTCCCCTTGCGCTTGCGGCAAGCTGGAAGGACTAGCCGGTAGTGAAAGTCCCCTTGCAGTCGACCCACGATGCATCCTGCCCGGCTGCGTTGCTCGTCGGTCCATCGGCCGTCTTCGGCCAAGCACTTCGCCCCACATTCCCGAAATTCTCCCTCCTCGCGCCTCGCCGGTCTCGGCGCGACGCGGGACTTTCACCACGGGCTGCTGTTTGGCCGGGAGCCTGCGCCGCAGGAATTCACGGCTGCAATTCCGCTCTCATCGGCCCTATCGCCCGCCTGCGGGGCTCGCGAACTCGTAGCGCGGCAAGGCGAACGCGACGAGTGTGGTGCCGGACGGAATCACCACGAACTGCCGGCCGTCGAGTATGTAGGTCATGGCCGCGGCACCCCAGATTCGCGAACCCGTGGGGTAGTACCAAAGATTCTCGCCGGTGGCCCCGTCGAACGCCATGAAGTTGCCCTGGTGGTCGCCGGCGAAGACGAGCCCCGCGGCCGTGCTCATGACGCCGGCCATCGTCGCCGAAGGGTAACGGAACTCCCAGAGGCGCTCGCCGGTCATCACGTCGATCGCACGCAGGGCACCGTATTCGACATCGCGGTCGGTCCACACGACGCCGCCGGTGGTGGCTTCGCCGCGAACGTACTCGGGCTCGAACGGCACGTAGCTCGAGCAGGTCTCGCGCGCGTTCACGAAGAAGAGCTCAAGCGCCGGATCGTAGGTCGGCGGCATGAAGTTCGTACCGCCCCACTGGTCTGGCAGACAGCCCCCGCTGCCGTCGTTGTTGAGCACGATGGGCCGACCGTCGGCTCCGATTTCGCGCGCCCAGGTCGTGTCGGTGAAGGGTTCCGCGAGCAGCAGCTCGCCGTCCCTGCGATCGAGCACGTAGAAGAAGCCGTTGCGATTGGCCACCATGACGACCTTGCGTTCCTCGCCGTCGATCATGAGTTCGGCCTGCACGGGCACGTGATTGGAGTCCCAGTCGTGGATGTCGTGCGGAGTGAACTGGTAGTGCCACTTGAGCTCGCCCGTCGCACCCTCGACTGCGACGATCGACGCGGTGTACAGGTTGTCGCCCAGGCGCGAGGCGCCGTAATAGTCGGGGTTCGGGTTGCCCGTACCCCAGTAGAGGAGATCGAGCTCGGGATCGTAGCTCCCGGTCATCCAGGTGCCGCCGCCGCCCTGCATCGCCGCTTCCTCGTTCGGCCAGGTCTCGCTGCCGGGCTCGCCCCAGTCCGGAATCGTGTAGAAGCGCCAGACGAGATCGCCTGTCGCAGGGTCGTAGGCGTCGATGAAACCGCGCGTCGGGTACTCCCCGCCCGAGATGCCGACGACGACCTTGTCGTCAATGACGAGCGGCGCGAGCGTCGCCGCATGACCGATCTCGTAGTCGGCGAGCACGACGTCCCAGAGCACGTTGCCGGTGCGCCGGTCGAACGCGAGCAGGTGCGCGTCCAGGGTCACCATGAACAGGCGGTTCCCCAACATGCCGAAGCCTCGGTTGACAGGCGCGACCCTGCCGTAGGTGAGGTTGTCGGGCAGATCGCGCTGGTAGGTCCAGAACGGACGGCCGGTGCGCGCATCGAGCGCCCAGGCGAAGTTGTTCGAGCCCGTCACGTAGAGCACGCCGTCGTAGAGCAGCGGCGTCGTCTCAAAGCCGCGGCCGCGCGTCAGGGTGCCTGTCTGGAAGGTCCAGGCCGGTGCGAGGCGGTTGACGTTCTCGCGGTTGATCTGCGTCAGCGGGCTGTGGCGGCGTCCGCTGAAATCGCCGGAATACGTCAGCCAGCTCGACGGATCGTCGAAACCGCGCAGGATGTCAGCATAGCTCACGCCTGGGTCGGACGGATCGCCGGGCACGGAGTCAGAAGGGTCGCTCTGAGCGAAAAGCGCGCCCGCAACTGTCGTCGTGAGCAGCAAGCCAGACACAAGAACCAGAGTTTTTCTCATCGACATCTGGGGTCCTCGTCAGCGGTCAGCGGTCAGCGGTCAGCGGTCAGCGGAAGCATCCTCGCGCAGCGTGCCCAGAAAGGCGAGCAGATCGTCGAGCTCGCGCTCGCTCAGGCGCAGTCGGCCGAAGCGCGGCATCAGCGACTCGTCCTCGTGAACGAAGCGGCGCAGATTCGCCTTGAGATAGCCCTGCAAGCGCGCGTCGGTGTCGACGACCTGGATCGAGAACGCGTCTTCGCCCTTTACGACGCCTTCGATGCGCTCGCCGTCGGCCGCGACCAGGGTAACCGTACGGTACCCGGCCTCCACGGTCTCGCTCGGATCGCGAATCGACCCGATGAGCGCCTCGCGGGAGCGTACCGCGGCGATGTTTGAAAGATCGGGCCCCAATGTGCCGCCATCGCCGTTCACGCGATGACACTGCGCGCAGTTCGCGGCGAAAATCTCCCGGCCAGATCCTGCGTCGCCGCCGGCAGGGTCGAATGGCGGTACGGTGCTGATGTCCCTGAGGTAGGCGACCATGGCCCACAGTTCCTCGTCGGGCGCGAAACTCGGCGGCATGACGGCGCCGTCGACACCCTCGCGGACCGTCTGAAACACGTGCTCGTCGTTTGTCCCCTCAAGCCAGAGCATTGTGACATCCGGTCCCGTCGCTCCCTTGCCGTCGGCGCCGTGGCACGCGGCGCAGCGATTGGCATAGAGCCGCTCTCCCGCCCGGATCGCACGCGCGTCGCCTTCGAACGGATTGCTGACCTGGGCACCGGCGTGCAGCGGCGCTGCGAGACAGACGATTGCGAGCAATTTGACCGGCGTGCCGGGCGTTCTTTGCACCGATTCGGGACTCCGACGGACGAGCGCCGACAAGTATACGTGGACACGTCGACCGCGACACTCCGACGCGGGGCAGACCGCCCCCGGTGGCCGTATCGGCCTGTTTCGTCGCGGGACAGGGAAGACCGGGCACGCAGCCGCGTTCGCTGACACCGCCTGCCGTGCAAGGACGCCGCAGTTCGTGGCATATTTCCCGGCAGCCGTCATTTCGAGTTGAACATGAACGACGCCAGGATCCCGTATCTGCCCCCGCTCGCAGCCGCTGTAGTGCTGATGGCCCTTGCGGCTATCGCGAACGGTCAGTCCGAAGGACGCATGACACCTGACTACGAGCAACTGCCCGACTGGAGCGGCGTGTGGCAGATGACCAGCAACACCGTGTTCGACCAGGCAACGGTCGAGCCGCCCGGAGGCAGTTCCAACACGCCCGGAACGCGCGAATTCCCGCCGTACAACGACGAATGGGAAGCGAAGTACGCGGCGAACCGGGAACTCGTGCGCCAAGGCCGGTTTCCCGACCCGATCACGACCTGCGGCACGCCGACAGGCTTCCCGCGCCTCATGAACCTTCCGGGCGCCTACGAGTTCGTGCTCAGGCCCGAAGGGCTCTGGATCCTGACCGAGGACGGCCCGAACATCATGAGAATCTACACCGACGGCCGCGACCACCCGGGCCCGAACGACCGCTGGCCGACCTTCAGCGGCGAATCCGTCGGCAATTGGGACGGCGACACCCTTGTGTTCGAGACCATCAGCCTCAAGGGCGACGGCGACACGATCCTCGACAGGACCGGCCTCGTGCTCAGCGAAACGGCGCGGATCGTAACCCGTATGCGCAGCATCGAACCCGATCTCATCGAAGCGCGCTTCACGATCGAGGACCCCGAAGCGCTCGTCGAACCCTGGAACGTCGTCAAGCAATACCGCCGGCTCGAACCCGGCACGCGCATGTTCGAGTTCGCATGTGCCGAGAACAACCGCAACCCCGTCGACACGTCGGGCCGAACCCTGACGCTCGACGCCGAGGGCAATGTCCTCGATCAGCCATGAACGGCCGGACTCGTCAACTGTGCCAGCGTGTCTGCGGGTCTGCAGGGTTATCGCATTTTCCGGCCGCCACATTGCACGCCGAAACGCTGAATCACCCACGGAGCCAATGAAATGAACGCACGCATCCTGACATCGCGCGTCGTAGTGTCGATCATTGCCAGCGCCGCCGCAGTCGTCGCGATCGTCGGCCTGACCGCGCCCGGGAGCGCTGCTGCCCACCACGCCGCATCGATGTTCGATCGCGAACGCACGGTCGAACTGACCGGCACGGTCCGCGAATTCCAGTGGACCAACCCGCACATCTGGATCCAGGTCCAGGTCGCGAATGAGAGCGGCGAGATCGAGGAGTGGAGCGTCGAGGGTGGCGTACCTAACCGGCTCTACCGGGCAGGCTGGCGTCCGAACAGCTTCGAGCCAGGCGACGAAGTCTCGATCCGCGGTTTTCCGATGCGCGACGGTGGCCGTGCGGCACTCTTCATCGGCGCCAGGTTGCCCGACGGCTCGACGCTCGGCCGCTATGAGTAGCGTCCGCGGCGCTGCCATGCGTGCCATCCACGATCGGCCGGCTGCGCTGTCAGCAGCAGCGCCTGACTTGCCGGCAGCCGCTCCTGTATCCTAGCGACGATCGAACGAAAGCAGCCAGCGGCGAATTCCGGTCACGGTAAGCGAGAACGCTTTCAACGACGAAAACACCAGAGTTGCGAGCTTCAATGTTGAGACTTGCAACATCGAGACTTGAAACCGGGAGGCACTGAAGTCATGACCAGGAAATCTATCGGCGCAGCAATGCTGTGCTCCATGGCATATCTGACCGCTTCCGGCGCGGGGGCCCAGCTTCCGACGCAAAGCGACGAGGAACGCCAGGCCAATATCGAGCTTGGGCTCGCGCACGAGACCGCATTCGAACTCTACGAAACGCTGCAGGAACGCGCAGGCGGCGGCGACACTCTACAGTGGGACGCATTGCCTGACTGGTCCGGCGTGTGGTCGCGGCCCATCGAGCACATCGCATTGTTCGACCCGGCACAAGACCGCGGCAGCCCGCCGACCGCGCAACTGACGCCCGAATATCAGGCCACGCTCGAGCGCAGGCTCGAAATGGTCAGCCAGGGGTTCGAGTACGACCGTCTCGGCCGCTGCGATCCGCCCGGCGTACCGCGCTGGTTCACGGAACCGTTCCTGCGCGAGCATGTCATCACGCCCGATCAGACGTGGCTCCTTAACGAAGTCGCGAACGAAGTGCGACGCGTCTACACCGACGGTCGAGGTCACCTGCCGGAAAGCGACCGTTTCGCGACCTGGGACGGCGACTCCATCGGGTTCTGGAACGATCGCAAGCTCGTCATCCACACGAACCAGCTCTCACCCGGCGAATACACGCGCGGCCAGCCCGACCATACGGATCAGGTCGAGGTCGTCGAAATCTGGGAGAAGGTCGATGACGACAGCATCGTCGTCGACGTCTGGGTCTACGATCCACCTGCTCTCGCCGCACCGTGGTACGTCAGGCAGCACTACGAGAAGCTGTCGAACGACGACGGGAGCCTGCGCATCCACTACTGGCACTGCTTCGAGAACCAGAACAACGACGTTTTCGAGACTGACGAAGGCGGCACGGACTTCGTCGACTTCGACTTCACGGATATCGACGACGATTGACTCGGGCCGGGCTCCGCCGGCGGACCCGGCTCACGAGCAGTTTGGCGCTCCGAGCTCAGGCCGTGCCGGCGTTTCAGCCCGCGGCCTTCAGCGCGAGGTCCTCGATACCGTTCCCGGTTGCACCGAACTGCAGGCTCGCAAGTCGCGCATACACCGAATCGCGCTTGACGAGTTCGTCGTGCGTACCGATGTCCACGATGCGCCCATGGTCCATAACCACTGTTCGGCGCGCCTCGAGCACGGTTGCGAGCCTGTGGGCGATGACAATGGTCGTGCGCCCTTCGGCGAGGCGTTCGAGCGCTGCCTGCACGAGCCGCTCGTTCTCCGCGTCGAGCGAACTCGTCGCCTCGTCGAGCAGCAGGATCGGCGGATCCTTGAGGATGGCGCGGGCGATCGCGATGCGTTGCCGCTGCCCGCCCGACAGACGCGTCCCTCGCTCTCCAAGGAAGGTGTCGTAACCTGACGGCAACTGCTGGATGAACTCGTCCGCTGCAGCGGCGTGCGCGGCCGCCTCGATCTCGGCGTCGCTCGCCTCAGGACGCCCGTAGCGGATGTTTTCGCGGACGGACGTTCCGAAAACCACGGTTTCCTGCGGAACGAGGCCGATGCGCGAGCGTACGGCGCGGGGATCGGCCTGGGCGATGTCGATCCCGTCAATCCTGATTGTCCCCGATTGCGGATCGTAGAAGCGCAGCAACAACGCAAAAAGCGTACTCTTGCCCGCGCCGGACGGACCGACGACGGCGAGCCTTTCGCCGCTTTCCACCGGCAGATCGAAACCGTCGATGGCCATCGTGCCCGGCCGTGACGGATAATTGAACGCGACCGACTCGAAGCGGATGCTCCCCTCGCTGACCGCCGGGAACGCGACCGGCTTCGCCGGGGCCACGATATCGGGATTCGCCTGCAACAGCTCCACGAGCCGCTCCATGGCGCCCGCCGCGCGCTGCACCTCGCCCCACATTTCGCTCAGGCCGGCTGCGGAACCCGCCGCGAAGATTGCGTACAACAGGAATTGTCCAAGTTGACCGGCCGTCATGCCACCAGTCAGCACCGACTGCGTTCCGAGCCAGAGCACGAACGTGATCGCGCCGAAGATGAACAGGATCGCGGTCACCGTCAGAAACGACCGCACCCGGATTCGCCGCACGGCCACGCTGAATGCCGTCATCACGGCCTCGCGGTACTGCTCGCTCAGCAGGCGTTCGAGCGTGAACGCCTGCACGATCGAGATCGCGTTCAGGGATTCGCCGGCCAGTCCGCTCGTATCGGCGATCCGGTCCTGGCTCGCCCGCGACAGCACGCGCAGACGCCGGCCGAGGACGAGGATCGGCACAAGCACGAGCGGTACGAGGACCAGAATGACGCCTGCAAGCCTTGGGCTCGTGACCGCAAGCATGACGGTGGCGCCGACGAGCATCACCGCCGAACGAATGACGATCGACAGACCAGAGCCCGTGATCGACTGGATCAGCGTGGTGTCCGTGGTCAGGCGGGACAGGATCTCGCCGGTCTTGGTCACCTCGAAAAATGGCGCATCGAGCTTGACGACGTGTCGATATACGGCGGCACGGATATCCGCGACCACGCGTTCCCCGAGCCACATGACGAGATAGAACCGCAGCGCCGCGAAGAGCCCGAACGCCACCGCGACACCGAATAACGCGAGAAAGTAACGATCGATCGTCGCGGCATTTTCGGCGAGCAGTCCGCGATCGATCAGATAGCGCAGCGCCACGGGCAGGCTGAGCTGCGCGGCCGCAGCAAACAGGAGCGCCGCCACAGCAAGAAGCAGCGTGCCCAGATAAGGCCTGATGAACGGCACGAGCGCGCGCAGGGGCGCGACCGAGCGGCTCTTCGGGCGTTCGGAGGTGTCGGTCATGGCGCCCTATTCTCTCCGAAACGGCCGCGTATCGAAACGCGCGGCACGCGAACATCGGCCGATCCGAGAGCGGATTCGGCACTGTCACCATGGATACACGCACAATGGCGGCGCTGCATGCCTGCCCGCACTTGGGCGCGATCGCATTGCCGGCGCAAGGCCGCGACCCTGCGTCGATGACCTCCGGGCGACCTGCGCGGCGACGAGCGCACACAGGGATCGATCGGAGTTGCCGTGTCGCGCTTCAGCGACTCCGAAGCGCGCCGGCGTCGCTATACTGTCGCGGCTCGGACAACCGAGGGGATTCAACATGCTCAAGCCAGCCGGTGCTGCCGCCGCGATCACCGTTGCGATTGCCGCCACATTCATCTCCAGACCCGCCGCGGCGCAGGGGCCGCGCTCGTCACCGCCATTGCCGGAACTCCCGCAGATCCTGGTGAGCTTCGATTACTCGATCCGCGTCGTCGAAGTGGCCGGCGGTCTCGCCAACCCCTGGAGTCTGGCCTTTCTGCCCGACGGTGACATGCTCGTCACCGAGAGACCGGGACGGCTCCGAATCGTACGCGACGGCAGCCTTGACCCGGAGCCCATCCCCGGCGTTCCCGACGTCCGGGTCACGGCGCTCGGCGGATTGCTCGATGTCGTGCTGCATCCCGACTACGAGACGAACGGTATCGTCTACCTGAGTTACTCGAAGGACATCGACGGTGAGAACTCGTCGACGGCCATCGCGCGCGGCCGTTTCGACGGATCGAGGATCGACGGAGTCGAAGACATCTTCGTCGCGAGCACCCGAAGCAACTCCGTCGTGAATTTCGGCGGCCGCATGGCGTTCGGCCCGAACGGACACCTGTTCATGGCCATCGGCGAACGCCAGGAACAGGATCGCGCGCAGGACACGATGGACCACGGGGGCAAGGTGGTTCGCTTACACGACGACGGCAGCGTTCCCCACGACAATCCCTTCGTCGCAGATGCGGGCCATCTGCCGGAAATCTGGTCGCTCGGGCACCGCAGCCCGCAGGGGCTGGCCGTGCACCCGGAAACGGGCGAGCTCTGGGAGAACGAACACGGACCGCTCGGCGGCGACGAGATCAACATCGTCATGCCCGGCCGCAACTACGGCTGGCCGATCGTATCCTACGGCACCGATTACGACGGGACGCAGATCACCGAAACCGGCCTGACGTCCCGTGACGATCTCGAGCCCCCGTTCATGTACTGGCTGCCGTCGATCGCGGTCTCAGGACTGAGCTTCTACGTGGGAGACGCCTTCCCGGAATGGCGCGGCAACGCCTTCGTCGGCGCGATGATGGAAGGGCGCATCGCCTGGACCGGCCATATTCAGCGCCTGACCTTCAACGACGCCGGCGCACCCATCGCGCGCGAGCCGATACTGACCGAACTCAGGCAGCGTATTCGCGATGTCCGTCCGGGGCCCGACGGGCTCCTCTACGTGCTGACGGACGAGAGTTCCGGGGCGCTCTTGAGGATCGAACCGGCCGAGTGACGCCGGCGCACTCGCCTGGCGACTACCCGCTATTGCGGACGCTGCGACTCGCGCAGCGCCCGAAATTCGCTGGTTTCGCTCCAAGCGGGCCATTGATCACCGTCGGCCAGCCTCCTGCCCATCAGGTAGAGAAACGTCAGGTCCTCCACCGCACCCGCCATATCCCAGTCCGGCTTCACCTCGTCGGTGACCTTGTGGTAGTCGTTGACGGTGTACTCGTTGCGCTTTTGCAGCCCGTATCCCTCCGGCTTGTCGATGTATTCCACACCCGGATCCGCGTAGAACGCCGGAATGCCGGACCTGGCAAATGCAAAGTGGTCAGAACGGTAGTAGAACCCTTTTTCCGGTTCCGGATCGGGCGCGAGCGCGCGGCCAAGCTCTCCGGCCACGTCAGCGGCGATGTCGTCGAGTTCCGACTGACCGAGACCGACGATGGTCAGGTCGCGGGTCCTTCCCCACTGGTTGAGCACATCCATATTGAGTGCGGCAACGGTCTGGGCGGCCGGGTAGAGCGGGTTCTGGCCGTAGTGAAACGATCCGAGCAGACCCTGTTCTTCCGCCGTGACGGCCAGGAACAGCACCGATCGGCGCGGCGGCTCAGGGGCCAGACTGTAGGCGCGCGCCAGTTCGATGAGCCCCGCGGTACCGGTGGCGTTGTCGGCCGCGCCATTGAAGATCTGGTCGCCCTCGAGGCTTTCGTCGCGGCCGAGATGGTCCCAGTGGGCGACATGAATGACGACTTCGTCCGGCGCCTCGCTGCCTTCGACTTTTGCGACGACATTGCGCGAATCGATTCGGCGAATCTCGTTGCGGATTTCGATTGACCCGGACACTCCCAACGGGACCGGCTCGAAGCCCCGAACCGCGGCCTCCTGCCTGGCGGTCTCGAAATCGAGCCCGGCCATCTCGAAAATCGCCTCCGCCGTGGCCCGCTGCACCCATCCCTCGATGGTGGCGCGGCCCAGGTTGTCGTCCGGCGCGGCCAGGTCGAACGACTCGCCGAACGGTGTCGCGCCGATCACCTCCCACGGATAGCCGGCCGGCCCGGTCTCGTGAATGACCAGCGAACCCGCGGCGCCCAGTTCCGCAGCGATCTCGTGCTTGTACATCCAGCGGCCGTAGTAGGTCATCGCCGGCCCGCCGAAGATGTCGTCAAGCGGCGGATCGTTGACCAGGAACAGCAGAATCTTGCCGCTGAGGTCCGCATCGCCGAAGTCATCCCAGTCGTACTCCGGGGCGCGAGCGCCATATCCCACGAAGACGAACTGCGCGCCGTCGACGGCAACAGCATCGACCACATGCCTGGTTGCAGCCACATACTCCGCGGCCGGTTCAAGGGTAAGTGTCCGCGCGCCGCTGGAAACCACCAGGTTTTGCGGCGAATGCGGGGTGATCCCCACCAGCGGCACATCCTGCACCCAGGTGCCGTCCGGGTTGCCCGGTACCGATCCAAGCGCGCTGAACTGCTCGATGAGATAGTTCACGGTGAGTTCCTCACCGGCCGACCCGGGCGCGCGGCCTTCGAATTCGTCCGATGCCAATACCTGAATCCTGGCAAGCAGCGTCTGTGCGCCGATCCCCATCGCGGACACGGTCGCGGCATCCTCTGCAGCATCCGCTGTTACGGCCGTTTCGTGTGCCTCGGATCCCGCCGTCTCATCCGACGCGCCGCCTCCACCGCACGCCGCCATGAGTGTTACCCAGCCCACCAACAACCATCGATTCATGATCAAGCCCTTGTCGACTGCTGTCCCAAATCCGCCCGGCGCAAAGCCGGCCCTGGCCAAACCCGCCACAGCGTAGCAGAGCCTGTTTTCGTCGGGAGCGTTTTATCGCAGCCGCGTCACTGGCCGTGCAACGAGGAAACCGTGACCCTGTGGCGAAATCCGAAGCGGTACCCGCCCGCGGATTTCCGTTGGTACGCAAGAAAAGGCTCCAGGGTGCAGCCGGGCCGGGCCGTCTGTGCGCCGCGGCCATCGGCCCAGTCACGCAATCCCGCCGAGTGGATTGACGTGGTCCACCCCGGCGAAACGCTGGAAGTCGTGGTCGGCGGAATAGATGGAGGCGCCACGCTCGATTGCCATCGCGGCCAGATGCATATCCGACGTCAAGTTGCCGCCAGTGCCGGCTGCTTGAAGCAAATGGCGGAAAACAGGCCAATGCGCCGAACCGGGCGCGACCGGCTCCACGAACGGTTGCCTGAGCCAACTTTCAACAAAATCCGCAGCCTGTTCCACCGTAAGTGGATTGGCGAGTATGCCTGGCCGGGTTGTAATTCGCAGAAATGCCAGTAGACATACCCATGGCAAGCCGACACGCTCGTCGCCGGAGAGCGTCCGCTCAAACCACTCTCTGGCTGCTTTGTGCTTTGGCGCGTCCTTGTTGACGGCGTAGATCAACAGGTTGGCGTCGATGAGTATCACTTACGCTGCTGAAGCTTGCGGGCGATTTCCTCGTCCTCGATTCGGTCCGCCAGAAGCAGCGCCTTATCGAGGTTGTATGGCCCAACGACTTCTCCCTTGGCTACCGGTTTGACGCGATACGGCCTGGGCGCCGGGACATCCGGTCTTCGGGAAATGCCGACGCGCAGAGAATCGTTGACCACCGACTTGAAGGACTTGCCCGTGCGATAGGCGATTTCCCTGAGCTGCGCGGCGATTTCATCGTCGATTGTCAATGTGGTTCTCACTACTAGCCCTCCCGCAGTCACATCGCGGACATAATAGCATCACACCTATAAGCATCAATACATAAAAGAGTAGATCTCTACCCGTTGTTGGTTCCGGGTCGCGTGGCGGGGAACCGGGAAAGAATCGCCAGCTCAGGGTCCGGCCAACTTCGGCAGTTCGGCGTACTGAGGCGGTCTCTTCACCTTCCTTCAGACTGCGTTGGAAGGCCGCCCGCCTGTGCCTGCTCCGCCAACTCGATCTCCCTGAGCCGCTCAAGCTCCTCCAGATCGCGGTTGTTCGTGCAGTAGAACTCGTTGATGGGTTCCGAGGTCAGCGTCCAGCGGCGCGGCGCCGATGTCCAAGGCTCCGTGAGGACCTCGGGATCGTCGACCGTGACCTCGACGATCAACCAGTTCATCGACGGGCGCGAGTACCGCTCGATGACGCGCAGTTGGTCGCTGTGAAACCAGCCGTTCGGGAGGATGTAGGTGCGCTCGTCAAAGTCGGTCGATTCGACGACGAGCGTGTCACGCTCCCAATGCGCCGTGCTGTTGCCGTGAAAGAGCGGCTCCGGATACTCGGGAATCGGTCGTCCGTCGGTGTAGATGACCCGGAAATTGTTGAGCACTTCGTAAAGTTGCGCGAAAAGACCGGGCTTGTGCACGAGCATCGTGCCATAGGGATTCTGCAGCCAGATCGCCGGAACGCCGCGCGGCATGCAGTTGACCGACGATTTTGACAGTTCGATCTCGAGGGGAGTCATGGCCGCTATGCGTTCCGCCGCCCAGGGCTGGAACAACGGCAGCTCCTCGGGCGTGACCTCAGGGTCGAACTGCCGCCTGGCCGCGGGATCCACACCGAAGCGCCCGGAAACGCCCTGGCCTGCGCTGTTCGGCAGCCAGAGCCCGGAAAAGTCCGGTTTGCCGTTGGCCAGGCGCGGCGCTGGCCCGCCCGGCGGCATGACGCCGATCGCGTACTCGGTATTCGCGCCGTCCTGACCCTCCTGTGCGCACACGGTCCCGGTCACAAGGGTCGTCGCCGAGAGCATTACGGCGAAGGCGAAGAGGGACCCGGCGCCAGCGGAGCGAGAAGAATGCCTCACTGCATGCAATGCGCTGGTTCGCCACGATCTGCCTGGCTTCATCGTCACCTCCCTCGGCCGCTGTTCGCCTGCGGCATCGATCCCGGCAAAGCGCCGGCCACCGGATGCCGGTCATTCGGCAGCGTCGAACGCTTCGTTTCCGAGCCTGTGTCCCCGCGCTTTGGGCACCGTTTCTCGGTCGCGCGCCGCAGTTCGGCGCCTCAGTTCTGGATCTGGCCGACCTGGCGCAATATGCCGTCGGAGACGCGCATCGTGCCGGCGGCTGCATACCGCTCCCTGCCGTTCCTCGCAAGACAACCCCTGACCCAGATCTCCTGGCCGATGTTCTCCATGAAGACCTGACGCGGCGTCCCGGAACGCTTGAGCGTGATCAGCGCGTAGGTCTGGAATGACCACTCCTCGACGTTGCCGTTTTCGTCCTCGACGTCGAGGTAAAAGTAGGCGTGCGGGTTCTGCCAGTCGAGGCGCGTGAGTACGCCGGTGAAGTCCCTGCAGTTGTCGGCATCGAACTCGGCGGCGAAGGCATGATGCGCCTGCGCCGGGACCGTGAACAGGAGCGACCAGACGGCTGCCGCGCCGGCAATCGGTAGCATGAATCGTCGCATCGAAACCTCCTTCGCTGAGGTTCCGACAATCATACAAAATAAAATGGCCTGCGAGGCAATCCCGCCGAACGCCTCAGACCCCGAACACGACCCCAAGCAGTGCATAAACGACCGCGACGACGGTCACCACGCCGAGCACATTGAGCCAGATGCCCGCGCGCACCATCTGCGGGATCGATATCGCGCCACTGCTGAAGACGATCGCGTTCGGCGGCGTGGCGACCGGCAGCATGAACGCGAAGCTCGCGGCAACGATGGCCGGAACCGACAGGAGCAGCGGATCCGCGCCGATGCTCACGGCAAGTGCCGCAACGATCGGCAGGAAGGTCGCCGAAGTCGCGATATTGCTCGTAAGTTCCGTAAGCAGCACGATAAGAGTCGCCACGACGATCACGAGCATGATCGTCGGCCAGGCATCGAGCCCCTGAAGAGCCACGCCGATGCCCGCGGCAAGCCCGGAATCGGAAACGGCCGCAGCCAGGCTCAGGCCCCCGCCGAAAAGCAGTAGCACCCCCCAGGGCAGGCGCTCGGCATATCGCCAGGTCATGAGGTACTCGCCCCTGCCCGTCCCACTGGGGATCATGAAAAGGAGCAAGGCGCAGGCGATCGCGATTCCGGTGTCCGAAAGCAGCAGGCCCGGAAACAGGTTTGTGAGCAAGGGACGAGTGATCCACAAGACCGCAGTCAGCGCAAACACCATGCCAACCCGCTTCTCGGCAGTCGATGGAGAACCCATGGCCTGCAGTGCCTCGGAGATCGCCGCGCGAACCTCCGGCAGCTCGTCGCGGTTGACACGATAAAGCCAGCGCGTCAGCAGCAGCCAGCAGAGGACCAGCATGATGCCGCTGACGGGAAGACCGATCACCATCCACTGTGCGAAGCCGATCTCGACGTCGTAGGTTTCCAGCATGAAGCCGGCGAGCAGCGCATTCGGCGGCGTGCCGATCAGCGTGGCCACGCCGCCCACGTTTGCCGCGTAGGCCACCGACAGCAGCAGCGCGGTCGCAAATCCGGCCTTGGCCGGTTCGATGTTGCCGTCGGCGTCGCGCGGAATGATCGAAAGCGCCACCGGCAGCATCATGACGGCCGTAGCCGTATTGCTGACCCACATGCTGAGCGCGGCCGTCGCTGCGATAAACCCTCCGACCTGCAGATCCTCGCGCGAACCGACGCGATTGAGTACCGTGAGCGCAATCCGGCGATGCAGGTTCGATCGCTCGATCGCAAGCCCGATCAGAAAGCCGCCGAGGAACAGGAAGACCAGCGGGTTCGCGTACGGCGCCGCGGCCTGCTGGATCGGTGCGACACCGAGCAGCGGGAAGATCGCAAGAGGCAACAAAGCTGTCGCCGCGACCGGCACGGCCTCGCTGAGCCAGAAGATCGCGAGCAGCATCGCGGAGGCCGCGACCCGCCAGGCAGCGGGCTCGAGATCTCCGGGCGGAGGCAGCAACAACATGACGACAAACACGGTCGGGCCGAGCACCCTGCCGATTGTCCGGCGCCGGTGGCTGACCGCGACCGCGGGCGGCGCTACGCTATCGGCAGGCGCCGCACCGCGCGCCTCGTTCGAAGTCATCTGGTCAGCCTCCCCCAAGCGGCCTGCGTGAGGCCTTGTACCTTTCCCCTATACTAGCGGCGAGTGCGCTTCCGGATTGCTCCGAATCGAAGGATCGCTCGTTCACCGACGACCTGCGAGTTCGGCGCCTGCACGGCGACACTCGGCGAACACCGCACGTTGCAAAGTCCGTATCGACCGCGAAACTCCAAGGAGCTGACTGCCAATGACCGACATCACACTTTCAGGCCGTTGTCTGTGCGGCACCGCCACCTACACTGTGACGGGCAATTTTCTTCGCTTCCTGCAATGTCACTGCGAACGTTGCCGCAGAGCGTCAGGCACGGGCCACGCGTCGAATATTATCCTGAATCCCGCCAGCATCGAGTGGCACTCGGGGGAAAGTTCAATCAGGCGCTACAAGGTTCCGGAAGCGGCCCGCTTTACGACCGTGTTCTGTACGAATTGCGGCGGCCCGGTGGCTCGCGGCATCGGCGACATGGTCGTGGTACCCGCGGGCTCGCTCGACAGCCCGCCCGACGTCGCGCCCGAGGCGCACATATTCTGGGATTCGCGTGCGCCGTGGTCCTGCGAGTCCGGCGATCTGCCGGCGTTCGCCGAATACCCGACGGCCTGACTGCGCCGTCGCTGGCGGCCACTTGAGCTCAACCGCGCCAGAAGCAGCCAAGGCGGAACTCGTCCGCCGGCTGCGCGATCTCGTCGCGCCGGAGTTCGTCATCGAAGATGCCGAGACGAAACGGCCCTACGAATGCGATGCCCTGCCCATCTATCGCGAGCTTCCGATGCTCGTGGTGCTGCCGGAGTCCGTCGAGCAGGTGCAGTCCGTCATGCGCCTTTGCCACGACGAGGGCGTGCCGGTGATTGCGCGCGGCGCGGGTACCGGGCTCAGCGCTGGCGCACTGCCGAGCCCGGCCGCGGTCGTGCTCTCGCTCGCGAGGCTCGACCGGATTCTCGAAATCGACCCGCTCGCACGCACGGCGCGCGTGCAACCGGGCGTGCGCAACCTCGCGATCTCCGAAGCCGCGGCCAGGTACGGCCTTTTCTACGGTCCCGACCCGTCCTCCCAGATTGCCTGCTCGATCGGCGGCAACGTCGCGGAGAACTCCGGCGGCGTGCACTGCCTCAAGTACGGCCTGACGGTGCACAACGTGCTTCGCGCCGAAGTCATTGACGTGAGCGGCGAGCGCTTCGTCGCAGGCAGCGAAGGTCTCGACGCCGCGGGCTTCGATCTCATGGCGCTCGTCACAGGCTCCGAAGGCCTGCTCGGCGTGGTCACCGAGATCACCGTGAGGCTCCTGCCCACGCCCGAAACGGCGCAAGTCATCATGGCGGCCTTCGATTCGGTCAGCCTCGCGGGGGACGCGGTGGGCGCCGTGATCGCCGCCGGCATCGTGCCCGCGGGCCTCGAGATGATGGACGGACACGCCATCCGGGCTGCGGAGGCCTTCGCCCAAGCGGGCTATCCGACCGACGCGAGCGCGCTGTTGCTCTGCGAAATCGACGGCACGGCCGAGGAAGTCGCCGAGCATTGCGGGCGCGTGGAACGTATGTTCGGCGAACTCGGGGCGATCAGCACTCGAACGTCACGCAACGAGGCGGAACGAGCGCTGTTCTGGAAGGGCCGCAAGTCCGCGTTTCCCGCGGTAGGTCGGATCTCGCCGGACTACTACTGCATGGACGGCACGATCCCGCGAGGCAGGATCGCCGAGGTGCTCACCGAGATCGATCGCATGGCTGAGAACTATGGTCTGCGCGTCGCCAACGTCTTTCACGCCGGAGACGGCAACCTGCATCCGCTGATCCTGTTCGACGCCAACGTGCCCGGCGAATTCGAGAAGGCCGACGAATTCGGCGGGCGGATCCTCGAACTTTGCGTGGCTGTCGGCGGCTGTATCACGGGCGAGCACGGCGTCGGCATCGAGAAACTGCGCCAGATGCCGGCCCAGTTCACTGATTCCGAACTCGAACAGTTGCATGCCGTCAAGCGCGCGTTCGACCCCTCGGGCAAGCTCAATCCGGGCAAGAGCGTTCCCACGCTTCGCCAGTGTCAGGAATACCGGACTTTGGCGCGCACACGGGAATCCGCACCGACAGGACCAAGCTCGGCACCGCCGAGCAGGACCCTCTCGCGTATGCGCAAGTCCTCCACCTGACGACAAGCCGCGTTCAACATGGCCGACATCTGCGATCAGATCATCGAAAGCATCGAGGCCGCGCGCCGCAATCGCGAGCCGCTCAGCATCGTCGCCGGTGCGAGCAAGCGTTTCCTGGGGCGCACAAGCAACGGAAGCCCGCTTGAAGTCGCGGCTCACGAGGGCATCGTCAGTTACGAGCCCGGTGAACTCGTACTCGCCGCGCGTGCGGGCACGCGCCTGACCGAGATCGAAGCAACGCTGGCCGAACGCGGCCAGGCGTTGCAGTTCGAGCCGCCAAGTTTCGACGGCGCGGCAACGATCGGCGGCACGCTCGCCTGCAATATGTCGGGACCTGCGCGGCCCTGGAGCGGTTCGGTGCGCGATGCGGTACTCGGCATCGAACTCGTAACGGGACGCGCCGAACGGCTGCGCTTCGGCGGCCGCGTCATGAAGAACGTCGCAGGCTTCGATGTCTCGCGCCTGCAGGCCGGCGCGCTCGGCGCCTTCGGCGTCATTACCGAAGTCAGCCTCAAGGTCTTGCCGCGCCCGCGGCACACGGTCACACTCGTTCGGGCCCTCGATGCAGCCGACGCGATCGTGCACATGAACAAACTTGCGGGTACCGCGAAACCCATGTCGGGAGCATGCTGGCATGATGGCAGTCTGTACGTGCGCTTCAGCGGCGCGGAATCGGCCGTCGAAGCGGCGGCGGGACAAAGGGGCGGCGAACGACTCGACCCGGCGGCGACTTCGCGGCGCAGCGAAGCGCACGCCCGAGACACGGCGAACGGCGCGACCCGGCGGCGCATCCGCAGCGCAGCGAAACGCTCGACCCGACGGCGACTCCGCAGCGCGGCGAACCGCCAAACGATGCAGCCTCGTTCTGGCGGGACCTGGCCGAGCATCGGCTCAAGTATTTCCGGACCGGCGCACCGCTCTGGCGCTTCTCGGTTCAGGCGTCGGCGCCGCTACCGCGGATCGACGGCGAATGGCTCATCGACTGGGGCGGCGCACAGCGCTGGATTCACGGCGACTTCGACAAGAACGAACTCGAACGCCTGGCGGAATCGGCGGGCGGCCACGTAAGCCTTTACCGTGGCGGCAACCGTGAGAGCGAGGTGCACCACATGCTGCCGGAGACACTGAAATTGCTGCACCTGCGGCTCAAGGACGCGTTCGACCCGGACCGTATCCTCAATCCCGGGCGCCTTTATGGTTGGATATAGGATCGAGGAAATTCCAGCGCGACAGGTAAGCCGGGACCCTGCAAGGATCCCCGTCGTCGGAGGGCCATGAAGGCAAGCGCATGCAGACACGAATCGCACCTGAATACGCCGAAATGCCCGGGATTGACTCCGCCGATGCGATCCTGCGCTCGTGCGTGCACTGCGGATTCTGCAACGCCACATGCCCGACCTACCTCGAGCTCGGCGACGAGCGCGACGGCCCGCGCGGGCGCATTTACCTGATCAAGCAACTGCTTGAAGGTTACGAGGTCACGACGCGTACCCAAACCCATTTCGCCCGCTGTCTGACCTGCCTCAACTGCCAGACGACCTGCCCTTCCGGCGTACAGTACGGCCGGCTGCTCGACTTCGGCCGGAACCTCATCGAACGGCAGGTCCGGCGCCCGCTCCGGCAACGGCTCGCGCGATGGCTGCTCATGCTCATTGTCCCTCACCGGCGGCGGTTTGGAACGTTCCTTTTTGTCGGCCGCTTGCTGAGACCCATGCTGCCGGCAGCGCTTCGCGCGAAGGTCCCGCCGCGCCGCCGCAGTTTTCCGGCTCAGCGGAACCATGTCGGAAAACCCGTTCGGCCCGGACCGGACTCGACAGAGAACTCCGGTTTGACCGCCAGTAGCCGCTCAGTCTCCGCAGGCGGCACGAACGGCTTCAGTATCCCCCGCGCTGCAATGGCGGCCCAGCGCACGGACGGCACGCCGCCACGCAGGGTGCTGGCGCTCGACGGCTGCGTTCAGGCCGCCGCGACGCCTGCGACGAATGAAGCCGCAATGCGCGTGCTGGCCCGGCTCGGCATCGCACTGGACAGCGCCCCGGGGGCCGGCTGCTGTGGCGCGCTCGCCTTTCACCTCGGCAATCATCGGGCCGCGATGGGCTATGCACGACGCAATGTCGACGCATGGTGGCCGGCGATCGAGGCAGGCGCCGAAGCGATCGCGATCACGGCCTCCGGCTGCGGCCCGATGGTCCGGGACTACGGCGAGATTCTGGCCGGCGATCCCGCCTACGCCGCCAAGGCCGCGCGGGTCGCAGCACTGACGAGGGACATTTCCGAGATCCTGCGTGCCGAAGATCTTTCGACCCTGCATCCCGACGCGCCTGCCATGAAAGTCGCCTTTCACTGCCCGTGTACGTTGCAGCACGGCCAGAAACTCGGCGGTGTCGTCGAGGGCCTGCTCACGGCGGCGGGCTTCGACCTCGCGCCAACCGCGGATCCGCACCTGTGCTGCGGGTCCGCAGGCGCCTACTCCCTGCTCGAACCTGAAATGAGCAAGAGCCTGCTCCGCAAGAAGCTGGCGGCGTTGACGGTCGACCGGCCGAACCTCGTCGCGACGGCCAACGTCGGCTGCCAGCTTCACCTGGAGACGGCGTCCGAAGTACCCGTGAAACACTGGATCGAACTCATCGACGATGCAACCGGCGGTGTTTCGTAGCCCGAAGCGAAATTCCTGCGCCGCACCGAGACCGGCGATGCGCCCGCCGGCAAGGCGCGAGGAGGGAACACATCGGGAATTTGGGGCGAAACTCCTGACCGACGACTGGCGCGGCGGCCTTCCGCCTTACGCAGCGGAGCTTCTCCCACGGACGGATCGCGATCTTCGTCACGGCGCCGTCGCGCAGCGGAGAACGGAGTCGCCTCCGTGCGGCGCAAGCCCGCCGAAGACGGCGAATACCGGCGCCTGTTCTGCTATCGTGGCAAGGCGATGACGCCCCCCTCTCCACCGGAAACCGCAGGCCAGCAAGCGCCGCCCGAACACGCTGCCGGCGCCACGCCGGAAGCGGCCAGACTGTACGGCTGTCCGATGCATCCGGAGATCGAGCTGGACCATGCGGCCAGTTGCCCGAAGTGCGGCATGGCGCTCGAACTCCTGTCGCCGCCGTCACCGGCGACGACGACGGAATGGACCTGCCCGATGCATCCGGAAGTCACCGCAGCAACTGCCGGAAGCTGCCCCTCCTGCGGGATGGCGCTCGAGCCGCGAACGATCAGCGTCGGCGATGGCCGAAACGCCGAACTCGCCGACATGACGCGTCGCTTCTGGATCGCGGCGCTCCTGACCGTACCTGTAGTGATCGTCGCCATGGGCGACGTGCTCCCGGGACAACCGATCTCGTCGTTCCTTTCCGCACGCCTGCGCCCGCTGGTCGAACTCGTGCTCGCCACTCCGGTCTGCGTGTGGCTCGCCTGGCCGTTCCATGTGCGCGCTTCGGCCTCGATCCGCAACCGCAGCTTAAACATGTTCACGCTGATCAGTCTGGGCGTTTGCGTCGCATTCGGCTACAGCGTAATCGCGGCGCTCCTGCCTGGCATCTTTCCGGGCTCGTTCCGCGACACATCGGGGGAGGTTGCCGTCTACTTCGAAGCCGCTGCCGTCATCGTCACGCTCGTGCTCCTCGGGCAGGTGCTCGAACTTCGCGCCAGGGACCGCACCGGATCGGCGATCAGGCAACTGCTCGAACTCGCACCGCATACCGCGCGCCGCATGAACGACGACGGAACAGAAACGGACGTTCCGCTCGACGCCGTTCAGGCCGGCGACAAGCTGCGCGTGCGCCCGGGCGAGAAGGTGCCCGTGGACGGCGTGGTTCTTGACGGGTCGAGCGCCGTCGACGAGTCGATGGTCAGCGGTGAACCGCTTCCGGTCGAGAAGGGTCGCGGCGACGCGCTCATCGGCGCAACCGTCAACGGTACGGGATCGCTGACGATGCGGGCGGAGAAGGTCGGCCTGGACACGATGCTTGCGCGCATCGTCGCAATGGTCGCCGAAGCGCAACGCAGCCGCGCACCGATTCAACGGCTTGCGGATGTCGTGGCAAGCTGGTTCGTGCCGGCTGTCATCGGGATCGCCATCGCCGCCTTCGTGGTCTGGGCCCTGGTCGGCACCGAGTCCCGCCTGGCCTACGGACTGCTCAGCGCCGTCGCGGTACTCATCATCGCGTGTCCTTGTGCGCTCGGGCTTGCAACGCCGATGGCGATCATGGTCTCGACCGGCCGTGGAGCGACGCTCGGCGTGCTGTTCAGGAATGCCGAAGCCATAGAACTTCTTGGCCGCGTCGACACGTTACTCATCGACAAGACCGGCACGCTGACCGAGGGGCAGCCGAAGCTCGTGACCGTCGTGCCGGCGCAAGGCGTGGACTATCAGCGGCTGCTTGTCCTCGCAGGCAGCGTTGAGCGCGGCAGCGAACATCGTCTTGCCGGGGCGATCGTCACGGGAGTCGAGCACCGAGGCGCCGCACTCGTCGAGCCCGAGCGGGTCCGCGCCCGCCCGGGCCGCGGTATCGAGGGCCGAGTTGGCGACACGAAAGTCACGCTCGGCAACCGTCCGATGATGGACGAACTCGGTGTCGATTTTGACGATCTGGGCGATCGCGCCGAAGCCCTGCGCCGCGAAGGCGAAACCGTGATGTTCGTGGCGGCGGACGGTAAGCCTGCCGGACTCATGGGCGTCGCCGATCCGATCAGGCCGCATGCCGCCGAAGCCATTCGGGCGCTGCAGGAGGAAGGCTTGCGGATCGTCATGCTCACCGGAGACAGCCGGACGACCGCCGAAGCGGTTGCCCGGGAACTCTCGATCGACGAGGTCGAAGCCGGGATCCTGCCCGGAGCAAAGGCCGAAGTGGTGAAGCGCCTCAAGAGCAACTCGGTGGTTGCCATGGCGGGCGACGGAATCAATGACGCACCTGCGCTCGCGCTCGCCGACGTCGGCATCGCAATGGGGACCGGAACGGACGTTGCAATCGAAAGTGCCAGCGTCACGCTCGTCAAGGGCGACCTGCGTGCGATCGTTCGAGCGCGGCGCCTGAGCCGTGTGACGATGGAGAACGTCCGGCAGAACCTGTACTTCGCTTTCGGCTATAACGCGCTCGGCGTACCGATCGCCGCGGGTGTCCTGTATCCGCTGTTCGGGTTATTGCTGAGCCCCATGATCGCCGCAGCGGCGATGAGCCTGAGTTCCGTCTCGGTAATCGCCAACGCGCTCAGGCTACGCAAAGCTGCGGTGTAGGGGCCGACGCGGGTCCCCTGTCTGAAGAACCGGCGCCGCATTACTTCCGGATCAGTGCTCTTCCGCGGCCGGCGCTTCGGCGACCGAGGGCGGGAAAGTCTTGATGTACTCGACGATCAGATCCAGATCCTCGTCGGATACCTTCTCGTAGTACGAGTAGCCCATGAACGGCAGCAGTTCGCGGCCATCGCGGCTGATGCCGTAGACGATCGCGCGCTTGATCTCGTCGTCGGTCCACGCGCCGATTCCGAGCGTTTCGTGCTGGGTGATGTTTGCCGCAAGCGCCGACCAGTCGTAGCCGAACGGCAGCGGATACAGGTTCATGCCGGAACCGATGCGCGAGAAGTCCCCGATGCTCTCTTCGGCGAGCGGGGTATGGCATTGCGTGCAGTGGCCGATCGTGTGCGACAGGTAGCGGCCGTAGGCGAGCCGGTCGCTGGGCGGGATATCCGGCACGGGCTCCGTGACGGGCTCAACCCAGGCCGGAGGCAGCTCCATGTTGACGATCGATTCGGGAACCTCGCGGCTAACGGGCGGCACGGAGCGCAGGTAGGCAATGATCGCCGCCATGTCGGTACTCGAGATGTCGCGGTAGTAGGCGAAGGCCATCGGCGGACCCATGAGCGTGCCGTCCTCCCGGATGCCTTCGCGGATCGCCCGCTCGATCTGCTCGTCGGTCCATTCGCCGATACCGGTCTCGGGGTCCGGCGTGATGTTCGGCGCGTAGGCCGTGAAGATCGGCTCCTCGATGACGAAGTTGCCGGCATATTCGAGCCCTTCGACCAACTCGCCGTTCTCGTCGCGGCCGGAATGGCAATTGCCGCAGCCGGCAATGCCCTCGACGAGATATTCGCCGCGGCCGAGCAGATCGGTGAGCGGCGGGCTCGGTGGCACGAACGGCCGGTCGAAAACGTACGGTTCGGCCTCTTCGTCCTCGGCGACGGCCGCGTCCGCGGCATCAGCTTCAGCCTCGCTGCCCGTGTCCGCGGCAGCTTCGCTCCCGGCCTCGGTCTCTCCGGACGAATCGGGCATTCCGGAATCCTGAGCGCAGGCAGCCAGCACCACGGCGAGCAAGCAGGCGGCAAGCAGGCGGTAAAGCGGCGTAAACGTATTGGTGAACATGCTACTTATCCCCATCAGCGAGCGTGTTTCGCGCTCAATAATGCCACACTTGGCGCAGGCGTGGCACCGGCACGACGGCGCCAAGCCGATCGAAACCAATGACGGCGGCGAGTCCTGCCGAACCCGCTCGGCAAGTGGCGCCACCCGAGCGGCGCAAAGCTCTCGCGACGTTCGTTGCGACTGGAACGGCGGCACCAGGAAGCGCTCCACCAGCTCCGCTCGCAAGTCGCAGATCCGGGCGCTGCGGCAGCGCGTTCGTTCGACGAGGCAGCGCGACACCGAAATCTCGCCGCTCCGGGCATCACGGCGGGGCGACCGACGAGTAATAGGCGCGCAAGGTCTCCGCGATCTCCGGGAACTGCCTCCACTCCTCGCCGCGGCTGCGGATTGCGTCTTCGACTGCATCGAGTTCGTCCATCACGCGTCTCGCATCGTCGAAGCGTTCGAGCCTCAAGTAAGCGTCAAGTAGCCAGTCGAGCGCATGAAAGTCCCGCGTGTGCAGCGGCCGCTCCGTGCGTTCCTGCCAGCGCACCGAAGCCTGGTACGAGTCTTCGTTCGAGGCTGCAACCTCATCCCACATGCCAAGATGCCGGAAGATATGGCTCGGCATGTGCAGGGCGTGCGACGACGCGGGCGCGATCCGCGCGTAGACGCGCGCCTGGCGCAGTCCCATCAGTGCGAACGTGCTCGTATCGTAGGCGTGCAACAGGTAATGCAGCGCGCCGGGATGCTCGCGGTTGCGTTCGTAGACTTCCTCGAGCCGGCTCGCGGCAGCGACGACGTGCAGCGCCTGTTCGCGGTCGAATCCCGGCAGCGCGAGCAGCGCAAGCGACGCAAACGCGGCGGCTTCGTCGTCGTCGGGATAGCGGTTCGCGAGCTCGTCCATCGCAGCGGCGTAGCTCTCGCGCCGTGTGCCCGTCGGCACGCCCGCCGCGAACCGTCGCCTGACCGCATTCGCATAGGCACGCTCACGCTCGCTCCACTCAAGTTGGCCGTTCGCATCGAGTGCGTCCATGCGCGCGACGACCTCGGCGCCCAGAACCTCGTTTGCGTCGCCGGGGACGGTACCGAGGGCGTTGTCATGCGTCATGGCCTCGCCCCACCAGGCCATTCCGAAGTCCGGGTCAAGCGTTTGTGCGGCCAGGAAGCGGTCGCGGGCCTCCTCGTACCAGAAGCTGTGCAAGGCGAGTACGCCGGTGATGAACTCACGTTGCGCCACGTCCGATCCCGAGGTCGGGAAGTCGACCGTGCCGAGCAGCAGCGTGTCGCCGCGCCGGTCCTGGGCCGCAATGAGCCCCGTGAGACCCAGGGCGCAAACGGCCGCGATCAACCACATTCGAACGGTCGCGCTGCTCCGCGCCAACGATACCCCCATCCATTCGTCCTCTGTGTTTCGAAGCGGCGTGCACCGAAACCGGCTGCCTATCGGAACCGGTGGGCGCCGCTCGGCCGACGATGCCTGCTGCCCGCGTGAATCGCTTGCGGCTCGACTATACCCAAACTGCAGGCGCGCCGCGCCCCGGAGTCCCGCCGACCGGCGACTTGGTGCGACCCGGGACTTTGGCCGCGTGCTGCTAAGATTGCACCCGGCTGAGCGAACGGAGACGGAATGTCGAGCGCCCTTCTCAGGCAACTGCCTGCAATCGACAAGTGGCTCGTATCGGACTCGGGCGCCGCGCTGAGCGCGGAGTTCTCGCGTCCGGAGGTATTGGCGGTCATGCGCGAACACCTGGCTCGAGTCAGGCGCGATGTCGGCAACGGCGCGACCGAGCTGCCCGAGTTCGAGAGCCGGGAGTACGCCCGGTTGCTGCGTGCCGATCTCGTCGCCCGCAGGCAGGCCAGCCTCAAGCGCACGATCAACGCGACGGGCATCGTCGTACACACGAATCTCGGACGGGCGCCACTCGCTCCGGAGGCACTCGCCGCGGTCGAGCGCATCGCGCGGGACTACTCCAATCTCGAATTCGATCTCGAAACGGGCAAGCGCGGTTCAAGGCAAACGCACGTCGAAACGCTGCTGACGGAGCTCACGGGCGCACAAGCCGCGTTGGTCGTCAACAACTGTGCCGCGGCGCTCATGCTCGTGCTGCATGCGTTCGCCAACCGCCGGGAAGTCGTCATCTCGCGCGGCGAACTCATCGAAATCGGAGGCTCCTTCCGGATGCCCGACGTGATCGCCGAAAGCGGCGCAATCATGGCCGAGGTCGGAACGACGAACAAGACGTCGCTGGCCGACTACGAATCCGCCGTGAACGACGAGACTCGCATTCTGCTTGCCAGCCACCCGAGCAATTACCGTGTCATCGGCTTCACCGCCAAACCGACTCTTGCCGAACTTTCGGGTCTGGCTGCTCAGCGCGGTCTCGTTTTCGTTCAGGACCTCGGCAGCGGCAGCCTCATCGACATCGCCGCGCCGGGATTCGAGGGCGAGCCGACCGTCGCCGACAGCATCGCCGCCGGCGTCGATCTCGTGACCTTCAGCGGCGACAAGCTGCTTGGCGGGCCGCAGGCCGGCATCGTCGTCGGCCGTGCCGATCTCATCCAGACCATCAGGCGCAGGCCCATGGCGCGCGCGCTCAGGATCGACAAGCTGTCCCTCGCCGCGCTCGAAGCCACGCTGCGCCTCTACCTGCCGCCGCACGACCCCATGGCAAAGGTGCCTGTCCTCAGCATGATCGGCGAATCGAAGGCCAGCGTTGAAGCGCGCTCGAAGCGCCTGACGGAAGAGCTGTCCGTCCACACCGGCTTGCGCTCAGAACTCGCCGACGGCGTGAGCTTCGCAGGCGGCGGCGCACTGCCGATGAGCGAGATTCCGACCAAAGTCATCAGGCTCGCGGTCGAAAACGTCAGCGCGACCGAACTTGCGAACCAACTCCGCGCTCGCGATCCCGCCGTGATCGGCCGCATCGCGAACGACGCGCTGACGCTCGATCTGAGAACCGTAGCGCCGGAGGAAACCGGCGAACTCGTCGCCGCGATCACAGAGCTTGTAGCGTGACCGCCCGGCCCGCGCTCGTCTTGATCGGCGGTGTCTTCGCGGACTGTCCCCGCGAAAGCGCCGCCGCGACAGCAGGGACCATGGCGTGACCGCCCAGTTGACGCTCGGCGTGATCGGTCACGTGGACCACGGCAAGACCGCGCTCGTCAGGGCACTGACCGGCATCGAGACGGATCGGCTCAGGGAGGAACAGGAACGCGGCCTGTCGAGACGAGTAGCGGGATCATCGATCTCATCGTCGTTCCGGGGCACGAGGATTTCGTCAGGGCGATGATCTCCGGCGCCACCGGGGTCGACGGCATCATCCTGCTCGTCGCCGCGAACGAAGGCGTCATGCCGCAGACCCGCGAGCACTTCGATATCGCGAGACTGCTCGGCGTCGACCGCGGCATCGTCGTCATCAGCAAGGCCGATCTCGTCTCGGCGCAGGAACTCGACGCGACGATCGAGCGAGTCGGCGCCTTTGTCCGCGGCACTCAACTGGAGTCCGCGACTGTCGTCGTGACATCGGCAAACAGCGGACTCGGGCTCGACGAACTCAGGGCCGTACTCGAGTCGCTCGAGATGCGGGTCGAACGTCCCGACGGACGCGACTTCTACCTGCCGCTCGACCGCGTTTTCACGATGCGGGGATTCGGCCTGGTCGCGACCGGAACGCTGCGCGGCGGCACGCTGCGCAGCAACGCGCGCGTCGAAATCATGCCGGGCGGCGTGCCGGCGACGGTGCGCGCGCTGCAGATTCACAATAGCGGCACGGCCGCAGCGCGCCCGGGGCAGCGCGTGGCCGTCAATCTGCGCAACGTCAAGCGCGAAGACGTCAGACGCGGCAATACGCTCGCCTCGCGGGGCCTCCTGACCCCGACGCGGCGTATCAACGCAGAACTCGATCTGCTCGAGAATCACGAGGAAGCGCTCAGGAACAGCGCCACCGTCCGCCTGCTCATCGGGACGACCGAGGCCATGGCCAGGATCCGCCTGCTCGACAAGCGGGAACTCGAACCGGGCGGCACGGCCCTCGTGCAGTTGCGCTGCGACCGCGATATCGCGACACATGCCGGCGAACGGTTCCTGATCCGCAGCTACTCGCCGATGCGCACGATCGGCGGCGGCCGAATCCTCGAGGTCAATGCCCGACGACATCGGCGCTTTGACGAGTCGGTCACGCGCCGCCTCAGGGCAACGGCGGGCGGCGACCCCGTCGCGATCCTCAGCGGACTGCTCGCCGAGGCCGGCACGCAAGGTGTCGACGTCGACGAGGTCTCGGAGCGTCTCGGCCTCACGGAGGACGCGCTCGACCCGGTCGTCCGTGCACTCGACCCGATGCTGATCGACGACGACACGTTCGTCGAACGCGCCGCCTTCGAATCATTGAACGAACGGCTCGTCACGGCGCTTGAAGCGTTTCATGAAGCAAATCCCCGGCAGCGCGGTCTCACGGCCGGCAGCCTGCGCTCGGCACTCGACGACGCGCCGGCCGAAGAGGTCTTCCGGCAGGCGCTCGCCGGACTCACATCAGCCGGCAGGATCGAGTCCGACCGGGGCATGTTGCGCGTGACGGGCTTCGATCCTCTCGCAGGCCTCTCCGAACATGAGCGCAGCCTGTCGGACCGCCTCGAGCGCACGTTCCTCGACAGCGGGATCCAGCCTCCGCCACCGGCGGGCGTCATCGGCAACGACCGAACGAAGCGCAAGCTCTTCCAGCTTTTGCTGGACAGCGGCCAACTCGTCCGACTCAGGACTTACGACCGCGGCTCCAATATCGTCGTGCATACAGCGGTCCTGAGGGATGTCGAGGCCGAGATCAAGGCGCAGTATCCTTATCCTGAGCAGTTCGCGCTGTCCCAGGTTCGCGATCTGCTCGATTCGACGCGCAAGTACGTCGTGCCGGTCATGGAGCATCTGGACGCCGCTGGTGTTACCGTGCGCCTCGGCAACCTGCGGCGCCTGCGGGAACGGTGAACGATTTTCGGCGCTACATGGAGAAATCGACATCGGTGTTACAGTGCCCACCGGCAAGGTGCGGCGCTTCGGCGAATGCCGAGTCGAATTGACCGCCGCACGGAGAGATCGCGAGTCGTACGGAGGTGAATGGAGTCTGGTGACTCCCCTGGTCTTCAAAACCAGTGGCGCGGTAATCCCGGGCGGCGGGTTCGATTCCCGTCCACCTCCGCCATTCCCACCTGAGCCCGGCGAACGGGACGCCCCGGCGGATGGTCCCGGTCGGATGACAGTGGCCGTTGCAACAACAGTCACGTCAGTTCGGTAGAACGTCCAGGGCGCAACTGTTATTCACTTCGCATGGCATCGCGGGTAGTGCTGCTTGGCCCCGACGGGCAACTCGGGCACGACGTGCGTCGCGCCCATGTGGCCTCTGGCGACCGATTCGATCTGCAAGCGCTGCGACGCGCGGACCTTGATATCGCGGTTCCGGGAGAGATCGAGCATGTGCTCGGCGACAGGCGCTTCGACGTTCTCCTGAACTGCGCCGCGTATACGGGGGTCGACGCGGCGGAAGACGATGCCGCGAGCGCCTTCGCGGTCAACGCGCACGCGGTTCGGTCGCTCGCGGCGGTCTGCGCGGCCCGGAAGGCACGGCTCATCCACATCAGCACCGATTACGTCTTCGGCGGCGATGCTGCTCGCAAGCGACCGCTGCCCGAAGACGCGCCAGTCGCGCCCGTCAATGTCTACGGCGAATCGAAGGCGCTCGGCGAGACGCTCGCCCGCGAGGTGCACGGCGATGTCGTGGTCGTGCGAACCGCCTCCCTGTTCGGTGCGGCCGGGATCGGCGGACGGGGCGGCAACTTCGTCGAGACCATCATCCGCGACGGAAGGGACTCTGGCTCGCTGCGAGTCGTAGACGAACGCACGATGTCACCGACCTCAAGCGCGGATGTCGCCCGCGTTCTGATACGCATGGTCACGGAAGGCTGCGCCGCCGGTTGCTATCACGTGGTCAACTCGGGATCGGCGACATGGTTCGAATTCGCGCGGGCCATCGTGCGCGGCGCAAGCATCGAAGCGACCGTGACTCCCTGTCCCGCCAGCGAATATTCCTCGCGCGCCGCCAGGCCGCGTTACAGCGTACTCGACAATTCGAAGGCCGCGGCCGTCTTCGGCGCGATGTCCTCATGGCAGGAGGCGCTCGATCGCCATTTGCACCTTCGAGGACACCGGCAAGCATAGTTGCGGACGGCGACTTGACCCGCAAATCTCACCCGGGGCCGCGACAATCGCGCAGTCGCGATCAAATGTATCCGGGGCGTACAGGCGCGGGCTCGCGACCGGAACCATAGCGGGTCCATGGTGGAGGGAGCATGTGCGCGGCTTGGTGAGATTTGCGGGTCAAGCCTTCATTCGACGATCTCGTACTTCTCCCAGAGGTTGGCGGACTGGGTGGAGGTCAGATTGGGAGGCAGGTAGCGGCAGTCCGGGTCGTTCATGCGCTCGACCACGCTGGCGTGGATCTTAGCCCCTTGCGGAATCCTGCGCGTACGCCTGCCGCGCATCTTCCAGAACCCGCTGAAGGATTGATGGATCTGGTCGCATGGGTCTTGCCGGCGCCCGGCGAGTTCGACCTGGTTCACATGCAGCCCGCACGCCACGGCCTTGTCGAGCATCCAGTGCAAGGCGATGTGGCACAGGCCGCGCTCGTCAAACCAGCCACCGACATCTGAGTGACAGCCGGCGAACCAGACCTGCTCGATGGTCTGGCCGTCGGCGGCGTTCGCCTCATCCCATGGCGAGGGCGCGAAATCCTTCCGTTTCTCGTCGATCGCCAGCGCCTGATAGGCAAACGAGACGTCGGGGTTGAGCCGCGCATCGTGGAACCGTTTGCCGGCGTGCAGAACGAGCGATTCGACGGTGTCCCACACGCCGATGAAGTGGACGGGACAGTGCCGGCCGAAAGACTCGCGAAAGCCTTGCGCGACATCTTCGTTGTCGGCGGTGTTGTAGATCTTCGTCGCGTACTCGACGAGATTGTCGTGTCCCTCGTCAAGCAGCCCGCACTTGTGGAGCATTCCAGCCAGCGAGCGCACGGTGAACGCACCTCGGCTGAAACCGAACAGATACACGAGATCGCCGTCCTCGTAGCTGCCCATCAGGCAGCGGTACGCGTCCTCGACGTTCTTCTGCAGGCCGTATCCGGTGGCCTGATCGCCCAGGGCGCGCAGCAAGCCGTCCTCCTCGTGGTACTCCCAGCCCCCCGTGCCGACACCGGGGTCGTACCAGGCGACCTGCCGCTCGTCCTTCTCGACGAGCACGTAGGTGTCCACGACGTTCGTGTTGTTGCGTCCGTATTCGTTGCCGGTGCCGTCACAGCAGATCACGATGTTCTTCATGGTCGAGCGCCTCCGAAGGTGTTGTCCGGGTCGAGCGCGAGTTCGGTCAGGTCGGGTTAGCGGATCACGGTCAGGACGGCAGCGCGCGCAAACTCACCGTACCTGTCCGAAACCGCGCGTCCATCGAGCATGGCCGCTCCTGTCGGATCTGTCTTCGCGCAAACGCCGAAACATACTCAAGCGCCGCATCGATGTCCCGTACCGAATCTGGGTTTCTGCACACTTCACCGAGGTTGGCCACGCTACGGTCGCCGGTGTAATAATCTCCCTGCCCTTTTTCGAGACCGGAAACCTGAACACAGCGACGAACTCAAGGCGCCTGCCGTGAGAGCGCGTGCCGGCACGCGTGCTGCGATAGCCGTGGCGGCTTGCGTCACGGTTGCCGCTTCGCTGTGGCTCAACTCGGCCCGGAGTCAAGGCGGCGACGCACGTATCGAAGGGGAGCCCACGGCGGAATTTCACTTCGCACGGCTCGTATACAACAACGCAAGAGCCGGCCGATGGGGTGCCGGCTGGCGCACGGACTACGCCGACGCGGAATACCACCTGATGCAGGGCATCAACCGGCTGACGCGGGTCGACGGTGCCGAGGTCGACTGGTCCGGCGGCGGCGGCCGTCTCATCACGCTCAACGACGACCGCGTTTTCGATTATCCCTGGCTCTACGCGGTCGAGGTCGGCCAGTGGTATTTGAACGACCAGGAAGCGCCCCTCCTCCGGGAATATCTCGAACGCGGCGGGTTTCTCATGGTCGACGACTTCTGGGGCGAGTACGAGTGGTCGATTTTCTCCGATTCGATGCTGCGGGTGTTCGCCGACCGACCGATC
>JAQAJI010000045.1 GCA_028278665.1 Candidatus Rariloculus versatilis
ATCTGGCCCGGATCGCTCACAAGCGCATAGTAGAAGCTCGCCGCGGCCGCCAGGAAAACGACGCTCAGTATCCCGAGTGTGAGGCCGCCGCCGATCGCCGGTGGCAGGCGTTGCTCGATGGCAGCGGGATCGGCGCTCATTGACCGAACTCGGCGCGCAGGTAGTTGATCACGTCCCAGCGCTCCTGTTGACTGAGCGCATCGCGGTAGTACGGCATCGACACCCGACCGCGCGTCAGCGTGAAGAAAATCTGGCCGTCGGCCTGATCCTGCGTATAGGCGTCGTTGAGGTCCACGGGAACGGGATCGAAAACGACACCCACCGGGCCGTCGCCGAGGCCTTCGGCACCGTGACATACGAGGCAGGTGTTCACATACAGTTCGGCCCCGCGCGCGATCGATTCCTCGGTCGCCGGGACAGGGTTCGGGATCGCCGCAGCTTCGTCCTTCGCCGCGAACATGCCGGCCTCGTCGGGCGGCGCCGGCAGCGTCTCGCCGCCCTCGACGGGAATCCCGCCCGAATCGCCCGCAATGACCGACTCCTGCGCCTTGACCGACGGCTGGTCGACCATGTCCTTGTCCCACGGGAATCCGCATAGGCGAGCAGGACAGTCACGAACGCGACATGGCGGTATCCGTGTTTCATCGTCGGCCTCCCCCCGGCGCGATCTCGCTGACTTCCTCGGCGCCCGCCTCGCGCAGGATCTCGGTCGCCCGTTTGAAGTCCTCGTCAGCCTCGCAGGCGACCGTAACGGCGAATTTGTCCACGGCCGACTCGGGCACGTAGATGCGCTCGCGCAGCACCGGCAGGCGCGCGCTGATCAGGAAGCCGAGCACGGTCGCCAGGATGCCGAACAGGATCGTCATCTCGTAGGTGATGATGAGGAACGGCGGGAAGGTAATGATGGGCCTGCCGCCCGTCGGATGCAGATACAGCGCGGCCGTGCCCGCCGCGAGCACGAAACCGCTCAGGCCGCCGATGATTGCCCCGAAGAAGGTGAACCGCTTGATCACGGACGTCTTCTTGCCGAGCACTTCCTCCACGCCATGCAAGGGGATCGGCGAGATGAGATCGAGCGACTCGAACCCCGCACCCTTGAGCTTGCCGGCCGCGGCAAGCGCGGCCGTCGGCCCGCCGAACAGTCCTAATGCGTTGCTTGCCATTGGGTCTTTCCTTCATCCGGAGCAGGCAATGTCTCCTTGACCTCGTAAATCGAGACGCTCGGGAAAATCTTCACGAATATCAGGAACAGCGTGCAGAACATCGCGATCGAGCCGACCAGGATCGAGATCTCGACCAGGCTCGGAACGTACACGCCCCAGGAATCGGGCAGATATTGCCGCGACAGCGACGTGCCGACGATCAGGAAGCGCTCCGTGTACATGCCGATATTGATCGCGATCGACAGGATCAGCATCGGCACGAACGAAGTCCTGAAGCGCTTGGAGATCAACAGCAGCGGCGCCACCGCGCAGAACAGGATCATCTCCCAGTAGAGCGGCGCGTAGAAACCGAAGAGCTTGTAGCGCAGCGATTCGAGCTCGGCCGAATCGTTGCTGTACCAGCCCGTGAACACCTCCACCACGTTGATGTAGGTCCAGATCAGCGACAGCGCAAGCAGCAGCTTGCCGAGATTGTCGAAATGGACCTTCGTGATGTAGTGCTCGAAATTCATGTACTTGCGCAGCACGAACATGACGGTCACGATGCCGGCCGTGCCCGAATAGATCGCGCCGACGACGAAATACGGTGCGAAAATCGTCTGGTGCAGCGACGGCACGATCGACATCGCGAAGTCCCACGACACGATGCTGTGCACGGACACCGCAAGCGGAATGATGAGCACGGCGAGGAAGGTGTAGGCCCAGCCGAGGCGGTGCCATTCGGTGTCCGTGCCGCGCCAGCCGAGCGAAAGCAGCACGTACATGTGATGGCGCCAGCCGGTCGTGCGGTCCCTGACGGCCGCGAAGTCCGGGATAGACCCCATGTAGATGAAGATGCTGCTGCCGGTCAGGTAGGTGGTGATGGCCATGACGTCGAACATCAGCGGCGACCTGAAATTCGGCCACAACTCCATCTGGTTCGGATACGGCAGCGCCCAGTGAATGAACCACGGCCGCCCGACGTGGACCATGACCATCATCGCCGCGACCATGAGCGAGAACAGCGTCATCGCCTCGGCGCTGCGGTACATGGCCTTGCGCCATTCGCTGTTCGTGATGTGCAGCACGCACGACAGCAGCGTGCCCGAGTGACTGAGGCCGATCCAGAAAATGAAGCTCGCAAGATAGGTGCCCCACACCGTGGGGTGGTTCATGCCGGCAGCACCAATGCCGTAATAGAGCTGGTAGAACCAGGGGAAGAAGAAGCACGCGAGCGTGATGAGCACCGCGATCGCAAGCGTTACGTAGTACCTCGGCCCCGTCTCGACGAGCGAGCGTACGATGTCGTTGTTGACATCGGCGAACTTGATGTCCTCGTGCCTACGCTGCATCGGCGTCAACTTTCTTCAGATAGACCACGGACGGGTCGGTGTTGAGTTCCTCGAGCACCGTGTAGGCGCGCTCGTTGCCGAGCATCTGCGACACGGCGCTGTCGGGGTCCTTGCGGTCGCCGAAGACGAGCGCCTCGGTCGGACAGGTCTGCACACAGGCCGGCTGGACCTCGCCGTCCTGCACGCGCCGCCGGCCGTCGTCCTTGGCGGCGTCCTTGGCCTGGCGGATGCGCTGGATGCAGAACGTGCACTTCTCCATCACGCCCTTCTCGCGCACGGAGACGTCGGGGTTCAGTTGCTGGTCGAGCGGCTCGTCCCAATGGTGATTGTTGTAGTTGAAGTAGCGAACCTCGTAGGGGCAGTACACGGCGCAGGAGCGCGTGCCGATGCAGCGGTTGTAGATCTGCGCGTTGAGGCCATCCTGATTGTGATACGTGGCCGATACGGGACAGACGGTCTCGCAGGGCGCCGCGTCGCAGTGCTGGCAGAACATGGGGATCGCGCGCAGCTTCACGTCGGGATATTCGCCTTCCCAGTAGCGCTCGATCCGCATCCACTGCATGTGCCGGCCGCGGGCGATCGCGTCCTCGCCGACGATCGGCGTGTTGTTCTCGGCCTGGCAGGCGGTCACGCAGGCTTCGCAGCCCGTGCAGCGGTCGAGATCGACCGTCATCGTCCAGTGGTAGTCGAACTCCTCGTAGTAGCCGGGGCGGCGGTACTCGTGCCACCTGGCGAGAAAGTCGTCGATGAGGCTCATGTATTCACTACCGTTATCGGGATACTGTTCAGGCGCGTGTTGGCCGTCGCTGCCTCGGCGCCGGCGGTCGGGGCATCGATGCCGGCAGCGGCCCTGGCGCCGGACGCCAAACGGACACCCGGGGCGCCGGCGCCGGCGGCTGCGACGGCCGGGGCATTGACGGCGGCAGCAGGGGTACCGGCATCGGCGATCTGCACGATCTCCCGGCCGAGTTCCCTGGCCTCGCCGCTGACCCTGACGAGGTCGGCGCGGCCACCGGTCGGGACGAGCCTGACGCGCGTCGCCGCCCAGGCCAGCGCGCCCGTGGCGGGTTCCGTCTCAGCCGCGAGCACGTTGATCGGGTTGACGCCGTGCTCTTCGGCGTAACGCCCGTACTCCTCGTGGCCCTGGCCGATCGGCATCGCGACCACGCCGGGCATGATCGCCGGATACACGAGGACGGGCGCCTCGATGGCGCCTGCCGGAGACTCGATAGCAACGACATCGCCATCGCTCAAGCCGAGTTCGTCGGCAGTCTCGGGATTCAATTCGATCCAGGTCCCGTAGACGACGCCGGTCAGCGCGTCGGGCAGCTCCTGCATCCAGGGCAGATTCGCACCCCGGCCGTCATGCAGGCCATTTGACAGATACGGGTGCAGCGCATACGGGAACTCGCCCTCGGCGCCTGCGAATTCGGGCGCTCCGACGCCAATTCCCTCGACGACGCCCGCGTCGGGCACGAATTCGCCGCCCGGCGCGCGAGTCTCGTCGCCCCACACACCCGCCCTGACGACCGAAGTCCAGAAGGTGTCGAAGTCGGGAATCGACGGATCGGGCGTTCCGTTCGACCAGACCTCGCGCCAACTGTACTTGAGGTATTCCTCCATGTTCGGCCACGGGAACGCGAGATCGAGCCCCATGCGGTGGGCAAGCTCGAGCACGATGTCTCCCGTCGCACGCGTATCGTAGAGCGGCTCGACCACGGGCTGCGACACGGCGCCGACCCGAAAGCCCACGCCCGGCGAAGGCGTGTCGTCGCCCCAGCTCTCAAGATAGGTGTTGCTCGGCAGAACGAGGTCGGCATGCGCCGTCGTCTCGTCAAGAAAACTCGAAAGGCTCACGATCTGCGGGATATCGGCCAGCGCCTCGGCGAAACCGCTTGCCTCCGGCAGATTGAATACCGGGTTCGTGTTGCTGACGATCAACAGTTCGATCCGGCCCGCACGCGCGTCCTCGGCGAGTTCGAGCATCCGGGCGAGGCTCGCGTGACGCGATGCCTCCGGACCGAACGCGGGAGGCGGATTGAAGATCACCCCGCCTTCGACGCCGATGTTGCCGACGAGATGGTTGAGCGCGTTGACCGCGACGAGCGCGTCGACGCCGTTGCTGTGGTTTGCGGGCGCGCCGCCGCCGATCGCAAGCCCCGGCTGCGTCTCGGCGAAACTGTCTGCGAGCCGCGCGACCGTGTCGGGCAGAACGCCCGTCTGCTCGGCGACGGCGTCTGGCGCATACCCGTCGAGCGCGGCCTGCCAGGCATCGAGGTCGGTGCCCTGGTAGCCACCCTGATCGACGATGCGGCGCGCGATCCCGAGCGCGAGGACGCCCTCGGTCCCGGGGTTTGCCGCGATCCACTCGTCGGCCGCCGCGCCCGTCAGCGACATTCGCGGCTCGATCTGCACGAAACGGCCCCGGTCGCCGTCGCGGGCCTGACGGCTGCGGCCGAAGCCGAGCCCGTGGTGGACGGGCGACAGCCAGTGGCCGATAAAGTCGGCGCCGAAGGACAGCACGTAGCGCGAGTTCTCGATGTCGTAGTACGGCAGGTTGCTTTCGCCGAAGAAGCGCTCGTTCGCGGCGTAAAGCGTCGCGGGGTGATTGAAGTCGTAGTGCAGGAGCTGGTCGGAACCGAGCCAGCCCATGAACAGTTCCAGCAGGCTCGCCAGATGGCCGCGCACACCGCCGGTCAGAAGCGCGACGCCCCCGCCGCGGCCCGCGGTCCGCATGAGTTCGAGCTGGTTGGCAAGCTCCGCGAAGCTCTCTTCCCAGGTCGTCGGGTCGAACTCGATCTCGCCGCGCCGGCCCGCCCGGACGAGCGGCCCGGTGATCCGGTCGGGATTGTACAGCGCCTGCAGGCCCGACTGTCCGAGCGCACACAGGCGGCCCTGACTGACCGGATGCGCCGGGTTGCCCTCGATCTTCTTCGCGCGCCCCTCGCGCGTTCGTACCGAGATGCCGCAGCCGGCTGAACACATCGAGCACACGCTGTTGTACCAGGTCGCGATGCCGGGGCTGAACTCTTCGGGCGGCACCGGGTAGGGTACGAGGTGCTCGACCGGGTGCTTCCTCGACTCCGACAGCATGAAACCCGCGCCCGCGCCGACCCCGCCCGCACCGACGAGCTTGAGGAAATTTCTTCGATCTACATTCGGCATGGCTTTGGCAGTTCCCCGGCGTGGCGGCCCGTCACTTGTGGCAGGTCAGGCAGTCGATGCCGTGCTCGACTTCCATGTCCTTGTGGCAGGTCAGGCACTGACCCATCTCGTTCGGCGCCATGCGCGTGACCCGGTCCATCGTCTCGACGGGCCCGTGGCACTCCTGGCACTCGAGCCCGGCCGCCACATGCCTGTTGTGCGGGAAATGAACAAAGTCGGGCAGGTCGTGGACCTTGATCCACGGGATCGGCTCGTCGTTCTCGTAGTGCCGTGCGACCTCGCGTATGAGCGGGCTGTCGGTCGCGACAATCGCATGGCAGCCCATGCACTTGTTGACGCTCGGTACGCCCGCAGACGGCGAGCGCCGGGCCTGGGTGTGGCAGTACAGGCAGGGGATCTCGTAGTCGCCCGCGTGGACGGTGTGGCTGAATTCGATCGGCTGAACGGGTGTGGTGCCCGGGAAGAACGCCGCGTTCGCGAAATAGCCGACGAGAAGTCCGACGAACCCTACGCCGGCGATCATCCCGACGGGCTTGAGGACCCTGAGGGTCGGAACGATGGAAACGCCCATTCAGCTCGCCCCTCTCATTTCGGACCCGACCGCCAGTCCCAGCGAATTCCCGAAACCGTCGCCAAACTCGTGGATCGAAGTTGCGACCTCCTCGTTCTTGGTCGCGCGCAGGTACGTGTCGGCCATCTTGTGGAACACCTGGTAGAAGTACAGGTTCATGTCTTCGACGGTCATGTCCTTGATCCACAGATCAATCGCCGCCGTCGTCTTCTTCTCGCTGTCCCAGAGCGACAGCATCATCGACTGGCACGGCAGCGGGCCATCGGCCTCGGCATCGGTCGCCTGCCAGAGGATGCTTGAAGGCAGGTTCTCACCGTCGAGCTCGACGGTCAGCTTGATTTCGGCCCTTCGCGTCATCAATCTGTAACCTACGGCGGTACCGGCCGCGCCAGGGCGTCATCCACGCAACCGATGTTCAACATCATCCTACTAGTCGTCATCGCCGGCATTCTCGTCAGTCTCTCGTGCGCGACCGCGGCACGACGAACCGCACCGTCGTGTCGCTGACCGTGCGGGTAGGCCTTTCGGTTCTGCTGCTCGTGCTGCTCGCCATGGGTTTCGTTGGCAGATACATGTCCTGAGAGCCCCGCAACCTAGAACCAGTAGACGAACGTAAACAGGAACAGCCACACGACGTCGACGAAGTGCCAGTACCAGCTCGTCGCCTCGAACGCGAAGTGGTTCTCCGGGGTGAAGTGGCCGCTGAATACGCGAAACAGCATGACCGCGAGCATGACCGTGCCCATCGTCACATGCGCGCCATGAAACCCCGTGAGCATGAAGAACGTCGAGCCGTAAATCCCTGACCCGAGCGTCAGGCCGAGTTCCGAGTAGGCCTCGGCGTACTCGACGACCTGCAGCACCAGGAAGAACGCGCCGAGGAGCACCGTTATCGCAAGCCAGATCCCGAGCGCAATCCGCTGACTCTTCTTGAGCGCCCAGTGGGCGAAGGTCACGGTGACGCTGCTCGTGACGAGGATCACGGTGTTGATGAACGGCAGGCCCCAGGCCTCCATCGCTTCGGTTTCCGTTCCGCCCGGCGTCATGAACAGCGGCCAGGTGTCGGCGAAATCCGGCCACAGGAACGTGTGGGTTTCGAGATTGCTGCCGGCGCCGGCAAGCCACGGCACCGAGATGACGCGCGCATAGAACAGCGCTCCGAAGAAGGCCGCGAAGAACATGACCTCCGAGACGATGAACCACTGCATGCCCATGCGGTAGGAGCGGTCCATGAGGCCGCTGTTCATGCCCGCGACCGATTCCCGGACCACGGTTCGGAACCAGCCGAACAACATGAACGCGACGATCCCGAGCCCGAGGTAAAAGATCCAGACGCCGTGCGTGCCTTCGGCGGCGACCTTGTCGGTGGTCTGGTGAATCATCGTCACCAGGCCGTAAGCCATAATGAAGAGCGCCACCGAGCCGACGATCGGCCAGACGCTCGTGTGCGGCACGTAATAGCGAGGGGTCTCGCCCACGGCGGGTGTCTCACTCACGGCTGCTAATGTCCCTCGTGATCGGCGTGCGTCTCCGATTCCGGTTCGGCTACGACAACTTCGGCGTCAGGGACGCGGAACATCGTGTACGACAGGCTCATCGTGCCGATGTCCTCGCGAAGCTCCGGATCCACGTAGAACTGCACGGGCATGTCGATGTCGGCATCGCCCTCCAGGTGCTGCTGCGTAAAGCAGAAACACTCGACCTTGTGCAGGTACGGCGCCGCAGCGCTCGGCGCGACGCTCGGTACGGCCTGTCCGGTGACCATGCCGCTCGCGCGATTGCGGGCGTAGTACTCGGTCGTGTTGACCTACCCTAGCCGTACGCGCATCTGGCTTTCGGTGGGCCTGAACTCCCAGGGCATTCCCCGGTTTATCTGGGCGGCAAACTGGATCGTGACCTCCCGATCGGAAACTTCGGCGATCGGCGCGGCGCTCACCGCTTCCCCCGAGGTCCTGACGTTGATCCGCGTGATCTCGCAGAAGATCTCATAAAGCGGAACGAGTGCGAACGCGAAGCCGAACATCCCTGTCGCCACCAGCAACAGTACAGCGACGTGCCGGCGTTTACTGTTGTTGCTCGTATTCATCAGGCCTTGTCGGCAGCGGCGTGGGCGTCGTCGGGCTCGATTACCGGCGGCGTCTCGAACGAGTGCAGGGGCGCGGGCGACGGCAGCGTCCACTCGAGGCCCTCGGCTCCCTCCCAGACCTGCGCGTCCGTGACCTTCTCACCGCTGGTCAGGGCCTTCACGACAATGTAGAGGAACAGGATCTGCGTGAGTCCGAGCAATCCGGCGCCGATGCTCGACAACATGTTGAAATCGGCAAACGCGATCGAGTAATCGACGATTCTGCGCGGCATGCCGGCCAGACCCGAGAAATGCATCGGGAAGAACGTCAGGTTGACGGCGAACGTCGCAGTCCAGAAATGGATCTTGCCGAGCCGCTCGTCGTACATGCGGCCCGACCACTTCGGCAGCCAGTAATAGACCGCCGCCATCGTGCCGAAGATCGCACCCGGGTAGAGCACGTAGTGGAAGTGCGCGACCACGAAGAAGGTATCGTGATACTGGAAGTCGGCCGGCACGAGGGCCAGCATGAGGCCGGAGAACCCGCCGATCGTGAACATGATCACGAAACCGATGGCGAACAGCATCGGCGTCTCGAAGGTGATCGAACCGCGCCACATGGTGGCAACCCAGTTGAATACCTTCACGCCCGTCGGCACCGCGATCAGCATCGTCGCGTACATGAAGAAAAGTTCCGCGGCCAGCGGCATGCCCGCCGCGAACATGTGGTGCCCCCAGACGATGAACGACAGAAGGGCGATCGCGATCGTCGCGATCACCATCGAGTGATAGCCGAAGAGTTTCTTGCGCGCGAACGTCGGGATGATCTGCGAGGCGATGCCGAAGCCCGGCAGGATCATGATGTAGACCTCGGGATGGCCGAAGAACCAGAAAACGTGCTGGAACAGCACCGGGTCGCCGCCTCCGGAGGCCTCGAAGAAACTCGTGCCGAAGTGCCGGTCGGTCAGCATCATCGTCACCGCACCGGCGAGCACCGGCATCGCCATGATCAGCAGGAACGCCGTGATGAGCCAGGTCCACACGAACAGCGGCATCCTGAACAGCGTCATGCCGGGCGCACGCATGTTCAGGATCGTGACCATGACGTTGATCGCGCCGAGCACGGAAGACACGCCCATGAGGTGCACGCCGAGAATGAAGTAGTCCGTGCTTGGCGGCCCGTAGGTCGTGGACAGCGGCGCGTAGAAGGTCCAGCCGAAATTCGGCGCGCCGCCTTCCATGAACAACGACGACAAGAGCAGGATGAATGCGAACGGCAGGATCCAGAAACTGAAGTTGTTGAGCCTCGGCAGCGCCATGTCGGGCGCACCGATCATGAGCGGCACGAGCCAGTTGGCAAGGCCCACGAATGCCGGCATCACCGCGCCGAACACCATGATGAGGCCGTGCAGCGTCACCATCTGGTTGTAGAAGTCAGGCTGCGTGAACTGCAGCCCCGGCTGGAAGAGCTCCAGCCGGACCACCATCGCCATCGCGCCGCCGATGAAGAAGAGCAGGAAGGCCAGGCACAGGTAAAGCGTGCCGATTTCCTTGTGGTTCGTCGTCAGGAGCCAGCGCAGGATGAAGGCGATCAGCGGATGTCGTTGCTTCGGTATGGTGTCTGCGTGGGCAATCATGACGGCTCGTCCCTACCGGGCTTCGAAAACGGTCAACGGCTGGACGATGTCGCCCATGGCGTTGCCGAAGGAATTGCGTTCGTAGGTGATGACGGCCGCGATGTCGCGGTCGGAAAGCTGCGGCGCCCAGGCCTGCATCTCGGTATCGGCGACGCCGTTCATGACGCGGTCGATATGACCCTCGACAGGACCGTTTGCTATTTCGCTTCCGGCCAGGGCCGGATACCTGATTCCCTGGCCCGCGCCGTCGGGCAGATGGCAGGTCGCGCACTGCGAGATGTAGACCTCTTCGCCGATCGGCATGAGTTCATCCATCGTCCAGGTCCGGCTGCGGTCCGCAACGGCCTGTTCGCCGGCAAGCGCCGCGGCAACGCGCTGATCCTCGATCCAGGCGTCGAACTCCTCTTCGGGAAGGACCTCGACCACGACCGGCATGTAGGCGTGATTCATGCCGCACAGTTCCGTGCACTGGCCCCGATAGACGCCCGGCACATCGACGCGTGTCCATGCTTCATTGATAAAGCCCGGCACGGCATCCTGCTTGACGGCGAAGTCCGGTACCCACCAGGAGTGGATGACGTCGCCGGAGGTCATCAGGAAGCGGACCTTCTGGTTCGTCGGGATCACGAGAGGATTGTCGACGTCGAGGATGTAGGTCTCGTCCTTTTCGATGAGGTTGTTGATCGCGTCCTGCGATGTTGCAAGGTTACTGAAGAAGCCGATGTCGGGCTCGACATACTGGTAGTGCCACTTCCATTGCGAGGCCGTGACGAGAACGGTCAGATCGGGATCGGAGTTGTCTTCGATTTCGATCAGCACCGTAGTGGCCGGGACCGCCATGCCGATGAGGATGAGGGTCGGGATGATCGTCCAGATGATCTCGACCGGTGTGCTCTCGTGGAACTTGGCGGGTACCGGGTGCTTCGAGCGGCGATGCGCGTACATCGTGTAGAACATCGCGCCGAAGACGACGATGCCGACGACGACGCAGACACCGAGACTGATGTGATGAAGGTTCTGGACGCGCTGGCTGGTCTCGGTCACACCTTCACGCATGTCGAAAACCTGCGCGAGGGCGGCGTGCGAAAACCCGAAAATGACCAGCACGATCGAGCAGAGCTGCCCGAGTGTAGCGATAACGCGCCTGCCCTTAGGCGTCATGCCCCTGCTTGTATGAACATAGGTTAGGCATTTGCCGACCTGCACGGTGCGCGCTGGTCCCCGGCGCCCGGCATTGTCGTGAGTGCAGAAACGTCCCTGTACAGATAATTTTCGTTCCGGCCAGCCCGCAATTCGAGCGCAAGCATAGGGCAAAAACAACGCAAGTTCAAAGCGCCCCGCCACGGCGCAATTGCGCTACCGTGCGGACCTGATTTCGGCCCATCCAGTCGCGGTAGCGGATGGCCGTGGCCGTCTCGGCATGCGCGCTCCAGTCGCCCCGATGCGCAAGCAGAAATTCGTCGCCCTCGATGCGCGCCTGCCACTCCTCGCCCTCCCAATCGATGAAGGCGATACTCTGATTGGCATGGCGGTGCCGGCGGCCGTCGTCGAGCGGATCCAGTTCAAAACTGTCGCCGCGAACCCATGCCGTCCATTGTCCGCCGTTCCAGGCCACATACTCCATCCGGTCCTGCGCCCAGGGCGCGTTCGCGGGCTCGCCGTCGGTATCTGCGCTCGCGATGAAGGCGACCCGCGCGCCAGCGATCGTCACCGCCAGCGCTATGAGCAATCCGACTAGTGCTCTGGTCATCTGTCGTCCCTCCGTCGCGGTCTGCGCACTATATAGTCGATCCGAAGCGGCCGATCAAGATTGGCGCCGCGAAGGCGTCCGGGTCCGCCGAAATGGCGCAGGCTTCCGCCGTTCGCCGCAGCCGCTTGCGCGCCTCCGGCATCGTGCTCAGCAGCGGAGAATCGTCATGGCCGGTCGGCGCCCGGCGATAATGTGCTAGCTTGCGGGGCATTGCTGATTCCTGCGTGGAGACCGACGAAACTGCCGTGACGATCCGAGGCTCGGCGGACGACGCTGCGCGAGGCAGGAAACAGGTTCAACCGCGATTATTTCGCGAAGGATTCGGATGGCGCCCAAACGGAAGCTGCTTGTAACGGTAGCCGCAGTTCTCTGCTCGGCCTGTGCCGAGACCGAGCAGGGCCGTGAATTGCGCCTGGCCAGTTTCGTGGGCTCGCGTCATCCTGCCGTGGCTGCGGTATTCGACCCGTTCGCCGAGGAACTGGCGAGCGTCAGTGGCGGTCGGCTGACCGTGCGTCAGTTCCCCGGTGCCACCCTCAACTCCGCTCCCGCCCAACAATACTCGCGACTGCTGGAAGGGGTTGCCGACATTTCCTTCGGCTTGCCGGGCTACACGATGCAGCGCTTTCCGATGACGGCGTTGCTCGGCTTTCCCGGCATCTCTCCGGATGCGATTACGGGTACCGAACGACTGTGGCAGGGCATGCCGGCAATCAGCTCGGAGTACCAGGCAAGGGTGCTGGGTTTGTGGGCAGCGGAGCCGAAGGTGCTGATCTCCGCGACCCGGCGCATCGATGAAGCGGATGACCTGCGCGGCATGATCGTCTCGGCAGCCTCGGCACAGGATGTCGCCTATCTCGAACGCGTCGGCGCCGCGGCCATGTCGCTGCCCACCAGCGAGGCGCACCAGGCATTGACCACCGGAGCCATAGACGCGGTCTTTGCAGATCCGAGCACGATCGCTTCCTTCAGCCTCTGGGAGCCGGCGCAATTCATCACTACCAATTTCCCCGCGATAGCGTCAGCTTTCTTTCTGCTGATGAACCAGGACGCGTACGCGGGGCTGTCGTTGCAGGAGCGCGCGTGGGTGGATGCCGTCAGCGGCCTTGAACTGAGCTTGCGGGGCGCGCAGGCCTATGTAGCGACCGCTCGTCGCGGGCTCGCGCTCGCCGAGCAGGACGGTATCGAGTTCATCAGCATGTCCGATGCGGAACTTGAGAAGATTCGTTCCCTGTTCGCCCCGGTGATGGACGAAGAGCTGCAGCGCGAGTTCGCCAACGGGCTGACGGGTGCCGACGTCATCGCCCTGATGACGGGGCAGGAGCGTTGAATACTCCCGTGCCCGAGCGCTTCGGGCGCATCGTCGCCCGTGCCATCACTTTGTGGGCCTGCATCGGAGGCGTATCGCTCCTGTTGCTGGTACTTCTGACGGGCATCGGCGTGTTCTTCCGCTACGTCCTCAACACACCCATCAATGGCCTGCGCGATGTCAGTCAGTTGCTGCTGCTGATTTGCGTGAGTGGCGCCATTCCCCATGCCGCCCGACGCGGAGCGCACGTTGCCGTGGATCTGTTATCGCTGACTCGCCACCCCGGAGCCCGGAAAACGGTGGGCATTCTGATCGGGGCGAGCAGCGTCGTCCTGCTGGGTGTCGTGCTGGTGGCTATGGCGCGGCAGGGGAGCTGCGGATTCCGTTGCGGCCACTTCACGCCGGACCTGGTGATTCCTTTCTGGCCGATGTATCTCGCGCTCGGCATCGGGTTCTTTCTCTACGTGCTGCAGATCATCGCCAGGAGGTCGGCAGACGAGCCGCGCTCCGACGCGGATTTTCAGGGGCTCAGGTGACGGATCTCCAGATAGGCGTCGCCGGCTTCGTTGCGCTGTTCGTGCTGTTGTTCCTGCGCATGCCCGTAGCGCTCGCGATGATGCTGGTCGGTTTCGTGGGCACGCTCGTCATCAACCCGCCGGCCGCGCTGCCCGTGCTGGCGGGCGAGGCCTTCAACACGTCGACCCTGTACTCGATGAGCATGCTGCCCATGTTCGTGCTCATGGGCAACATGGCCGGTGCGGCCGGTCTCAGCCGGGATCTGTACGATGCGGCGCACGCGTGGATGGGCCGCTTCAGGGGCGGATTGGCGTCGGCAACGGTGGCGGGCGCGGCGGGGTTTTCGGCCATGTCGGGCTCTTCGCGGGCGTCGGCGGTAACCATGGGGCGCGTAGCCCTGCCGGAAATGAAGCGGTTGCGTTACGACGACGGTCTGAGCACCGGCGTGATCGCCGCGGGAGGAACACTGGGCATCCTGATCCCGCCTTCGGCGGGCTTCATCGTCTATTCGATACTGACGGAGGAGTCGATCGGTCGATTGTTCATGGCGGGCGTGCTGCCGGGACTGTTGTTGACGGCGCTCTTCGTCGTTGCGGTGATGTTTCAGCCCTACCTGAAGCCCGAAATGGCGCCCTCTTCCGATGTGCGGATTTCCACTGCCGAGAAATTCGCGGCTCTGCGTCGCGGGCTGTGGATCATCGGGATCATTCTCGTGACGATCGGCGGGATCTACCTGGGTGTCTTTTCCGCCATCGAAGCCGCCGGGATCGGCACGCTGCTGACCTGTGCCGTCGCGGCGCTGCGGCGCAGCCTCACGATTGGCCTGGTAACGAAAGCGGTGGGCAATACGCTGCAGGCGACGGGCACGACCTTCCTGATCCTGATCGGGGCGTTCGTGCTTACACCCTTCATTACGCTTTCAGGCATCCCGGACGCCCTGCTTTCCCTGATCGCGGACTCCGGGGCAGGGCCTTACACGGTGCTCTTGCTGGTTTTGCTGACCCTGATACTGCTCGGCACCTTCCTCGAAGGATTCGCGATTCTGGTACTGACGCTGCCCTTCGTTCAGCCGATGATGATGCAGGCCGGGTTCGACCTGGTGTGGTTCGGCGTGCTCATGGTGATCGTGCTGGAGATGGGCCTGATCAGCCCGCCCGTCGGCGTAAACGTTTTTGTCGTCAAGGGGATCGCGCCGGATGTGCCCATGCGCACGATCTTCCGTGGGATCATCCCGTTCTGGCTGGCGATGTTCGTGGTGTTGATCGTCCTGGTCGTCTTTCCGGCACTGGCGACCATTCTGCCGGACTCGATGTTCGGCGCGACCCGGTAGCGGGAGTGCGGCGCGACCCGTTAACGGGAGTGCGGCGCGACCGGGTAGCGGGAGTGCGGCGCGACCCGTTAACGGGAGTGCGGCGCGACCCGGTAGCGGGAGTGCGGCGCGCAGGTCTCGCCAGGAAATGCAGGCAAGCGAACAGCGATAGCATATGATCGACTTTCAGCCGCATCACGCTGAATAGTTTCAAACACGCGCTACTGCACCCCGCCAAACCATGTTTCCGATCCGCGACGACAATCCCCAGTTCCTTACGCCGTACGCGACGTACGCGATCATCGGCCTCAACGTCGCGGCGTGGATCTTCGTGCAGGGCCTCGGCAGCAACGCGGCGCTCGCTCAGTCGGTCTGCACGCTCGGACTGATCCCTGGCGAGTTGTTGAACACGGTTCCGCCCGGAACCCGGTTTCCGATCGGCCCCGGCATTGCCTGTGTGCTCGGTGACGGCCCCACCTGGCATACGACGATCTCATCGATGTTCCTGCACGGCGGCTGGTTCCACCTCATCGGCAACATGTGGTTCCTGTGGATATTCGGCAACAACGTCGAGGACTCCATGGGGTCGGTGCGGTTCGTGTTCTTCTATCTGCTTTCTGGCCTCGCCGCCGCGGCGCTGCAGATCGCGACGAACCCCGACTCGACCGTGCCGATGGTCGGTGCCTCGGGCGCGATCGGCGGCGTGATGGGCGCCTACATCCTGCTTTACCCGCGCGTGCACGTGCACATGCTGGTCTTCTTCGGCTTTTTCATCACGACTTTCGCCGTGCCGGCCTTCGTGATGCTCGGCTACTGGCTGCTCGTGCAGCTCATCAGCGGTTTCGGCTCACTCGGCGCGCAAGGCGGAGGCGTCGCCTTCTGGGCGCACGTCGGCGGTTTCGTCGCGGGCGCGGTGCTGGTGCTCGTGTTCCGCGACCGGCAACTGCTCGCGCGCCATCCCTACCACGGCTGGCGGCGCCGGCGAATGCCCACGGAGAGTTGGCGAAGGATCCGGCGCTGAGGCCGGTGTCCGCGTGGCTGAACTCGCGGGCACTGCGCCCCACAAAGCCGCGGCGCGCCGTTCCCGCACGAGGAGCCTGTCGCGCCGCAGAAAGCCGCGAATTCCCGCGGCGCAGGATTGCGTGGACGTACCTTCCTGCCCCAGCGCCGGCGCACTGTTTGACGGGGCGACTACGCCTGGCTCACCTCGTTGAGTTTGCCCGTAGCGACATCGTAGACGAAACCGCGAATCTGGCCCTTTTCCGGAATGAACGGGCAGGCCTCGATTCGGCGGATCGACTGGCGCACGTCCTCTTCGGCATCGGGAAACGCCTCCAGGGCGAACGACGGTCTGACACCGGTGTCGGCTTCGATCTGCGCCTTCACGGCGTCGTCGGAGAAGGTCACCATGCCGCAGTCGGTGTGGTGGACGAGAATGATCTCGCGGGTCCCGAGCAGGCGCTGCGAAATCGTCAGCGAACGCAGCACGTCGTCAGTCACGACGCCGCCGGCGTTGCGGATCACGTGGGCATCGCCCTCCTCGAGGCCGAGCAAGGCGCCGGTCTCGATGCGCGCGTCCATGCAGGCGACGACGGCGGTCTTCCTGCCGGGCGGCAAGGGCACGTCACCCTTGTCGAAACTCTCGGCGTAACGGGCGTTGTTTGCGAGGAATTCGTCGGTCGCTGACATGGCGGGCTCCTGCTTGTGGGCGGACGGTTTGCGGCCAGTCTAATCGCCGCGCCGCGCAGCGCGAAATACGTTTTCGTTCGTTGCTCATGACCGCCTGCGATACGACAGCGAGACCATCGACCCGGCCCGCATGGGTCGCGAGGACCGAGACGGTCGCGGCGAACCAGCCCTCTACGCGTGCTCGCGACCGCCGGCTGCCTGGTTTCCCTGTAGAGGGAAAATGTGCGCCTGAGCGGTGAAACACGGCCAGCCATGGTGCTGCAGGCGATCCTGGGAGTTGCTACAATTTCGCTGCGCCGAATCCAGGCGTTCTGCAACAAGTTTCCTGAATTGAGGTCACCGTTCATGGTCGAATCGGACGTGGTTTCGCAACACATTGCCGCGCGTATCGCTGCGGCGTTCCTGTTGTTCCCTGCACTGCTCGTCTGCCCTGCCGTCGGCAGCGCGCAGCAGGAGTCCGCCAGCGCGCAACTCGAGGAGGTCGTGGTGGTCGGTACCCGCGCCCTGCCCCGCACGGTCGACGAGTCCTCGGTCCCGGTCGACGTCATCAGCGCCGAGGACTTCGAGAACCAGGCCGGCTCCGACATGACCAACCTGGTGCGCGCGCTCGTACCGTCATTTCACGTCAGCGACAATCCCTCGCGCGACCTCGCGGCGCTGCTGCGCCCGGTGAACCTGCGCGGACTCGCGCCGGATCACACGCTCGTGCTGGTCAACAACAAGCGCCGACACCGCGGGGCCGTGATCCAATGGATTTCCAACGGCGCGTCGAACGGCGCACAGGGTCCGGACATTTCGGCCATTCCGGCGATCGCCCTGCAACGCCTGGAGGTGCTGCGCGACGGCGCGGCGGCCCAGTACGGTTCTGATGCCATTGCCGGCGTCCTGAACTTTGTGCTCAAGGACGCCGACGACGGCTTTTCGCTCGAAGCCAGGTACGGTGCCTATACGGAGGATTCGAGCGAGGACATGACCTCGGTTGCGGCCAATGTCGGCTTGCCGCTCGGCGACGGCGGATTCGCGAACCTGAGCCTGGAATACGGCGAATCCGCGCCCACCGATCGCAGCGTGCAGCACGGCCATGCCACGCATCTCATCGAACTCGGCATCCCGAACGTCGCCGTTCCGGCCAAACCCTGGGGTTCGCCGACGGTCGACGACAACATCCTGGCCGTCGCCAACATCGGGGTCGATGTGGGCGAGCGCGGCGAATTTTACGCCTTCGGCAACTATGCAAGCCGCGAAGTGTCGACGGCCTTCTTCTTCCGCAGCCCAATGAACCGCAACGGCGTGTACAAGACCAGCGCCAACAAGTTTCTCGTGGCCGGCGAGGGCTGCGCGGCGCGGTACGGCGACATCGACTCCACCGCCGCGAACCTGCTTTCCTTCCGCGACATGCTGCTCGCCGACGATGGCTGCTTCTCGTTCGTGGAAATGCTGAGCGAAGGTTTCACGCCGCAGTTCGGCGCCGAAATTACCGATTATTCCGGCGTCGTCGGCGTGCGCGGCGAAACGGCCAGCGGCCTGATCTGGGACGCCTCCGCCAGCATCGGCGAGAACGATCTTGCAGTCTTCAACCACAACTCGCTGAACGCCTCGCTCGGCCCTCAATCGCCGCGCAATTTCAGCGTCGGCAACTACACGCAGCGGGACACGAACATCAACTTCGATGTTTCCAGGCAGATGGAAGTCGGCGCGGATTCGCTGCTGAATGTCGCTGCGGGCTTCGAGATGCGCACCGAAGAGTTCGAGATCGCCACCGGCGAACGCGCGGCCTGGGAAATCGGGCCGTACAACCAGTACGGCTTCGCCTCGGGCTCGAACGGATTCGGCGGCTTCAACCCGGCCACGGCAGGCACCTGGGACCGCGACAACACCGCCGCCTATGTAGACCTCGAACTCAACGCCACGGACAACTGGCGCATCGGCGGCGCGGTTCGCTACGAGGACTTCGACGGCTTCGGTAACACCACCAACTTCAAGCTCGCCACGCACCTGCGCCTGTCCGACAGCTTCGCGCTGCGCGCCTCGGGAGGTACCGGCTTCAGGGCGCCGACACCCGGCCAGTCCAACGCCCGCAACCTCTCCACGGTCGTCGACGCGGTGACCAACGAGTTCGAGGAACGGGGCACCATCGGTTCCACACATCCCGTGGCAATGGCGCTCGGCGGACGAGAGCTCGAGCCCGAGGAGAGCACGAACTACTCCGTCGGCGCGGTCTTCAGCGGTGCCGGAGGATTCAGCCTCACGCTCGATTACTTCAGCATCGATATAGATGACCGGATCGCCCTGTCCGGGCTGTTCACCGTAACCGACTCGATCAAGGAGCAGCTCATCGACCAGGGCGTTCCGGAAGCCGCCGAATTCACGTCCGTGCGCTACTTCGCCAACGATTTCGATACGCAGACCGACGGTTTCGATCTGGTGGCGAACTACGGCTGGGATGCGGGCAGCGGCAACGCCGACCTGACGTTCGCCTACAACACGACGGATACCGAGGTCGTGGATTCGTCGAACATCTCCGCCGGCACCATCAGGAACCTCGAACACGGCTGGCCTGAGACACGCTACAACCTGTCCTACAGGCACGCCTTCGAGAACTGGGACCTGGTCGCGCGCTACAGCTATTTCGGCGACTGGTACGACGATCATGCCGGCGCCGATTTCAGCGGCTACGGCCTGACCGACGTGCAGCTGCGCTACAACTTCCCGAACGGCATGGCCATCAGCGTGGGAGCCGAGAACGTGCTGGACGAATACCCGGCCGAAGCCATCAACTACGGCAATGGGCGCAGGTACCCGCGCTACGCGCCGGGCGGCCACAACGGGGCGCTGATCTTCGCGAAACTCAGTTTCGCAATGCAGTAGTCAGCCACGGGCGCAAGGCATTGCCATGCCAGCGCAGGCTGGCCCCGGGCGGCAACTCGCGGCCGCCGGTGGCGGTCGAAAACAACGCCTCGCCTCGGTCGCATGCTGACGCAACAGGGGCGCACATCCGCTTCACCGTGCCGTCATAATGGCTGTAACTGACCGACTCCGGCGTCCACTTCGGCTCATGTTAGCGGGAATATTCAAACTCGAAGCGCACGGAAGCTCCGTACGTACCGAGTTGATCGCCGGCGCGACCACCTTCCTGACGATGGCCTACATCGTCGTGGTCAACCCGTCGATACTGGCCGATGCCGGGATCGATTCCGGCGCCGCCTTCGTCGCAACTTGCCTGGCCGCCGCGGTCGGAACGGCCCTGATGGGCGTGCTGACGAACTATCCCATCGCGCTCGCCCCGGGCATGGGACTCAACGCCTTCTTCACCTACGGCGTCGTGGTTTCGATGGGCCACGCCTGGCAAACGGCACTCGGTGCGGTCTTCATCTCCGGCGCGATCTTCCTCGCGCTCAGCGTGACGCGGTTCCGGGAAACGGTGGTCAATACGATACCGCGTTCGCTGCAACTGGCGACCGCCGCCGGCATCGGCTTCTTCATCGCATTTATCGGCTTGAGGAACGCCGGCATCGTGGTCGCCGATCCGACCACGTTCGTCACAATGGGCAAGCTCGGCGAAGCCACGGTCCTGCTCGCTGCCGTGAGTTTCCTGGCCATTGTCGCGCTCGAAGCGCGCAAGGTGCCGGGCGCGCTGCTCATCGCCATTCTTGGCACGACACTCGCGGCCGTGGCGCTGGGCCTGCAGCCCTGGAGCGGCGTGATCTCCGCGCCCCCCAGTGTCGCGCCCACGTTCCTGGCGCTCGACCTTCTGGCCGCGTTCGACACCCAACTCATCGCGGTGATTTTCGCGTTCCTGATCGTCGATCTCTTCGACTCCGCGGGCACGCTGATCGGCACGGCCCATGTCGGCGGCTTCCTGGACAGGAACGGCAGGCTGCCGCGATTGCGCGAGGCCCTGGCTGCCGACAGCGCGGCTACCGTGGTCGGCGCCTGCATGGGCACGTCACCCGTGACCGCCTATATCGAGAGCGTACCGGGCATCCGCGCCGGGGGGCGCACGGGGCTTACGGCCCTGGTCGTCGCGGGACTTTTCCTGCTGATGCTGTTCTTCGCGCCGCTTGCAGCCATGGTGCCCTCCTATGCTGCCGCGCCGGCGCTGATCTACGTCGGCTGCATCATGGCCAGGAGCCTGACCGATATCGACTGGAGCGACCTGACCGAATACACGCCCGCGCTGCTCACGGCCATCGCGATGCCGCTGACGTTTTCCATCACCACGGGCCTCGGGCTCGGTTTCGTGTCGTACACTGCGATCAAGGTCGCAACGGGACGGGCGCGCGATGTGCCGATCGCCGTCTACCCGATCGCGCTGGCGTTCATCGTGTTCTTTGCAGTGGACTGACGGCGCGGCGTCTATAATTCGCGGCCGCCCACGCTGGCGATGCAAGGCGCCACGATGGCAAGCAGCCAGTTGCGGACCACGACGATCAGACATCCGCAAACCGAGCACAGCACCTGCAGATGACCGACCGTAGCGCAGCACCTCACAGGATTCTTGTGCCGCTTCTTGCGGGCGCGCTGCTGGCGGCAGCCTGCGGGCGCAACGACGAACCGCAGTTGACGGCGCTCCAGGTCGATCAGCCGGAAGGCTGGGCGGACGAACTCGCGCTCAATGTCCCGGTCGACCTCAACCCCGACCCGAACATTCTGGAGATCGAGCTCGAGGCGAAGGTCGCCGACATCGAATTCCGTGAAGGGCTCACGACACCGGCCTGGACCTACGGGGGTACGGTTCCCGGCCCGTTCATTCGGGCGAAGGTCGGCGACACGATCATCGTCAACTTCAGCAATTCCTTGCCGGAGGCGACGAGCATCCACTGGCACGGCATTCGCGTGCCCAATGAAATGGACGGCGTGCCCGGCGTGACCCAGGATCCCGTCGCGACAGGCGGCGGGTTCCGCTACGAATTCGTCGCCAGGGACGCGGGCACCTTCTGGTACCACCCGCACATCAACTCCGCCGCACAGGTCGGCTGGGGCATGTACGGGCCGATCGTGATCGAGGACCCGACCGATCCGGAGGAGTTCGGCGACGAACTCGTGCTCATGCTGTCGGACATCGGCCTCGCCGAGGGCAGCGGGGAGTTCCTGCCGGTCGATACCGGCGGGGCGTTCGGCGACCTCTTCGGCCGCGAAGGCACGGTGCTGCTCGTCAATGGCAAGGTCCGCCCGACGCTCAAGGTACGCGCCGGCAAACAGCAGCGCTGGCGGATCATCAATGCCGCGCGCGCCCGCTATTACACGATCGGCCTGCCGGGACACATGCTGGTTCGGCTCGGCGGAGACAACGGCCTCGCGGCGCGGTCCGAAGAAGTGCCGAACCTGGTCGTCGTGCCGGGCGAGCGCGCCGACATCGTCTTCACGCCCTCGAACGAACCGGGCGAGACGGCCATGCTGCGCTGGGTCCCGACCGAACGCGGTTTCGGGACCGTCTTCAACCGCCCGCGCGAGAACATGATGGCGATCGAGACCGTCGATGAAGCGCCCGTGATTCCCGCGCCGATTCCGACCGAACTGCGCGAGATCGAAGCGATCGATATCGCTGACGCCGTCGAACACACCCTCGACATGACGATCGACCTCAACAACAACGACGTCGTCATGGGAATCAACGGGATTCCCTACTGGAACTTCGAACCGGTCCAGGCGCGTATCGGCGAGACTCACGTCTGGTCGCTGACGAACACCACGATCTTCTCGCACCCGTTTCACCTGCACGGCTACTTCTTCCAGGTGCTCGACGACTCGAGAGTCCCCGAGTGGAAGGACACGATCGACGTGCCCGTCGACTCCACGGTCCGGATCGCGATCCCGTTCGAGGACCGCCCCGGTGCGTGGATGTACCACTGCCACATCCTCGACCATGCCGAGGCCGGCATGATGGGGCAACTGTACGTACTGCCGTAGCCGGCAGCGAACGCTGGTGCTACCGCCAGATACTCAAGCACGCTCCCCAGCATTCACACGTCGATGGCAGGCTACCAATAACGCTGTCCGCATCAAGCTCTACGCTTGCTGAACCGTCCTGTGGCCGGCATCAAGGCGAGTTGCCGGATTCCCGGCTGATCATTCGCTCAAGTTTGCGGCGAAAACGCAGTGCCGCCGCATCCAGTCCCAGATTGATGGGGCGGGCAGTCGCATTGGCCATCCCGGTGTGGACGGCCTCCAGCACTTCACGATCCTCAAGGAATGCCGACCTGGCGGAGGACGCAATCATCGCCGTCACTTTCTCGTTGTCCGGATCGGTATTTCGATGTTGAAGCCAGTGATAGCGAGTGTTGTCGGCATCGATCGGCGTCATGAAATGGTAGGAAACCATGACATAGCTTGATTCATCGCTTTGAAAACCCGGGCCGCCTTTGCCCGAGGGAACAAATATGGATTTGTTGATGGCCGTGCATGGAAATTGCGCCTCGTAATGTTGCAAGCGGTCGCAGTTTCCCTTGAATCTGACCAGCGGGGCATAGAAGGACGGAAGCTTCCGGTCGTATATCCACCGACGGACGATCACCCCATTGTCCGTATCGCTAATTTCCACTGGCGTGTCTTCGGTGCCGGGGGACGCAAACGACGTGCGATGCACCCAGGCGACGTGCGAGGGATCCAGCAGGTTGTCCGTCAGATACTGGTAGTTGCATGCGCACGTCAGGGCATCTCCGGCGGTAATTTTCCAGTCCGGGTTATCGTAGTTCAGGACATCGATTATCAGCTGATCGTCCGAAAGCGCGGCGTCACCCATCCAGATCCAGACCAAACCCCACCTGTCGACCACCGGATAACTTCGGACTCTCGCCGATGGCGGAATCCGACTTTGCGTCGGCGCGGCAACGCATTGGCCGGAATGATCGAATTGCAGCCCGTGATAGCCGCATTCGATCCTGTTGTTGAGCAACCGGCCTTTGGACAGTGGCAATCGCCGGTGGGGGCAGGCATCTTGCAGCGCGACGGGTTCGCCGCCCCCGGTGCGGTAGAAAACAATGTTCTCGCCGAGTATACGAAGCGGCCTCAGCTGCGCCCCGATCTCCGAGGAAAGTGCGGCGACGTACCAGCTATTTCTGAGGAACATGTCCTTTCCGGGCAATTCCGGCCAACTCCGACCGGTCACGGCCTGTTGGAAATGTTCTCGAAACAGATGTCATCATGCGCCGCGCGCCACGTTGCGGAGGAATTGAAATGACGCATGAATCAACGCCGGGCGGAAAACCGGGCTCGCCCCCCGGCGGAATATGCGGGCTAGTCGTAATAGCCAATTGAATCGCCCTCCGTGGTAACGCCCAAGCCATTCAACAGCCGGTTCGAGTAATTGAAATATGCGGCGACCTGGTTTACCTCGAGTATATCGCCGTCCGAACAATCGTTACTGCGAAGCACTTCGATATCCGACGCCGCCATCGTTGCGACATCCGTCGTCAACTTCTGAGCGTAACGCAGTAACGCCAGATGCTTGCCCTGGAACTGTGTCTCCGGCGTACCCGCATTCAGGCTTTGCAGAATGTCATCGCAGCGCTGTTCGTCGTCGAGCAATCGCCGAACGTTCGTGAAATGGTGGGTCAGGCTGTATTCGCAGTTGTTCCTGATGCTGACATACGACGCAACGACTTCGAGAAACCACAAGGGCAACTGAATGTCCGGGTGATGCAGGACACTCCGGTAGAGTGCCACGTGGCCATGCATCGTGTGCGGGCGCAGGGAAAGCACCTTCATGACGTTGTCGACCGTGCCGTGTGGAGTCATCGCCTCGTCGTTAAGCTCCCGCAGAACGCCGCTTGCTTCATCGTCCGGAATCATGCTGATCCACGCACTCATGCGCTGCTCCGGGTC
>JAQAJI010000046.1 GCA_028278665.1 Candidatus Rariloculus versatilis
CGCGGCTGGCGGCGCCGAATTCCACAGTGCCGTGCCGGTTTCGGTGTCGAAGGCGTGCAGTTTCCGGGTTTACGTCGCCCCGGAAGACGACGCCTCCCGTCGTAACGAGGATCGCGCCGATTGCCACGGCCACCGCGAAGAGCATGTCTTTCCGCATTCCGCATTCCGCATTCCGCATTCCGCATTCCGCATTCCGGATTCCCGCCGTTCCGTACTACTCCCGGCAGCTGTAGTTGTCCGCGTCGTCGGGATCGCCTTCGCCATTCCACCTGGCCACTTCAGGCCAGGGACACAGCGGCCGGGTCATTTCCAACTCCCCCGCGCGAACACGCGAGGCGGTGATCCGGTGGGGTGCCTCCCCGTCCTCGACCCAGGCTTCGACGGCGCCGAGAAAATCGGCCTGGTCCGGACCGACCCCGCCCCGGCAATGGCCCACTCCGGGCATCAGGAACAGGCGCATCCAGTCGTCCTGATCCGGGCCCATGGTCGCCAGCACGCGCTCGTAATAGTCGATCGTGTTGAGCGGCGACGGCCCCGGATCGTTCCAACCGTGATAGAAGAGCAGTTTGCCGCCCCTGGCCTTGAATTCGCTGAGATCCGCTTCAAGCGCCTCGATGTAGCCTGCCTTGTCGCGTACGCGAGCGAGGTCTCTTTCGAGGTCGAATTCGCGCCAGTCCCAGTCGGGGTCTTCGTACACGAGATAGCGGGTCGCGTCGATCTGCAATGCGCGCGGCTCCGCTCCTTCCTCGGGCATGCGCCACCCAAGCTCGAAGCCCTTCGCGTGTCCCGGGTAGAGCAGCTCGCCGCGGCCCGAATGGACGCCCGCGTACACGTCTTCGACGGAACTTAGCTGTTCGGGCGTGAGGCACATCTCGCTTTCGGCACCGGAGCACTGCAGGGAACCCGGGTCGAAGTCGCAGGCCAGCGGATCGTCAAGAAACCCGTCCTGCACGCCGTCGTTCACCTCGCAGGCCGCGAGCACCGAATCGTGCAGAAGCTGCACCTTGTCCGGCGGCAAGGCGAAAGCGCGATTCTCGATCAGTTCTTTCGTGCGGTGCAGTTGCGTGGCGTTTAGCGCCAACTGATTGTTCACCGGGGCGCCGACGATGATCGCGTCGAAGTCGGCCGGAAAGCGCTGCGCCTGCATCATTCCCTGGCGCCCGCCCGTGGAACAGCCCTGGTAATAGGAAAGCCGCGGCGGTCGTTCGTAGTAGGCTTCGGCCATTCTCTTCGAACGCACCGCCATCTCGTGCATCGCTCGCCAGGCGAAGTCCACAACCTTCTCCGGATGACCCACGGCGAACGCGGCGCTCGCGCCCTTGTGGCCGGTGTCGTTGGATGCGACCGCGTAACCGGCCTGCAGGCCCGCGGCCATGGCAGAGAAGCTGATGGAGCCTGCCCAGCCGCCGTTGCCGACCGCGAGGAACTTGCCGTTCCAGTCGACCGGCAACCAAAGCTCCATCTCGATATGCGAATCGTTCGAGGGACTCAGGACCGCCGCCACGCGACAGTGGGGCGGCAGGGAAATGTCGGGCCCAAAGCGCGATTCGAGCAGCGCCGATTCTCGGCTTTCCGATTCGACGATCGAGACCGTGTCGATGTCCAGGGTCTCCAGTACCTGGCAGTCCGCAGCCAGCGCAGAAATCGGGGCAATGGTGCAGGAGCAGACGAGAAGAAGTCTGCCGAGGGAGCGAGGAGTCATGTTCATTCCTCCGAGCCTGGGGAGTTCAACGGAGAAGCCTACATGTATCCTACTGTCGGATCGACTGAGCGGACGGCAAGCAGGATCATCCATAATGACGGTCCGGGCCGGCGGCAGGCAGGGGAGAATAGTGAAAGCGGTGTTTCTGACGGGAGTCCTGCTCCTGCTTGCGGTGGTCGACGGCGAGCCGGCCGCGGGACAGGAGACGGAGCCGGTCGTTGGCTCGCCCGGTCTCGAGCTGTCCTCGATGATGGCTTCCGGTCACTGGGAGCTGCGTATCTATACGATCAATCGCGGCCAGCTCGACGAATTTGTCGCGGCATGGCTCGCGGGACCGTATCGGATTCGCACCGAACATGGGTTTGGGATTCCGGCGGCCTGGATCAGCCGCGAAAACAACCAGTTCATCTGGATCGTGGGATACGACGGGCCTGAGTCATGGGACGAAAAACAGGCAGCATACTATTCGTCCGCGGCACGCACGAGCGTCGAGGGGGATCCGCTGACGATGATTGCGCACGGAGACACGTGGCCGATCACCCCCGTGCAGTGATCTGTCGCATGGGGAAACGATCGCGGGACTGATCGCATGCCGTATCTGCTCGGACTGCTCGGCGTCATCGTAACGGCGCTCGTGTTGCTCAGCCGGCTGGCCGACGCCGGCATCGACCTCGGCGGCCTGAATCCGTTTGCGCTGAGGCGCAAACGCGCCTGGAAGAGCAAGTTCGAAGCCAACCCGCTGTTCGGCCTCGATGATCCGATGGACGTCGCGGCCGTGCTCGCGGTCGGGGTGGTCAAGGCGGGCGGTGACATGAGTGCCGAGCAAAAGCGCACGTTGCTCGACGCGTTTCAACGCACCTTCCGCCTCGACCCGGGTGCGGCGGAAGAGTTGCTCGCCTCAAGCGCCTATCTGATCGGCGACGGGCGGATCTTCAGGGAGCAGGTTGAGGACGTCGTTGCGAGGAGCAGGGAACGCTTCACGGACAGCCAGATCGCCTCGACCCTCGCGCTGATCGAGGAAACCGCGTCGGTGGAGGGCGCTACGCAACTGCAGCGCGAACTGATCGGTCGTATACAAGCCGTATTTCGCGACACGGAAGGCTCGACGGCCTGGAGCTAGGGGCATACCGGATCCGTCCCGGCAGCCGGATGCACATCGACCAAATCGGTCTGCCACTCGAACTGCGCGCACCCGTGACTCTCGCTCGGGTGGGCCGAGCCCGGAATTGCCGCTCAATTGACACTTCCTCGGTGCGAGGATTATGTTCGAACGGAAAGCGCGCCTGCCGGTGCCGCTTTCAAACGTTCCGTTGGGAGACCTCCGGACGGGGACCGAGCCGATGGCAGACAAGAAAAAGAACTGGGCTGGTACGTTCTTAGGCGTGGTCGCGGGTGCCCTGATCGGGGCGTACCTCTACGACATGCTGTCCCCGGAAGATTCAGCCATCGATCCGGTGTCCGCTCCAGCATCCGCTTCGGTGCCGCGAACGGCGTCCGGACACCCCGACTTCAATGGCATCTGGCAGGCGCTCAACAACGCTCACTGGGACGTCGAGGCACACGCGGCCGGTCCCGGTCACGTTCGCGAACTCGGTGCGCTCGCGGCGGTTCCGCCCGGGCTCGGTGTCGTCGACGGCGGCACGATCCCGTACCGGCCCGAGGCGCTCGAGCAGAAGCAGGAGAATTTCGCGAACCGGCTGACGCTCGATCCCGTCGTCACGTGCTATCTGCCGGGCGTGCCGCGCGCGACCTACATGCCGTTTCCGTTTCAGATCGTGCAAGGCGACGAATACATCATGATGGTTCACGGCTACGCCGGCGCCGTCAGGACCATCTACATGGACGATCACATGGCCGCGCCGGCCGAAACCTGGATGGGCTGGTCCAACGGCCGCTGGGAAGGGGATACGCTTGTCGTCGATACGACGGGCTTCAACGGCAGGACCTGGTTCGACCGCGCCGGCAATTTCCATAGCGATGCGCTGCACGTCGTCGAGCGTTTCACGTGGCGCAGCCCGGAAACGCTGAACTACGAAGTGACGATCGAAGATCCGAACGTGTTTACGCGGCCGTGGTCGATGAGCATGCCGCTCTACCGACGAGTCGAGCCGAACGCCGAGGTGCTCGAGTTCCGCTGCGTCGAGTTCGTGGAGGACCTCATGTACGGGGACCTGCGCAAGGAGCCGGAGTGAGCGGGCGGTGTGAGTGGGCAATGGCGAGGAGCAGCCATGGACGATGCACGCTGGCCGTGATCGGCGCGGAGCGAGCGGACGGCGTGAACGGGCATGACGAGAGGGGGTTGAAGATGAATCAACGGTTCCTGGCATCGACCGCAGCCTATTTCAGCTCCGTCGTGCTTGCAGCCTCGGGCGCCGCACTCGCCCAGGACGCCGGCGGCTACACGCCGCCGCGCATGCCCGACGGCCAGCCCGATCTGCAGGGCTACTGGACGAACGCCACGTACACGCCGCTCGAGCGTCCCGATGACGTGACGAGCGCCGTCTACACCGAGGAGGAATTCGCCGAGAGATTGAATGCGCGGATATCGAACGAGAGCGCGCAGACAACCCCGGGCACGATCCCCGACGTTCACTACGATTTCACCCAGTTCGGGCTCGACCGCAGTCAGACCACGTTTGCCTACGACCTGCGTACGTCCCTGATCATCGATCCCGCCGACGGCAGGATCCCGCCGATGACGGAGGACGGGATCGCGCGCAACGCCGCGATCGAGGCCGCCCGCGGCGGCCGCTGGGACTCCGCCGAAGACAACCAGCTCGACGACCGTTGCATCATCATGCGCGGGGCGGGACCGCCGATGATGGATTCCGGCTACAACAGCAACTACCAGATCGTCCAGACGCCGGGCTACGTGATGATCCTCGTGGAAATGATCCACGACGTGCGCATGATCCCGCTCGACGGGAGGCCGCCTCCCCACGAGAACGTCCGCCAGTGGATGGGCGCCTCGCGCGGTCACTGGGACGGCGATACGCTCGTCGTCGAGACGGCGAACTTCAACGGCAGGAATCCGTTCCGCGGCTCGAGCGCAGACATGCGTGTAACCGAGCGTTTCACGCGTATGGCGGACGACACGATGATCTATCGGTTCACGATCGACGATCCGTCGACCTGGGATCGGCCCTGGACGGGCGAGACGCAGATGAAGGCGACGATCGGACCGCTGTTCGAGCATGCCTGCCACGAGGGCAACTACGGCCTTTACAACACGCTTGTCGGTGCGCGCCTCGAAGAACGGCAAGCCGCCGAAGCGGAGGCTGCTGCGCAGGCTGAAGAGGCGCAAGCGCAGTGACGGGTCGATGCCGATGGAAAACTGTCCCGTTCGCCCCCAATCGGGACGCCTCAAGGCGGATCTTTGCCGCAGTGATGGAGAAAGGCTTATGCGGACTCTGGGTTTGATCGTCGCGGCGACAGCGGGAGGCGCTTTGGCCGCGCCGCTACAGGCTTTCGCACACCACGCGTTTGCCGCCGAATTCGACATCGACAAGCCGATCACGCTCGAGGGGACGCTCGCGGAGTGGGAGATGATCAATCCCCACTCGTGGTTTCACATCGATGTCGAAGGTGCGGACGGCGTGGTCGAGCGCTGGCTCATCGAAGGCGGCAGCCCGAACCAGCTCATCCGGATGGGCGTCACGCAGAACACGGTGCCTGTAGGCACTTTTCTCGTCATCGAGGGTTATCTGGCAAGAGACGGGACCAACAAAGCCGTGGGCCGGGATTTCATCCTCGCCGACGGCACGCGGCTGTTCCTGGGCGGATCCGCTCCGGGCGCGCAAGGGCCCGCGCGGCCGTAGAAGAGTCTGAACCCTCGACCGCGGTTCACGACCTGCGACTTGTCCGCGACGACTGGATACAGGAAACTCCCGCTCCGTAAGTACGCTGGCACTGCCGGCGAAGAGAGGAAGATCGCGTGAGCAGGGTCGTTCAATGCGTGTTGCTCGGAGTCGAGTCCGAGGGACTGGACCGGCCGCCATACCCGGGCGAACTCGGGCAGCGAATTTTCGACAGCGTCTCGCAGATCGCTTGGCAGCGCTGGCTCGGCCACCAGACGATGCTCATCAACGAATATCGACTGACGCCCTTCGAACCCAGGGCCAGGCAGTTCCTCGAGCAGGAAATGGAGAAGTTCTTCTTCGGCGACGGCTCGGAGCGGCCGCCCGACTTCCAGCCGGAAGGGTAGCTCGAATCCTTCGCTCCCATTCGGGCGCCCGGGAGCGGCGGTGACCGGCCCGGTACCGTCAACGCGCCCGGACGCAAGCGGCGTGTGGCGTTGAGATCGCAGTCGGCAGTCGTCGTGCGCCGACGTTGCCGTCCCAGGAGAACGTTCGCCAGTGGATGGGCGCATCCCGCCGTGACTGGGACGGCGGTGCGGAACGGTTACGAGGACATCGTCAGTCGGCAGGCGCCGACGCTGCCGTTTCAGCTACGGTTCATCCGGCTCTCGATCAGTTCGGCGACGACGGCGGGGTCGGCGAGCGTGGAGGTGTCACCGAGATCGGCGAAGTCATCGGCCGCGACCTTGCGCAGGATGCGCCGCATGATCTTGCCGGAGCGCGTTTTCGGCAGTCCCGGAGCCCACTGGATGAAGTCCGGGCTTGCGATCGGCCCGATCTCCGTGCGCACCCGGTTGCGCAGCTCCGCGCGCAGTTCCTCGGTCGGGTCCTCGCCGGCGATTAGCGTGACATAGGCGTAGATTCCCTGGCCCTTGATCTCGTGAGGAACGCCGACGACCGCTGCTTCGGCGACCTTCGAATGCGCAACCAGCGCACTTTCCACTTCGGCCGTGCCCATGCGGTGTCCTGACACGTTGATCACGTCGTCGACGCGTCCCGTGATCCAGTAATCGCCGTCCGCGTCGCGGCGCGCGCCGTCGCCGGTGAAATACATGCCGGGAAACCGGCTGAAGTAGGTCTCGGCGAAACGCTCATGGTCGCCGTAGACCGTGCGCATCTGGCCCGGCCAGCTAGCGAGCAGGACCAGGTTGCCGGCGGTCTCGCCATCGAGGATCCGGCCCTCGTTATCGACGATCGCCGGCCGGATGCCGAAGAACGGTTTCGTGGCCGAGCCCGGCTTGAGCGTGGTCGCACCGGGCAGCGGCGTGATCAGGATGCCGCCGGTCTCCGTTTGCCACCAGGTGTCGACGATCGGACAGCGGCCGTCGCCGACGACGCGGTGGTACCACTCCCAGGCTTCCGGATTTATGGGCTCGCCGACCGTGCCGAGGACCCGCAGGCTCGCCCGCGAGCACCGTTTGACCGGTGCGTCGCCGTCGCGCATGAGCGCGCGGATCGCGGTCGGCGCAGTGTAGAGGATATCGACCTCGTGCTTGTCGACGACCTGCCAGATGCGGCTCGCGTCTGGGTGGTTGGGAAGGCCCTCGAACATCAGCGTCGTCGCGCCGTTCGCGAGCGGTCCGTAGACGATGTAGCTGTGCCCCGTGACCCAGCCGACATCGGCGGCGCACCAGTAGATGTCGCCGTCGTGGTAGTCGAAGACGTAGCGGTGGGTCATCGAGGCGTAGAGCAGGTAACCGCCGCTCGTGTGCAGCACGCCCTTGGGCTTGCCCGTCGATCCGGACGTATAGAGGATGAACAGCGGATCCTCGGCGCCCATGACCTCTGCGGGCGAGTCGGCGGATTGTGACGCCGTGATCTCGTGGAACCAGTGATCCCGGCCGTCTTGCCAGGCGATGTCGCCGCCGGTTCGCCTGACGACGACGACGGCGTCAACGGTCGTGCCCGAGAGCTTCTCGAGCGCCGCATCGACGTTGGCCTTGAGCGGAATCCTCCTGCCGCCGCGTACGCCTTCGTCGGCCGTGATCACGAAATTCGAATCGCAGTCTTCGATACGGTTCCTCAGCGCTTCGGGCGAGAAGCCGCCGAAAACGACCGAGTGAATCGCGCCGATGCGAGCGCAGGCGAGCATCGCGACAGCCGTCTCCGGCACCATCGGCATGTAGATCGTGATCCGGTCGCCCTTCCTCGCGCCGAGTGCACGCAGTGCATTTGCGAGCCGACAGACCCGCTCATGAAGCTCGCGATAGCTGATGTTAAGCGTCGATGCGCCGTCGTCGCTTTCCCAGATGATCGCCGTGCGACCGCCGTGTTTTTCGAGATGGCGGTCGAGGCAGTTGGCTGAGACGTTGAGCTTGCCGTCAGCGAACCAGCGCACGTGCAGGTCGTCGCGGTCGAAGGAGACGTCCCTGACTTCGGTGAACGGCGCGATCCAGTCGAGCCGCGCGGCCTGCTCGCGCCAGAAGATCTCCGTATCCGCGATCGATGCCGCGTAGAGAGATTCGTACTCTTCCCGGTCAGCCCAGGCCGTGCGGGCAAGCTCGGCAGGGACGGGATGGATTCTCATGGCGTTCATAGCCGCGAAATGATAATCGCAAGCCGGCGTCGCGTCCCATACATGCCGGTGTGTCCGGAGCCGGCAAGGCCGCAGTTGGCGTCCGTAAATGGGGGACATCCCGGCGCGCGCGGGCCCACCGCGGGTCAGCAACGCGACGGTGGAATTCGACCTGGCGCGATTGCTTGTTCGTCAGCGGGGGTCGTGCCCGTGAAAAATGGCCGTCGGCGAGATTGCGGCTAAGCGACCGCGAGAAAATGAATGCTGAAGAGTGCGTTCTCGTCGACCCAGGTTTTTTCGGTGGTGAAGCCCGCGCCCTCGGCCAGCACGATGAACTCCTCTACGGAGTACTTGTGCGAATACTCAGTGATAATGTGCTCGCCCTCGCCGAACACGATCCGTTCTCCCGCAATTGCGACCGTCTGTGCGAGAGTGCTGACCAGGCGCATTTCGATGCGCCCCTCGTTCTCGTCGTAGATCGCCTCGTGCCGGAACTGCTCGAGAGCGAAGTTTGCGCCGAGTTCGCGGTTGAGCCTGCGGAGCACATTGAGATTGAATGCGGCCGTCACGCCCTGGCTGTCGTTGTAGGCGGCGTGTAAAATCGCAGGGTTCTTGCGCAGATCCACACCGATCAGGAGCGCCCCGCTGGCGCACGCCTCCAGCTTCATCACCTCGAGCAGATCGGCAGCCTGCGGCCGCGCAAAGTTGCCGATGGTCGACCCCGGGAAGAAAATCAGATTCCGCTCGGGGGTGACCGGGTGGGCCGGCAGATCGAACGGCCGCGTGAAGTCGGCGAACACGGGCTGCACATGCACGTGCGGGTAGTCGCGCGCGAGTTCGTCGGCCTGTTTGACGAGGTAGTCGGCAGAGATTTCGACCGGCACGTAGGCTGCGGGTTGGTCGAGGCCGTCGAGGAGCTTTCGCACCTTGAGATTCGAGCCGGCGCCGAATTCGATGACGGAGGCGCGCGGCCCGACGAGGTGCGCAATTTCGCCGATGTGACGGTTCATGAGCGCAAGCTCAACCCGCGTCGGATAGTACTCGGGCAGGCGGCAGATCGCGTCGAACAGTTCCGAGCCGCGCTCATCGTAAAAGTACTTCGGCGAGATCCATTTCTGCCGGGCGCCGAGTCCCTCGAGAATCTGAGCATGATCGTCGCCAACGTCGGGTGTTGCGTCGTTGGCCATCGCGAGCGCGGCCGAAAGCCCTGTCATGGAAAGTTCTCCCTTCCGATGGGTGAATTCTAGAGATCCTTCGCCAACCGAAAGCCGAAAAACTGCCATCGATCGTGCGGATAGAAGAAGCTGCGGTAGCTTGCGCGGATGTGATCGCGGGGCGTCGCGCAGGAGCCGCCCCGCACGACCTTCTGATTGCACATGAACTTGCCGTTGTATTCGCCGAGAGATCCGGCGAGCGGCACGAACCCTGGATAGGCGTCGTAGCTCGAGGATGTCCATTCCCAGACGTCGCCCCATAGCTGACCGATCTCGCTGCTTGCCGCCATGGTGTCGCGGTCGGCTACGGGATGAAGATTCCCGGACTCAAGCAGGTTGCCTTCGACATCGGAATCGCGGGCCGCGAGTTCCCACTCCGCTTCGGTGGGAAGGCGGGCCCCCGCCCATCGGGCGAACGCATCGGCCTCGTAATAACTCACGTGGCAGACCGGCGCGCGCGTATCGAGTTTGCGCCAACCGTTCAGCGTGAATTCCCGCGTCATGTTTTCGGACCAGCAAAGTGGCCGGTTCCAGCCCTCCTCGCGGATTCTTGCCCAGCCATCGGAGAGCCAGATGGCCGGATCGTCATAGCCGCCTTCGTCGATGAACGCCCGGAACTCGCCGTTGGTTACGAGCCGGTTTGCGATCGCGTAATCGCCGATGAGCACGCGGTGGCGCGGCGTCTCGTTGTCGAAGCAAAAGCCATCGCCCCCGGCGCCGATGCCGAACTGGCCACCCTCGAACTCGACGAACCTGATCGGCGCGGTCTGCTCCGTCATCGGGTCTGCTGGCGCTGCCGGAAGGCGTGCAGCCGCCGACAGACCGGCGGGCGCCTCGTGCGCGCGCTGGTCGTGCTCGCGTTCATGCACTGGCGGAGGCGCCGCCTCGGCCCGGTAGGCCGGCCCGAGCGGGTTGACGAACAGCACATGCTTGATGTCGGTGAGCAAGAGCTCCTGGTGTTGCTGCTCGTGGTTCAGGCCGAGCGTCACGAGAAAGTCGAAGTCGGGATCGCCGGCGCGCCGCTCGATGAGCTTGAGCATGGCGGCGTCGACGTGCTCGCGATACTTGTGGATTTCGTTCACCGTCGGCCGGCTCAGCACGCCCCGCCTGGCGCGGCGGTGCATTTCGCCGACCGTGTAGTAATAGGAATTGAAAAGGTGATGGTAGCGGTCATCGAACTGCCGGTAAGCAGCATCGTGGGTGAGCAAACAAAAGTGCTCGAAGAACCAGGTGACGTGGGCGAGATGCCACTTGGTCGGGCTGACCTCGGGAATCGTCTGCACGACCTGATCTTCCGCGGACAGCGGCGCGGCCAGGGCGACAGTCGTACTGCGCACGCGTTCGTAGTACGCGGCAAGCGGCTCCGACTCGGTGCTGGGCGGCAATCGGGCGGGTGCGGATACCATTCGGATGGAGTGGCCGGGCCATTCGGGCACCGGACTCGTGAAATGCGTGCTCAGCCTAGCGGCCGGTCCACGGCATGTCAAAGGCGCTTCGTCAGGCAAGTTCGAGCCATAGATAGCGGTGTTCGAGAGTCGCCCGCCGCTGCGCCAACCTGCAGTGCCGCGCCTTGACTCCCGCCGTGCGGCACCGTTGTAATACTCGCCCGCTTGGTGTCCCTTCGCACAACCGCAAGTCGCCAAGCGCACCCACAGCCCGGAATTTGGCCAGGTAGCTCAGTTGGTAGAGCAGCGGACTGAAAATCCGCGTGTCGGTGGTTCGATCCCGCCCCTGGCCACCACCTGCTCTGCTGCTCGTCGGGACCACTGCACGGCGTTCGAAATACAGTTGGTTTTCGAGGCGCACCCCGAACGCGCGTTCGCCAGGTCGGGCAGGCACCCGTTGGCAGGTCGCTGCCGTCAGGGCGTCATCAACGCATTCAGGCAGGTTTCCAGCACCGCGGTCTCGCCGGCCCTTGTCTTGCAGGCGATGTAGCCGTCCGGGCGCACCAGGTACATCCGGCCGTCGGCAGGACCGTACGCCGCTGACAGCGCTTCGGAACTCGGCGGCGTCGCCACGCGCACGACCGGACCGAAGCGCTCGGAGATACGGGCGATTGCACCGTCATCATCCCCGCCGCCCATGAGCAGCAACGTGTAGTAGGGGTGGCGGCAGTAGTCCCAGAGAGTTCCGCCGCGCTCGAGGTCGACATCGGGCGCGCGATCGCCGATGGCCGGACCGTCCATGTCCGCAAGCCCTGGAATCGGCACGACGAAGTCCCTGTAGGTGTATGCGATCCCGGAACAGGTATTGACGACCCTTTCCATGTAACCGGGTTCGAACATCGCCTTTTCGCGGGCGGCGATGCTCTTGCCGTGCGCCATGAAGATGTCGTGCAGGGACGAAGCCGCCCAGATGACCTGTTCGGCGACGGGACGCCGCTCGGTCTCGTAGCTGTCGAGCAATTCCGGCTTCGCCTGGCCCTTCACGACGAGCGCGAGCTTCCACCCGAGGTTGAAGGCGTCCTGCATGCAACAGTTCATTCCTTGCCCGCCGGTCGTCGAGTGGACGTGCGCGGCGTCGCCGGCCAGTAACACGTTTCCCTTGCGGAAGGTGTCGGCCAGCCGTTCCCAGGTATCCCACTTCGAGTGCCACACTACATCGCCGAAGGTGACGCCATCGTAATGCTGGTCGAGTAGCCGGCCGAAAGCCTGCTGGGGCGTGAGATTCGGGTCGTCGGCTTCGCCCCGGTCGCTCAGGAGCAGGCGATGGTGACCGCCCGGCAGCGCCGCCACCATGAGAAAGTGGTCCGTGCCGACGCAGTAATGGAAGTGGTCGTCCCAATCGTCGAATCCGTTCAGGAAAATGTCGAGGTTCTGGAAGGAGCTGCCCTTGTAGTCCTTCTCGCGGAGCGAGAAACCAAGGCTTTGCCGGACGCGCGAGTTGATACCGTCGGCGGCGACGAGGTAACGGCAGCGGATCATCTCTTCGATGTTTCGCTTGTCGGTATGGACGACGCGAGCCAGGACTTCGTTGCCGTGCTGGGTCACGTCGACGAGGCGCCTGTTGTATTCGATTGAGGCGCCGAACTCCGTGTGCGCGAAGTCGCGGATGAACCCCTCCGTTTCACTCTGGTTGTGCGCGAGGATGCAGTTGTAGCGGGACTGGACAGGCGTGTAGTCGAGGCTTGGCCGGACCTCCGAACGCTGGCCGTCGCGCACGAAGTGCATGACATAGCCCTTGTGCCGGAGGGAACGGTCGAGGCATCGCTGGCCGAGCCGCTTGTCGACGAGCTCGAGCAGTTCGATCGTACGGGCGTGCATGGCAATCGCACGCGACTCTCCGGCCGGACCCGGCATGCGGTCGATGCAGCGGAATTCGACGCCGCGCCGCGCGAGTTCCATCGAGAGCACGCTGCCCACGGCGCCTGCGCCGACAACCAGAATCGGAACTTCACTGGTCTTCGTCATTGTGTTGTAACCAGGCGTAGTTGTCGCAACCGCCTGTGAGTCTTCCGTGCCCCCGAGCGGAGATGCTTGAGGATCCGCGCAGAATGGGTGCGAACGCCCGCGTATCCATACGCCCCCGGTCTTCGAAGCCTCGTGACGATAGCACGTCAACCGGGAGTTCCGAAAAATCTGACGAGTTGTCCACATGGTTCGCCGATCGCAGCCGGCAGGGTCCCTCCGCGTGCGCTACGCTGCCCGCTTGAATTCCAGTGTCGATAATCGATAATCCGGGCAGAGCAGCGAGTGCAAGCGACAGATGACGGAGTTTCATCGAGACAGCAGGGTCAATGCGGACCGGTTTCGCGACGGCATGGCGTTGCTGACCGGCGCCGTGAATATAGTCGCCACGCGCAGCGGCGATGTCAGATCCGGGTTGACCGCGAGTGCGGTCTGTTCCTTTTCAGCGGAACCACCGCGCCTTCTCGCGTGCATAAACTTCAGCGGCAACAGTTTTCAGCAAATCGCCGAGAGCCGCTGCATGAGTGTCAACGTGCTTGCACAGAGCCAGGAGGAACTGGCGAAACGGTTTGCCAACATGCTTGGCGGCGAAGACGAAGATCGATTCGATTACGGGAACTGGATCGAGTTGACTACCGGCGCGCCGGTGCTCGAGGCAGCACTCGCCGCTTTCGACTGTTCGGTTGAGGAAATGCTGGTCGCCCACACTCACGCTGTAATCATCGGCGAGGTGAAGGACGTCCTCGTGAATGGCGGGATGAAGCCGTTGCTCTATTCGAACAGGGCGTTTACGACAACCAAGGGACAATACGACGAGTTCCCGCTCGATTACATCATGGCGGAGGCTTGGTACTGATCCACGGGCGGGACTGGCGACGAGCTTGCCCGAACGGCGCCCGGCGATTGAAGTTCACGGCGAAGTCTGTATCGTTGGTAAGGTTCCTAGGGGGGGAAGACCTATGTACAAAACTGAGCTGATCCGCGGTTGCTGCGTGGTCACAATTACGATGGCCGCGTGCATGCTTGTAGCGTGTAGCGATACCGGTCGCAGTCCAGTCCCGCTCGACTTCGAAGGGACCTGGAGCACCACCGCTACGTTGCCTGACGATCCCGCGTGGCTAAGCGAGGACTACTTCTGTTTCTGGGGCTGCACGGTGGGGCAGTACGAGCATTTTGGGAATTTGCTCGACGATCCGGCCAACGACGAGCGTCCGGTCGGGGCGCTTTCCGGGGAAGCCTCGGGCGTCGGCAGCGCGGACTTCCGCAACGCTCTCGTACCGTCGTTACAGGCGGACTGGGACAGCAGGACGATCGTAAACAACCTCGACGACATCTGCTCCCCGTACGGCTATTTCGCCATTTCCGTTTCCGTCATGCCGTTGCGCATCACGGTGCACGACGATCACCTTGAGTTCTTCTACGAGACACACGATTCCCGGCGAATCGTTCATTGGGCCGACAGCGCGCCTCCGCCCCCGGACGAACACCTCCATTTCGGCTACTCGCTGGCTCGTATCGACGACGGTGCGCTCGTCATCGAGACATCGCATGTAGGCGTGGCGCCCTTCTATGTCGGACAGGCATTGGGCCTCAAGCACAGCGATCAGCTCACGGGCGTCGAGAGGTACGTCCTGAGCGATGATGGACAGCAGCTCGACATGGTCTTGACGATCCAGGATCCGGAAGTTCTGGCAACCCCGCTGATGTGGTACAAGAAGTGGCGGCGGGCCGACGATCTCGCACTCGTTCATCACGAGTACGACTGTTCATTCATTCCGGGCCAGCGCTAATCCGGCAAGCTTCAGTAACCGCTGGCGTACCCGGCAGCCATCATGCATGCCCGGCGATGACAGCGATAGCACACAGCACATAGCACAGGGACACGAAGATGATCAGCAACATCAAAAAAACAAACAGGCGGTACATTCCGGCACTCGCCGTACTTGCGGCGCTTGCGGTTGGAACGACCGTTGCACACCATGCCCCGTCCTCGGTCTACATACTCTCAAGCGAGATCGAAATAGAAGGTACGGTCACCGATTTTCGCTACAACAATCCCCACGTGCGGATCCATATCGACGTCGTCAACGAAAACGGCGAGGTCGAAGCCTGGATCGCGGAGGGCGGAACGCCGAACATCATGCTTCGCAACGGCTGGTCGCCTGAAACGTTCAAGGCCGGCGATCCGATTCACATCCTCGGGCACCCGCCGAGGGACGAAGGGAGCCGCTTCATTCACATGGTCGACGCGACGCTTCCCGACGGCACGGTCATGTACGGCGAAGACATCCGAGTCGACAGGGCGGCCGAACGTCGCAGAAACCGCAATCGCTAGCGATTGATTCGCGAAGGCGGCGAGCCCGAGGATCGCCGCCTACAGATTTTTTTCCCTTCCCTGGAGGTCGTATCTGAACGGCACGCCCGCGATTCGCGGCGAGCTGCAGACGCTGCGGAGACTGGGTACATCCGGCCCGGTCGGACCAGATTCGACCGTCCCCTGCCGGTGTCGCCCGGGCAAGGGCATGGCAGTTGCACAGCGCAGACGAATCGGTATTGTTGCAACCGACCCGGGAGGTAACAAATGAACAATATTGATCCGATCGCGGCTTGCTGCAGAGTCATCGTCGCGGCGACCGCGTGCATGCTTATAGCGGGGTGCCAGCAGCCGCACACGGATTTCGAGTTCGAGGGGACCTGGAGCACCAGCGTGACATTGCCGGACGACCCGGCCTGGCTCAGCGAGGACTACTACTGTTTCTGGGGCTGCACGGTAAACCAGATGCAGCGTATGGGCGAAATGTTCGACGATCCGGCCAACGACGACCGTTCGCTCGAGGAGATTTTCGCGGAATCCGACCGCATCGGGGACACGGACTTCCGCAATGCTCTTGTCCCGTCCGTGCAGGCGGACTGGGACAGCAGGACGATCGAAAACAACCTCGACGACATCTGCACCCCGTACGGTTATTTCGCCATTTCCGTTTCCGTCATGCCATTGCGCATCACCGCGCACGATGATCATCTCGAATTCTTTTACGAGACGCACGATTCACAGCGGATCGTTCATTGGGCCGACAACGCGCCTCCGCCGCCGGACGAACACCTCCACTTCGGCTACTCCCTGGCTCGTATCGAAGACGGCGCTCTCGTCATCGAGACGTCACATGTGGGGGTAGCGCCGTTTTATGTCGTGCAAGCGGTGGGGCTCAAGCACAGCGATCAGCTAACGGGTGTTGAGAGGTATACGCTCAGCGACGGCGGCGAGCAACTCGACATGGTCCTTACGATCCGGGATCCGGAAGTCCTGGCGACGCCGCTGATGTGGCACAAGAAATGGCGGCGGGCCGATGATCTCGAACTCGTTCACCACGAGTACGATTGTTCATTCACGCCGGGGCAGCGTTAATCCGGCAAGCTTCAGTAACAACCGTTGGCATACCAGTCGGTTGCATCCGACGCGCCGTCGTCGGTCTACATTCTCTCAAGCCAGATCGAAATCGAAGGTGCCGTCAACGACTTTCGCTACGGATCAGGCAAGTCTTCGAATGCCGGTAAGTCCGCGTCATCCCTGACAGGGTTGGGGGACGGCGACGCAATCGCAATCGCCAGTGCCCAAAAAAACCCGCCGACCCGGAATGGGGCGCCGCCATACCGACCTGGTTGTCGGAGTGTGTTACTCGAAGTCGTGCCGGAACCGCACGCCGACCGTTCGCGGTGGATTGTAGACCACGCGGGCAGGCACGGTGTTCACCGCGGAAGTGATGTAGACCTCGTCCGAGCAGTTGTTGCAGAACAGATAGGCTGCCCACGCGTCGCGCTCGTAGCTGATTGAGGCGTTCGTCAGGTTGCGCTCGTCGGTGCGGAAGAAGTCGTCGGCCTGGAACAGCGACGAGAATCCCGCGTCGGCATAGCTGTATGACATTCTCGGTCGTACCGTCGCTCCGTTGCTGAGCTCGAACGCGTAATCGATGGCGATGTTCCATGAGAAGTTCGGCGAAAACAGGTTATCCGCCGAGGCCAGATCGACGAAACCGGCGCTGGCGGCATAATCGAAGCAGCCGTAGACGTCGTCTCCATCGAGAGTCCCCTCCGCCTCGCCGGGCCGGCAGCCGCGCCGCCAGTTTCCATCGGGCTGCACCACGTTGCGGTCAACCAGGCGCGGATCGATCGTCGTGATTCCGCCGAGCGAGGAATTCACAAGTCCGGCGCCGAAATTCAGGCCGAAACCGCCGAACTGCGCATCGATTTCGAGTTCGACGCCGTCGATCGTCGAGTCGCCGATATTGAGGATGCCGTCGTCGTTGGACAGCAGGCCCGGCCTGGTCTGGATCAGGAAGGCCTCCTGCTGCATCTTCTGGTAGTCCATATAGAATGCGGCCGCCTGGATCTGCATTCGGCCGTCGAGCAGTGTCGACTTGTAACCGAATTCGTAGTGGTCGACGACTTCGTTCAGGAAGGTCGAACCGCCGCTGACACCACCTG
>JAQAJI010000047.1:0-22008 GCA_028278665.1 Candidatus Rariloculus versatilis
TTCGATGGATCTGATCCTGGTAGCTACTGTAGCGGGTGCTGCGATTGGTACCACACAAGTTACACGCGTGTGGGTAAACTCGTGGGGAAACTCAGGACTGTGATTCACTTTTTTTATATAAGAAACAATAGCATATGATTTAGTTTCGAGTCCGTGCCGGAACAAGTCGCAACTGCATAGGTGACGTGCAGACCAACCAGCTTGCCTGCACCGAATTGCTGGGGCACGATTGCGCGGAACTCTTAACCGATCATCCGGAGGTTCAGCTTCGTGTTTCAAATCATTCGCATGCAAGTTATCCGGCCACGACATACGGACAGCCTACGGCGATTCACTGCATCGGCAGGGCTGGCCGCGACGGTCGCCTCAGCCTGTCTGTTTGCGCAATTTGCCGCCGCGCAGGAATCACGCATCGACGAGCTATCGGCCTCGAACGAGGCTCAGGTGATCGCCTGGCGGCGCGATTTCCACGAGTTTCCCGAACTCAGCAACCGCGAGTTCCGCACGGCGGGCGTCATCGAGGAAGCACTGCGCGGGATGGGTCTCGAAGTCGAGACCGGGATTGCGCACACGGGCGTGGTCGCCTATCTGCGCGGCGCCAGCGAACGCCCGCTCGTCGCCCTGCGCGCCGACATGGACGCGCTGCCGGTGAGCGAGGCCACGGACCTGCCGTTTGCATCGACGGTGCGCACCGAATTCGCCGGGCAGGAAGTGGGCGTGATGCACGCCTGCGGTCATGACACGCACATGGCCATGCTGCTGGGCGTGGCACAGAACCTCGTGACGCTCAGGGACGAATTGCCGGGTTCGGTGCTGTTCATCTTCCAGCCCGCCGAGGAGGGAGCGCCCGAAGGCGAGGAAGGCGGCGCGGAACTGATGCTCAAGGAGGGACTGTTCGACCGCTATCGACCGGACGCGATTTTCGGAATGCACGCGTTCTCGAATCTCAATACCGGCCAGATCGGCTACCGGGCCGGATCGATCATGGCGAGCGCGGACCGGTTCCGGCTCACCGTGCACGGCCGCCAGACGCACGGCGGGCGACCCTGGGACGGCGTGGACCCGATCGTGACGGCGGCGCAGATCATCACCGGTGTGCAGACCATCGTGAGCCGCCAGGTGGATCTAACGCGCGCGCCGGCCATCGTGAGCTTCGGGGCGATTCGCGGCGGGATACGCAACAACATCATTCCCGACTCGGTGGAAATGATCGGCACGATCCGGAACCTCGACATGGGGACCCGGGACATGGTGCATGAAAGCTTACGCAGATCGGTCAGCGCGATCGCGGAGGCGGCGGGCGCTCGGGCAGATCTGGAGATCATCGAGATGTACCCGGTGACCGCCAACGACCGCGAACTGACGCGACAGATGCTGCCCACCATCGAGCGCGTCGTCGGCCGCGAAAACATGGTCGAGGCTGAACCGCGCACGGTCGCCGAGGACTTCTCGTTCTTCGCCCTCGAAGTGCCGGGCCTCTATCTGACACTGGGCGTGACGCCGCCCGATGTGGATGCCGCCACGGCTCCTGCCAATCATTCGCCGCTATTCTACGTGGATGAAGCGGCCCTGGTCACGGGCGTGCGCGTGCTGACCCACCTGACCGTGGACTACATGAGCGGACCCTGACGATCGAGCCGGAACGTTGCACCATTTTCGGCTGCGCCCGGAATCCGGCGCGATCATCGCGAGCCTTGAGTGCAACACTCGGACTATACCCTGCACTCGAACGGCTCGACCGTCATTTGCGGGTACCAGACCCAGAACTTGCTGAGAGTCACCGGCTCGGTGAAATTCACCGGATCGGTCACCGTCAACTCGTAGTCCAGACGACTTCCGTCCTCGCTGGGCGTGAACCGTTCAAGCAGGACCGAGTCTTCGCTCTGGGGGACGCCGACAACGTCGAAATGCGCCCAGTCGATGCGCGTAGTGCGCACGACAAGCGAGTCGCCGTCCCAGCGCCCGACCGAGTAACCCAGCTTGCTGTGCGGCTGCCCCTCGTCGCTTGCGCCCTCGCTCATGTGGATCAGGCGTTGAGTGTCGTACTCTTCCAGGCGCACGAGGATGTCAGTGTCCTGCTCGACGAATTCCATCGGATAGGGCTGCTCCATGATCGTGGGCATGCCCTTTGAAACGCAGTTGAGTATCGGACTGTCGGTGATGCGGTCGAAGCCCTCAACCGCGGCTCGCGCTGCGGCCGTCAACGGATAGCGGTCATAGTCGAATTCCGGCTCCGTATCCTGCGGAAGCAGTAACGGCTGATCCTGGGGCGTGCTCCAGGTACGAAAGATTCCGAGTTCCGGCGCAGACGCGTCGCCCGGGCCGGACGGGCCCTCGCGACCTCGAACCTGGTTGGCCCAACGAGGTTCGGAGGTGGGCCCGAGGAGCACTTCGTCACCGTTGGCGAGCAGAATATTCTCCACGTAAAGCGCTGTGGAGTCCCTGCGCCCCGGCATGCCCGCAACCCGAATGCTGTCCCCGACTTCCAGAAGCTGGCCGCTCAGTCCCGCACGCCGCAGATTGGTCAGCGACGTCATTTCGATGGTGTACGACGTTGTCGTGCTGTCTGCGCTCTCTTCCATCAGTTCAAAACGCACATGCGGATTGCGCCAGGAGAGTTCGGTGACCACGCCTGAAGCTTCCACCACGGTCGAAGTGTCGAAGTTGGCAGCAACACTGTGATGCGCCGGCAGCGTGAGCGGATGGCCGAGCAGCAGAACGATGACACCGAATTTGTTTCTCATAGGTTCGCTTCCAGGGGGCTTGACTACATTGAATGCCGGGTCGGCAGGTCGGCGCCAGTTTACCCGTGCACGCGTTGCCAAAAAAGCCGGCATGGGGTCAAAGGCTTCCACGTGATCGCCGTGTCCGGCTCAAGCTGAACGTCGTCCGGGCGACACGATTTGGTTCCAGGCCTCGCCGCGCCGGAGTCCGCACCACCAGGCCGAGTGACTCACGATCGCACCCGGACCACGGTGGTGTGGTTCAGCCAGTCGCCCTGTGAGATACAGATGCTTGAAGTGAGCAGTTCGCTCATCGTGCTCACGGTACTGTAGTTCAGCCATTCGCCCTGTGAGATAGTGTTCCGCTTCGAATTCATCCCCACTCGGGACAGCAATCCCGGCAGCGAGGTTTCAACCCATGAACGAACAACGCATCGTTTCTCATGACGACTGGATCGCCGCCCGCAAGGAATTGCTTGCGCAGGAGAAGGAGTTGACGCGTCAACGCGATCGCCTGCCCTGGGAACGACTCGAGAAGGACTACGTTTTCGACGGCCCCGATGGCCGTGAAACGCTCGCGGAACTCTTCGCCGGTAGCGGCCAACTCATCGTCTACCACTTCATGTTCGATCCGGGCTGGGACGAAGGCTGCATGATCTGCTCGTTCATGGCAGATCACTTCGCGCCTCTGGTAGTACATCTGCGCCAACGCGACGTAACGATGGTGGCCGTTTCGCGTGCGCCGCTCGCCAAACTGGAGGCGTTCAGGCAGCGCATGGGCTGGGATTTCAAATGGGTGTCGTCCGCCAGTAACGATTTCAGCCGGGACTTCAGGGTTTCGTTCACGCAGGAGCAGATCGATCGGGGCGAAGTCGAGTACAACTACCGCAGGGAGAGTGGCCATCCGGCTACCGAACTGCCCGGCATGAGCGTCTTTGCCACGAACACCGCCGGGGAAGTCTTCCACACCTACTCGACGTTCGCGCGAGGCCTCGAGGCGTTTCTGGGTACATATCGATTTCTGGACGTTGTTCCGAGAGGCAGGGACGAAGACGGTCTCGCCTTCACCATGCAGTGGATTCGCCACCGCGACCGTTACTGATTCGCTTGCGTTGAACTCTGCGGCGCTGGCGCCAAACGCCGCACTCAGCCGTCGTCTGCCAGCCCGAGAAACGCCCGCGTCCTGAGCGCGATTTCGGTGTCCGCGCCTTCGAGGTGGAAGTGATGGCCGCCCGGCAGCGTCACTCGCTCCACCTGTTTGAATTCGCTCAATAATCTCTGGAATGTCTCGCGGTCGGCAAACGGACTGCGCTCGGCCATGATTACGAGTACCGGGCACCTGACCCGGGATATGAAAGCCTCGACATGTTCGACGGTCAGGCGTAGTTCCGACCTTCCCTTGAGCCTTTGGTCCATGTGCCAGCGGAATCCGCCGTCGACTTGCTCAAGCGATCTGCGTGCGAGAATTGCGGCTGCCGAGCGAGTGACTGGCGAGAAGCCGGAGGCACGCGCGCGCAGCGCGTCCTCGCGCGTCGCGTAGATCCGCCCGGACCGGGTCCGCAAATTCTCGCGCTCGGTCAGCGCCGCGGCGAGGTCGTCCGGCGCGTCCCCGGCAGTGCTGACGATCGGTACGCCGCCTTCGAGGAGGACAAGGCGCTCCACGCTGTCGGGAAACGAACCAGCCAGGAGCATCCCGATCGCCGCTCCTCGCGAGTGTCCGATTACGCTGAATCGGGACCAGCCAAGTTGACCGGCAACCTCGAGAACGTCGCCGACATCCGCGAGCATGTTGTACGACGCATCCGCGGAGCGATGACCGCTCCTGCCGTGCCCGGCACAATCGAGCGCGACGAGATGGCAGCCGCCGAGCAGCGGCGCGAGCAGATCGAAACTGCCCGCATTGTCGAGCCAGCCGTGGATCGCAAGTACGGGCAAGCGGCCCGGTTCACCCCATTCGCGCGCCGCGAGCGCAAAACCCGGCAGTGAGAACTCGCGTTCCCTGGCGGGATCGCCAGCGGCGAGCTGCTCCAGCGACGACTCAGCTGCACCGTCCCTTCGGCCGGTCGAACGGGACGGGTTTCCAGCCATTTGCAACGTGAACTATCGACCGAAGAATCGGATGGGAGCGAGCGTGCAGTCGCGAGTTGCCAGGATGCAGGTGCGCGAACGTCCGCAGGTCAGCGGAACATCCGCATCCCGCGCATGCTATTGCTGTTTTGCTGCTGGAACGGCGTCGAGGAAAACCGGCTCGAGATCAGATCGCGCAACATGGCCTGTTGTTCGAAGAGGCTCGAACTCGGCAGCAGCAACACGTCGTCGCCGGGTTCGAGGCCCGCAACGACTTCGGTGTAACGAAGATCGGTCAGACCGGTCTCGATCGTCACGGGAACGGGATTGCCGTCGCGCAAGGCGATGACCCAGTACTCTCCGCCGAACTGGTAGTTGGTGACGCTCGCGGACGATGCCCGGCGACGGGCACCACCGAAGCCATCTGCGGGGGATCCTCCGAAGCCACCGCCACCGAAGCCTTCGCCGGGCGGTCCACCGAAACCGCCGCCCGGTCCTCCCGCGCCGCCACCGAAACCGCCACCGCCGCCACCGAATCCCGCAGGCGGTCCGCCGTCAGCGAACATTTGCTGCATGATCGGTCGCAGCATCGCCCGTTCGTCGGCGGTCAGCGTGCCGCCGCTGGTGCGCTTCTCGATCGCAGCTTCAACCAGCGCGGCATCCACGCCTTGCGGAAGCTCGATCTCGCGACCGGCAAGCGACAACACGTTGCGCGGCGGGCTTGCCACGTCGGGCTCCTCATGGCCGAGTGCGGCGCGGAACTCCACTTCCGTCATGCCGAGCATCGCCGCCGTCGACTCGAAATCGGCCTCGGCCCGCAGTGCCGCTGTGGGAACGGCGGCGACCGACTGCCGGTCGGCAATTTCGATCTCGACGTCGGCGTTCATGCCCGGCATCAGCAGGCCGCCGCGGTTCTCCAGACGGATCAGCACGGCAAACATCGTGACGTTCTGCTCGACGATGGCGAGCGGCTCGATCTTGAGCACGACACCTTCGAAAGGCTGATTGGGATAGGCAGCGACCGTAACCGTCGCCGGCATGTCGGGTCGGATCTTGCCGATGTCGGTCTCGTCGACGAGCGTGCGCACCTGGACAGCGTCGAGATTGGCCATTCGCATGAGGATCGTGCCATCGCTGACCGCCTGGGTCGGCGACGAGATCACCATCCCGGGCTCGACGGCCTTCTCGATGATCGTTCCCGTAATCGGCGCGCGTACATCGGTATCGTCCATCGCGATGCGCGCGTTCTCAAGCGCCACCTCGGCGCCGACGACCTGGGCCTGTGAATTGGCGAACTCGAGCTGCGACTGCTCGAAGTCCGATTCGGTAAGCGTACCGGACTGGTACAGCGTCTCGGCACGCTCCATCTGCGTCTCAGCGATCGTGCGCCGCGCACGGGCCGCGACGAGGTTGGCCTCGACCTCGGCCAGTCGGTTGCGTGGTTCGCGCTTGTCCACCTCGACGAGCAGTGTTCCGGCATCGACGACATCGCCCGTCTCGGCATGTACGGTGAGGATCTCGCCCGATGCCTTCGACTTGACCTCGACCGTGGTCTCGGGCTCGATCACGCCTGCGGCCTCGACCGTAACCTGAATGTCGCGGCGCTCGACGGGCGCCGCGTCGTAGAGCGGCGCAACAGCATCGGTTTCCGTTTCGCAACCGCTTGCGAGCAGGATGGCCGCTGGTACGACGATTGGCCATGCACGCATATCAGTGCCTCACTTTCTCTTTGCGATGGTCCTCGGCAATGAGGCCGTCATGCAGGTAGATGATGCGCTCGGCGTTTTTCGCGACATCCGCTTCGTGCGTCACCACAAGGATCGTATTTCCGCTCTCGTGCAGCCCACGGAACAAACCCATGATTTCGACTCCGGTGGCCGAGTCCAGGTTACCCGTCGGCTCGTCCGCCAACAGGATGCTGGGCTCGGTTACGAGCGCTCGGGCAACCGCGACCCTTTGGCGCTGGCCGCCCGACATCTCGCTCGGGCGATGCATCATGCGGTCGCCGAGACCCACGCGCTGCAGAGCCGTTTCGGCGCGCGCGATGCGCTCCTTGCGCTTGAGACCCGCGTAGAGCAGCGGCATCTCGACGTTGTGCAGGGCGTTCGTGCGCGCCAGCAGGTTGAACGTCTGAAAGACAAAACCGACTTCGGTGTTGCGCACTCCGGCAAGTTCACGATCGTTCATTTCCGAGACAAGCTTGCCATTGAGCCAGTACTCGCCCTGATCAGGTGTATCCAGACAACCGATCATGTTCATCAGGGTCGACTTGCCCGAACCCGACGGACCCATGATGGCCACGTATTCGCCGCGCTCGATGACGAGGTCGACGCCGCTCAGCGCATGGATGAATTCGTCGCCCATGCGATAGTGGCGCCGCAGGTCGTGCGTCCGAATGATCGCGTTGTCAGTTGCTTCGCTCACGCCACCGCTGCCTCACCCATGTGCCGTAGCGGGTCGACGGCTACGAGCACCCATTATTGCATTCATTCCCGCCGGCATTGCGTGCCGGGCCGGCGTCAGAGGCGCCACTAAAGAATTCTTGACCATGCCGAGCGCGCATACGGTCGCGATATTGCCGAGCGCGACAGCCAGGAATCTGCGCCGCAGGCTCCTGGCGCAACTCGTCGCAGCGCAGCCCCGGCGCTTGCCGATAGCGCCGCTCGCGGCTACTCGCGCCCCGGTGGGACTCAGGGCGTTGGCGTTGCGCGGCTCAAGCGGCGATAGTATTCGGCAACGACTTCCTCGAAGCCCTGAGCAACCTGGGCAGGTGCTTGTGTTCGGACCACGGACTCTTCCGCCGCGCCGTCGGCCTGAAGCTGAATCTCGAGCTGCTCGGCAAGACTGACGAGTGCCTGGAATTCCGCCTCCACGAGTTCGGGGTTGCCGTTGAGGCCCGCGCGCAGCGCGTCGCCGAGTTCGCGCACTGCCCGAAGGTCGTCGTCGCTGAGCCCTTCAGCGCGCAGTTGCGCACCCAGCGTCAGGAGATCCCGTCCCGCGTCACCGAGTCTGTCGCGCAGTTCGTCGACGGCGTCCTGGTCCTGCCAGAACCCGTTGCGCTGCGGATCCCAGATGCCGGTACGCGCCCAGTCGAACAGACCGCCGCCGAAACCGAAGCGGTCATCGGCTCCACCGCCGCGCGCGCCACCCTGTTGGGCGCCGCCCTGCTGGGCCCCGCCGGCCTGTGCCTGCGGGTTCGCGTCCTGCTGCCCGCCGGCCGCCGCACGCTGTCCTTCGGTCAGTTCGGCCAATTCGCGGCGCAGCGCCTGCAGCTCGGCCACGAGCTCGGCGTTGGGATTGGGTTCCTCCTGCTCGCCTGCCACGGCTTCTCGCGTCGCGCGCGCAAGCGCTTCCTGCGTACTGCGCTCCAGATCGCGCAACGCCGCCGTCGTCACGGCCTCGGTCGCCGCGACCTGGTTGGCTGCCCCGCGGCGGATGTACTCGGCCGCGTAGAGCAAGCGCAGCGCCACCTGGGACTGCTGCAGATCGGCGAGCGCCGAGGAGAGTTCGTCGCTGGCTCCCGGCGTCTGATTCCGGAACTCCTGCGCGACGCGCTGTATGTCTTCCTCGAGAGCTTCCAGCTCCTGCTGCAGGTCGTACTTGCGGTCGGAAAGCTCCTGCGCGACGCGGCGATCCAGCCCCCCGGTTGCAGCACCGCTGTCGATCTGCTCGTCGAGCGCGTTCTGCAGCTCGCGCTGCAGATCGGCCGCCAGTTGCCGCTGCTCCGAATACATGTCGCTCGAGCGATCAGCGAGATCCGAAAAGGCTTCGCCGGCAGCCTGCTGGCGTTGCGCGGTCATCTGTTGGAGTGCCTGCTGGAGCTGGCGCCGTGCCTGCTCGATCGCTCGCCTGGCCTGCTCCGGATCGACGTTTTCGCCCGGTTGACCGGCCCGGTTCATTGCCCGCAGAGCTTCATCGAGCTGTCGTATCGCCTGCGCGGTCTGGGCGCCCTGTGCGCCGCCCGTGCCAGGCTGCCCCTGCTGCTGACCGGGCTGCCCTTGCTGCTGACCCTGCTGACCTTCCTGGCCTTCCTGACCTTGTTGGCCCTGCTGTTGCTGCGCCTGAGCGATGCGCTGCTGCAACTCCTCGAGCTGACGTCTAAGTTCCTCGGTCTCGCGGCGCAGCGATTCCTGTTGCCAGCGCTCCTGCTCGCTCAACTGGTTGTTTCTCCGGCCAGCCTGGCGCGCCAGTTCTTCCTGCCGGCGCGCGAGTTCCTGGAGCTTGGCGATCGCTTCGTCGACTTCGTTTTCTTCCTGCTGCTCGAACGCAACCGGCGCCTCGGTCTCGTACTGATTCTTGTCGAGATCCATCTCCAGTTCGAAGAGCTCGCTGAGGTCGCGGCCCGCAAGCCCGCCTCCGCCGCCACCACCGCCGCCGCGATTGAACGCGACCTGGATATCCGTAAACACGGCCTCGGCGCGCAACAGGTACTGGAGCGCTTCCTGCTCGGACGGTACGGCCTCGGCAAGCTCCACCTCGGCAAGCCGTTCGGCCGCGGGCTCCATCGCCTCGGCGGCAAGTTCCAGATACTCCACGAACCGCCGGATGTCGTCGTCGGCGCGCGTCAACTGCCGGGCGCGCGTGCGGCTTGCGAGCGTTCTTGCCTGATCGGCGAGCGTCTGCTGCAACTCCGAGAGCATCCTCGCGTTGTCGCTGAGCGACTGTTCATCGAGAAAACTCTGATCCTCCTCGTCACGCTCGCGGATCAGGTTCCAGGTCGCGACGAGTATGTCCTTTTGCCGTCGGGAAATTTCATCCTGCTGCTGGCCGCCACCACCACCGCCGCCGCCGCCGGCCTGACTCGACTGCGTAAAGCTGCGGTCAAAGGGCTGAACCTCCACGAAGAACAGGTCCGTCTGAACGGTTCGCCCGCGATCTTCCGCGACGGCATAGTAGGAAATCAGATCGCCGGGCTCGAGACTGCGCTCGGCCGGCCCCTCTGGCTCTGCCGATTCACCATCCCCGGCATCCTCCGCGGCGAGTTCGTCGCGCAGGGCGCGCAGCTCCTCGAGGGTGACCGGGAAAGGCTGGCCGCGCGGCGAGCCCGGAGTCGACACAGGTTGCCGAACGGGCTGGTTAATGTCTTCAAGGTACAGAATCTCCTCGCCGGCAGCTTCGGTTCCCGCCGCATCGAGTTCGACGGTTTCCCATTCCCCGCCGTTTACCGCGTAACGCAGCTCGAGCCGGTCGAGACCGAAGTCGTCGCTGGCCTCGACCGCTACGGTGACTTCCTCGATATTGCTCGCCCGCCAGTCGCGGCCCGGCCGCACGACCTTGACCACCGGCTCGTTGTCGGGCACGACGCTGATGAAGTAGTCATCCGTTAGCCTGACGGAATCCTGTTCAACAAAGGTCGAGATGAAGTACTCGCCCTCCTCGCTGACCTCGAGCGTGGCCGTGGCGACCGAAGCGTCGGTGCGCATCTGTAGTGTTTCACCGTTCGCGGTCAGCGTGGGCGCGTTGAGCGGTGTGTCGGTGTACACCTCGACCGTGACTTGCGTGCCCGCCACCGCACGGATGTCGTAGCCCGGGTCCTCGACGAGGGGATCAAGGCTTGTCCAGTCGGGGTAGGCGTAACTCAGGGTGATACGGTCGATCTCGGGCAGGTCCACGACCTCCACCTCGAATTCCTGGCTGCGCACGCCCGCGGCGGAGACGTAGTAACGCATCGGCTCGCGGACGGCGAAAAACGTGAACTCGAACTCGTCGCCGCTCTGGATCATCGGCGCGCTCTGCCAGTCCCCGTCACCCTCGAAGAGCGCGAACACCTCCATCGACACCGGGTCGAAGCCATCAGCGCGTGCGTCGATGGCGAGATCCCCGCCGCGGCGCACGGCGCCGTCACCCGGGGTCACGGCAATGCGTTGCGGCGGCAGAGTGTCGTCAAGCAACCAGCCGACCCACAAATGGCGTACGCCGAAGCGCCAGTAGTCCGGGCCGTACGCGGCAAACCAGACGAGCGTCGCGGCCGCGACAACGGCAACGATCGCGGGCACCGAGACCTCGCGGCGCGGGATTCGCAACGCGACCGGGATTCGGGAGGCCAACCTGAGTGCGTCGGCGGCGAGCAGCCCCACAAATGGCGACGCCCGACCGCTTTCGCTTTGCATCATGCCGTCATAGGTCTCGACACGGCCGTCGAGGTCCGGTGCCCGGCGTTCGATGTCGGCAACGCCGCGGCTGCGGCGCAGGGCGCTGAGCGGATAAACCAGCAAGGCGATCAGCGCGGCGGCCAGCACGAGCACGAGCAGCAGACGCGCGCCGACGATGAATTCGGGATCGAAGGCCCTGCGGGTGCCGAAGTAGACCGCCGTCAGCGTCAGCAGCAGCGCAACTGCGCTTAGCACCGCCGCTCCGCGCGCCATGATCAGCGACTTGAGGCGACGGCGAAATTCAGCCAGATAGGCTTCGAGTTGTGTTTGCGCGGTCATTCGGCCATCCCTCGTCGTACTCTGAGGTGCTGGTTGCCAATCCAGGACTCCAAGATTACGGCAACGAGCAACACAATCAAAATCAGTTGGGCCATCGAAGCGAGCACAGGTTCCCGATCCTCGGGCAGCGCGCCGGCGGCAGCCTGCCCCGCGTCACGCTGGCCCAAAGATTCCCAGCGATCGATCGTCGCCGCGTCGACTGTGGCCAGGTCCGATTCCCTGATGTCGAAGTTGACTGCGACCAGATCCGTATTTCCGCCCGAAACGATCTCGTAGAAACCGATCTGATCGAGCAACACATCGTCGCTGCCGCCGACCAGGCCGAGGGCCGGGTCGCCGGCCGGATCGAAAATCTGCCCGCCGAGAAGACCCACGGCCCTGAGCGCCAGGGTACTCCCGAGGCTGCGTTCGCTGCTGAACCCGGCCCCGCCGAGCAGATGGTTGGCGATGCCGGCCACGAGCGGCACGAACACGGGCTGCACGGGCAGGTCGTTCCACTCCCGATCGAGCGACGACGTGAAAACGAGCACACGGCCGGAACCCAGCCCGCGCTCGAGCAGCAGCGGAGACCCGCTATCCAGACTGATCAGCACACGGTCTTCGTCGGCGGCCTCGATCGCCGTATGGCGGAAAAACCGTGCCGCACGGAGCAGTTGTGCGCCCTGCAGCGCAGGATGGGTAGCGTCGAGCGCTCCCACCGATGCGTAGTCGTCGCCGCCGCCGAAGAACCCCGCGGAGCCCGACTCGAACTGCTGTCCCGTAAGCGGCACGGCGCTCTGCGCGGCGGAGCGCGGCCCGAGCGCCAGGAGCAGCGCGCCGCCAGACGCCACGTAGTCTTCCAGTCGCTGAACCTGCGCTTCGCCGAGTGCGCCCGCGTCGGCGACGATGACAAAGCCATAATCGGCGAGCATCTGCTCGCCGAGTTCCGCTGCGGCCACGATGTTCGGTACGAGTGCGAGCGCCGCCAGCGACTCCATCGCCGATGCGATGAACAGCGTGTCGCGCATCCGCAGATCGCCGGACACCAGCAGGACAGGCCGCGGTTCGGCCCGCTTGAGCGCAATGATGCGAGTGTCGTCCCCGGCCATGTCGTCGACCGGCGTCAACGAAACGCTCACGCGATTGGCGCCCGAAGCCAGTTCGAGTGCGCCGAAATTGACATTGGCCCGCCCGCCTGGCTCGATTTCCAGCCGTCGTTCGTCGATCTGCCGCCCGTTGAGTTCAAGGCTCAACGTCTTGTCCACGGGCGTCGACGAGAAACTCCGCACGCTTGCCTGAACCTCGCCCGTCAGCGTCGAGCCCACGAGACTCTCCACGGCCCAGTTGGCTTCGCCCTCGGCTGCGACGTTGTGGACCCGAAGCTCAGCGGGCTCAGTCGGCGCAAGCTCCGCAAACCGGGTCGGCAGTGCGCCTTCCTGGCCGTCCGTGATCAGGTGCAGCACGACCGGGAGTTCCGCACCGCGCAGCACGCCGTCGACAGCTCGCATGAGCTGGCCGAAGTCGAGGAAAAACACGCCCGGCCGCGCCGCCGCGACGCCCTGGCGAAGCACGGTGCGATCGACGGTCTGGTCAGTGAGCAGTTCCGTCACGCGTCCGCCCGAAACGAGCTGAGCCCGGTCGTCCGGCGCCAGGCTGCCGATCACGTCGAGTGCGGCATCCTGCGCGCGCTCCCAGCGCTCGCCGAATGACATCGAGGCCGACGCGTCCAGAACGATGACGTGAAGTTGCGCGGTGCCGCTTGCGACCGCGCCCGGTTCCCGCCAGAGCGCAGGCTGGGCGAAGGCGAGCGCGAGCAGGGCCAACACGCCGATGCGCAAGGCCAGCAACAACAGATACTGCAGGTTCTTCGCCAGCACGCGCCGCGGTTCGCCGGCTTCAAGAAACATCAGGGAACTGAACGGTTTGCGGTTCGGATTTTCCGACGACAGTCGATGCAGCCAGATCGGCAACCCGATCGCGAGCAGGCCCAGCAGAAACAGCGGTGCAAGCAGGGTCATCGCAGGCGCTTGGTCGTCGTCGCCGCCCGGTCAGCCACGGCGCTGCCTGAACGTCAGGTAATCCTTGAGTGCTTCGTTGAGCGGCGCGGCGATGTTCACGAGCGTGTGATCGGCACCGACCCCGACCGCGGCCTGCTTCAGCGCATCGACGTGCGCGTCGATGCGGGCGACACCTCCATCGTCTCCTGGGTCTCCATGTCCTCGAACATCGCCGACTCGCGCAGTTGCGGGTCGAGTTCCTCCGGATCCAGAAGCTGGAAGAGGATCACGTCCTGGCCCTGATAGGCGAGCGGCTGCACGCCCTTGAGCAAGGCGTCCGGATCGCAGTAGAAGTCGGAGATGACCGCGACGAGCCCGCGCCCCTTCTCGAACTCCCGGAAACGCTCGAAAGGCGCGTCGATATCCGTACCGGCCCCGCGTTCGGCCCGGTCGATCGCGTGAAACACGCCGTGCAGCTGCCCGGCGCGCGACGACGGCGGCCGGTACTCACGGACATCCTCGTCAAAGACGATCAGGCCGACCGCATCATGCTGGCGCCCGGCGAGGAAGGCGAGCGTCGCGGCGAGAAATTTCCCGTACTGCAGCTTGTTCACGCTGCCGGTGCCGTACGCCATCGATGCGCTGGAATCGAGCAATAAAACGAGGTGGGTATTCGTCTCGCCGATATAGCGCTTGATGTAGGTGCGCTCCGTGCGTGCGTACACGTTCCAGTCCACGAAGCGGGGATCGTCACCCTCCGCGTAGGCGCGGTACTCGGCGAATTCCTGGCTGAAGCCGAAGAACGGCGAGCGGTGCAATCCGGTGAGAAAACCTTCGGCGACGGCCCGGGCGACGAGATCGAGGTTGGACAGGCTCGCCAGCACCTCCGGCATGAGCAGATCTTTCGGTGCGGCTCCGGCCCGTGCTGCCATCGGCGTCAGCTTGCGCGTGCCTGGAGGCCGGCGCTTTCGAATTCCTCCAGAAGCTTCACGAGCACCTTGTCGACGTCCATGTTGTCGGATTCGGCGAAATAGTTCGTCAGCACGCGATGGCGCAGGACGGGCAGTACCAGCGCGGTGATGTCGTCGCGCGTCACGTGGTAGCGCCCGTTCATCAGCGCGCGCGCCTTGGCCGCGAGCGTCAGGAACATCGTGGCGCGCACGCTCGCGCCGTACTGGATGTACTTGCGCACGACGTCCGTGGAAAGCGGGTCCTCCGGACGCGTGGCGCGCACGAGGTCGACGGCGAAACGGTTGACGGACTCGGCGACCGGGACCTGCCTGACGAGCCACTGGAATTTCATGATCTGCTCGGGCGTCGTGCAGGCCTCAACGGCAGGAATGTCCATGCGCGTCGTGTAGCGGTTGACGACCTTGACCTCCTCCTCCCCGGTCAGGTAATCGAGGATTACGTTGAACAGAAAGCGGTCAAGCTGCGCCTCGGGCAAGGGGTAGGTGCCTTCCAGTTCGATCGGATTCTGCGTCGCGAGCACGAAGAACGGTCGCTCGATGTCGTGATGGTTGCCGCGAACCGTGACGGAAAACTCCTGCATGGCTTCGAGCAGCGCCGACTGTGTCTTCGGCGGAGTGCGGTTGATCTCGTCGGCGAGCAGGACGTTCGCGAAGATCGGCCCCGGGACGAAGGTCCGATGTCCTCCTCGATGATATCGGTGCCGGTGACGTCGGTGGGCATGAGGTCCGGGGTGAACTGGATGCGCTTGAAGCTCAGTCCGAGCGCATCGGCAAGCGTGCGCACGAGCAGCGTCTTGGCCGTTCCCGGCATGCCGGTGATTAGGCAATGGCCGCCGACGAGCAGCGTCAGCAACAGGTGATCGACGACTTCCTCCTGGCCGATGATGACCTTGCCGACTTCGACCCGGATACTGTCCAGGGATTCGCGGAAGCTCTCAACGAGGGCCATCGTTTCTTCGTTTTGGAGCTGGCTTGGAACTTCGACTTCAACGCTCAACGTACGATCTCCAGTAAAAGCTGCTGCGCCTCACGGTAATGGGGCGCGATTTCAAGAGCATGCAGAACATGCTCGCGTGTCAGATTCAGGTCCTCAAGAGCGTGCCAGGCTTGCGCAAGGCGGAAGTGGACCGAAGCCTGGTCGTGGGGATTCATCGCGGCCAGTACCTGATACTCGACGAGCGCCTGGTCCGCGCGGCCGGCTTCGAGCAAAAGGTCCCCGAGCCGGGCATGCAGATCTTCCTGCAGCGGCGCGACCTGAATGACGTCCTCGAGGACGGCGATCGCCTCGGCGCCGCTGCCGGACTCGCTCAGGCGGCCGGCCAGTTGCATCAGCGCAGCGGGCGCGTAGCCGCCGCGACGGCGATACTCGCGAAGCGTCTGCAACGCGGCCTCGGCGTCGCCGAGTTCGTCGTGAGCCCTGACCTTGACCAGCCAGGCGCTGCCTTCGTCGACGTAGTCCGCAAACAGGTCGTTGGCGCGTGTCGCCTGTGCCAGCGCCTCGCTCCATGCGCCCTGTGCGGCGCTCTCCCAGGCCGCGTCCCGGGCCCGCTGCCAGGGTTCCAGGTTGTCGAGCACAGTGCCGAATTCCGCTGCGACGTACTCCCCGAATTCGGCGTCGAACTGCTCCGGCGTGACACCGAGCGAGCGCTCGATCGCCTCGCCGGTGTCCAGACCCTCGCGATAGTGAACGAGCATCGCCTGCAGGCTCGTCTGGCCCCAGTTCGCGGCAATGAACTCGCAGATCAGCCCGGCCTGCATGTAGGACACGACGACCTGGTTCTCGTAGGTCGGTCGGATGAAACCCTGATCGAGTTCCGCGACGGGCAGCAGCTTGTCTTCCCCGATCGCCTCGAAAACGTGCAGCGGGATGTGGCGGCCCGGCAATGGCCCGGTGCTCCACTCCTCGTAGACCGAAACTCCCTCGCTGAACCAGCGAGGGACAAGATGGTCCGTCGCCCTGAGCGTGAACACATGCGCCATTTCGTGCCACAGCGTCGTGCCCCAGTGGAAGTCGCCTTCGGCCCGCGCGGATACGCTGTCCATCGCAACGAGACAACCGAAGGTGACGCCAAGCAGCCCGATGCCAGGCAGACCCGCGGTGCGGACAGCGAAATCATCGTGTTCGGGGTAAAGCTCGGCGATGACGGATTCTTCGAGTTCGAAACCATAGCGCCGGGCGAAGGTCTCGATGCTCCGGTTCACGAGTTCGAGCACATAAGGCCTGAGCACCAGGTCCTCGTCGCGATGCAGTCGCAGGATCACGGAGGGGTCTGCGGCCTCGTCGCCGTCGGCCGAGCCATGGCGCGTAAGCACGAAATTGTCGAGGCTGTCGATGAGTCGCAGCGTGTTGACCGTCTGGGCACTGTACGGGTCGCCCTGGTAGGCAAACGCAAGGTGCCGCTGCGCTTCTGCGACGGTCGCCTCCGGATTCTCGCAATCGCCGCGCAGCAGGTTCACTCCGAGTTCGGCATGTGCCGCCCACAGGTCAGGTTGAATTTCGACCGCGCTTCGGTACAGTTCGGCGGCTTCGCGATACCGGCGTGTGATCACGTAGAAGTGCGCGGGAGTCGCGTATATCTCGCCGAAGCCCGCGTTGTATGCAAGTGCGCGCTCGGTCCAGGGACTTTGCTCGATGCCCCTGAGCAGGTCTACCGAGGCCTTGAGCGCATGGATCTCGAGCGGCGGCAACCCGCGTTCCTCGACGATCTCCAATGCGCGCGTGAGCTGTTCGTCGCCCGCATCGACTTCGCCCTCCTCAAGGCTCATGCGGGCGAGCAGCAAACGGGCGCCGACATTGTCGGGATCGAGCTCGAGAACCTCGTCCACCCAGGCGCGCGTCCTGTCCTCGAAGCGGCCCGCCGAAATACTGGCCAGGCCGAGGATGGCCGGGGCGTGATCCGGCGCGAGTTCGAGGCTCTCCTGGAAGAGTCTTACCGCTTCGTTGTCCTGGTGCGTTTCAACGAAGAGCTCGCCCCAGCGGGTGCGCACCGCCGGGTCCTCGGGCCAGGCTTCGACAGCCGTCTGAAAGAAACCGTTCGCAGCGCGCAGATCGCCGAGCGATCGGGCCGCCTCGGCCTTGACCCGGACATCGTCGTTGCTCGCGAGCAACGCCCGGTAGCAGCTTCTGGCCTCGGCGCGCTGTCCCGTATAGAGCGCCTGGTCGCAGGCAGCGAGTTCCGCGGGCCGGTCCGCACCGTATTCGATCCTGAACGCTTGCGACGGCGGTGCGACGATCGCCAGCACAAGCCAGAGATGGCGTGCCCGGAGTTTCATCGGCCTATTGTGCCCCGGCCTCGTCGATCTGTTGCTGCACGAGAGCGAGCTGGACGAGCAGCCCTTGCAATCGGGTCTGGTAGTCCTCGATGGGAAGCTCGTCGCGGCGCAGGCGCAACTCCGCGATCTGTCCCTCAAGGCCAACAAGTTCGTCGATGAGCGCCTGCATCCGCGGCGTGTCGGCAACCCGGGCGGTCAACCTCGCAACGTCGAATCGGGCTGCCGTGTCGCCGGCGAGCTGCGGATGCTCGGTTGCGAGCGTGCCTTCGGTCTCATAGCTGTCGGCGACCTTCCGCGAGGCGTAGTCGAAAGCCTCCTGGGCCGTGATCATGCCGTTCTTGTCGAGGTCGGACTCGTCCGTCGACAGCGCTTCGGCCCAGTGCTCTGCGAACCGCGTGGCGTTGCGTTCGGCGCCGCTGCGGGTCGCCGTGATCACGGTCCGATTCTCGGCGCTCCAGTCCTCGAGCACCGCACCGCTCGCGCTCGTCGCATTGACGATGAGCTGGGTGCGCGCCGGGACGGCCGCGAGCAGTTCGCCGAGTTCGTTGCCGTCGATGTCGGGTCCCGGCAGATTGAACTTGTACTGGGCGCCGTCGTAGCTGCCGTGACCGACGAGAAACACCGCGAGACTATCGGCTTCGCCGGTTTGCTCGGCGAGTTCGGCGAGGCTCGCGCGAAGCGCGTCGCGGCTCGCGTCGGCGCCGGCAAGTACGGCCACGCGCGATTCCTCTCCGACCGTCCGCAGCGCCGCCTCGGCGAGCGATTCCGTCTGCGCGGTGAAAGCCTCATCGTAGAGCGCCTCCCCGCCGAGTCCGCCAACGATCAGGTAGAAAAGTTCGGCCCGGGTAACGGGCGCGGCCGCGAGCAGTCCGGCTGCACAGAGCCCTGCTACGCGCGCCGCCGACATTCTCACAGCCGACCCCAGCGCAGCCGCAGCAACCATTCGCCGGCCTTGAGCAGCAGCAGGAGCAGGAAATTCACGGGCATGTTCCACAGATCCAGTATCTGCCGCTCCACGATGCCCGCGTCTGAGAACTGGACGGCCTCCGGAATCGCGCCGGTATCGTCGAGCGCAAAGTATCGACCGCCCGTGGCGGCCGCGAGGCGCTCGAGCAGTGCGCGGTCCTGCTGAATCCGGAAGTGCTCGGCCACTCCGTCCTGACGCCTGACGGCGACTCGGGCGTCACCGAGCACCTCGCCGTCAAGCTCCGCGGACGCCTCGAAACGGTATATCCCGGGCTGCTCCGCCTCGTGGCCGAGTTCGTACACGCCCGGCTCGCCGGGCACGGGAGTCATCGCCGCGGTGACCGGCGGGTTGAAGCCGTCGTCGATCGACACGGTGACCGCCGCGTTGCCTGCCGGCATGTAGTCGCGGTCCCTGACTTCGGCGCGCAGGGTCACGGTGGTCTCGTCGGCGTAAAAGACCTGCTGCGCCGACAACATGACGGGCTCCGGCGCACTCGCCGCGAGCGCCTGCAGCAACTGGCGCCAGAACGTCTCGTGGCGTTGGTCCTCGTGCGGGAGCTGCATCTGCCAACGCCATGTTCCGCCGCTCGCAAGGATGTAGGAGTTGCCCAGGCCAAAGCGCTGGTGAATCAGCAGCGGCTCCGTGCTGCCCTGAATCTCGGCCTCCAGCAGTACCGCGGCACCGGGCTTGAGGCCGCTGACATACTGGAAATCGGCAAGATCCGGCAGTTCTTCCCAGAGTCTGCGATTGACGGCGTCGTCGGCATCGAGCCGGGTGAGCAGCGAGCGCTCGCCCTCTGCTGTCAGTACGGCCTTGGCGGGATAGCGCAGGAAACTCGGCGCTTCGATCTCCGGCAACTGGGCGGGGAGCACTTCGGCCACCGGCGTCAGGCCCCAGCCGCCGTCGGCGAGCCCTCGCCGCCCGCCGAGCATGAGCAGGCTCCCGCCGCGGCGACTCACGAAGTCGCGAATCATCTCCTGCTGTTCGGGAGTCAGCGCCGCCGCTTCGTAGCTGCCGATGATCAGTGCGTCGTAAGCGAAGAGCGCGCGTTCGTCGCTGGGCAGTCCGTCCGCGAGTTCCTCCGCCGAATCGACGCCCTGCCGGTAGAACTTGTTCGGCGTCGTGCGCAACAGGGTCGCAAGGCCGACTGGCGCCGCCTCGTCGAGCGCCCGGCGGATGAACTTGTACTCCCAGCGCGGCTCGCCCTCCATGTACAGGATGCGGCGCCTGCGCTCGGGCACCTCGAGAGGCCTGATCTGGGTGTTGTTGACGAGATTCTGCTCGCCGCCGATCGCGTCGATCGCAAACCGCAGGTCCCGGACTCCGGCGTCGCCGACGTCGATGTCGATCAGGCGCGTCGTGACGCCGGCCTGCGACGGCAGGGCGATCGGCTCCGATGCGATGATGCTGTCGCCGTCGTAGACCTTGAGCTGCGCCTGCGAGCCGCGGCCGTGCCGAACGCTGACCTGGGCGCCAACCGTGGAACCTGGAATGCCCTGGGCCGGCAGGATGACATCCTCGAGCTCGAGGTCTTCGTCGAGATCCTCGCGGCCGACGCCAAGCGTATGCACGGGGACGCCGAAACCGGCGATCTCGGCAATCTGTGCCGCGTCGAGTTCGTCGGAATTGTCGGCGCCGTCGCTGACCAGCACGAGCGCACCGAGCGCTCCGGCGTTGGCGCCGCGCAGCACGGTCAGAAGAGCGTCGCCGATGCGCGTCCTGGGGCCCGGCGCCGGCAGCAGATCCAGCGACTCGACAGCGACCGCGCGGTCCGAAAACGCAAACGTCTCGATGTCGAAGTTGGCCCCGAGTTCGGGCAGGGCACTTTCGTTGAGTGCCGCTACCGCCTGTTGCAGGCGCGATTGCTCATCCGTTCCGTAGCTCATGCTCGCCGAGGTATCCAGCAATACGGCTACGGCGTTTTCCTGCGGGCGCAGGGTCTGGCTCAGCAGGGCCGGCCTCCACACAAGCGTGAGGGCAACGGCCCAGAGCAGCGTCTGCAGGAGTCCGAGCGTACCGAGCCTGAAGAGCCCCAGGTCCTGTCGATTTCGGTGCAGCGCGAATCCGATGCCCGCGGCGCCGAGCAACACCAGCGCGGCGAGCAGCCAGAGCGGCCAACTGCTCGCGAACAACAGCTCGCCCTGCTCAAACGTGCGGCGAGAGTACTTGAAGAGGAATTCGAACAAGGACTGCCTTTTTGTGCCCGGGCGACGGCCGGATTGATTACGTCTAGATTAACTGTGACAGGCAAATCCTGAAAGAAGTGCCGTCGGCCGAGCATGATAGCATCGAGAATGCGCTCGAAATCGAGCCTGAAACCGGCGCGCGACGCCGGATTCAGAGTCCGCCGAGCGAAACCTGACGAATATGACCCTGGAGCAGAAGAAGGCCTGCATCGCCGCATTTCTGGGCCGGTGCAACGAGTACGCCGATGCGAAGCTCGCCGGCTATCGCGAGCGCATGGCCGAGGCGACCGGCTGGCAGGCGCTGGAACTGCAGGACAGGATCGGCCACTGGACAGCCTACAGGGCGTTCAATGAGTACACGATCGAGGAACTCGCAAGCGGCGAGCTTGACGAATGGTTTGCGGAGCCAGGAAACCGCTGATGCCGCAGCGAGGTCGCCTCCCGGCCGCGGCCGGCCGGGGCGATACTGAGTGGGATGAACCCTGCGGACTTGCGCGCAGGGCCGCCAATACGGAACATGCTGCGGACACAGTGCGAAGCTGACACGACGACACCGACAGATGGCCACGACTAGCACGCGCCTGATCAACGCCCTGGCTGCAGTGGCGCTGGTCGCGTTCGCACTCGCTGCGCGCAGCGACGAGTACGGCCGGCGCACGGAACTGCCGACGGCCGAGTTTCATTTCACCCGGCTGCTGTACTCGAGCGGAGGGGGCGGCGGTTTCGGCTACCGGAGCAGTTGGGACGTGGACTGGCCGGAAGCCGAGACGCACTTCCTCCAGGGCGTCACGCGCCTGACCCGCGTGCAGACCAGTTCCCGCAACGAGAGCCGCATCATCGATCTCACCGACGATGCCATTTTCGACTATCCGTGGCTGTATGCCGTGGAGGTCGGCCGCTGGTACCTCAACGAGATCGAGGCCGCGCGCCTCAGGGAGTACCTGCTGCGCGGCGGCTTCCTCATGGTCGACGACTTCCACGGCAGTTACGAATGGGCAGGCTTCATGGACTCGATGGTCCGCGTCTTCCCCGACCGGCCGATCGTCGACATACCCGACAACGATGAAGTGCTGCACGTGCTCTACGATCTCGATCAGCGCATCCAGATTCCAGGTATCGCGGCGCTCTCGTATGGCGTGACCTACGAACGCGACGGCGTCGATCCTCACTGGCGCGGAGTCTATGACGACAGCGGCCGGCTCATGGTGGCCATCAATCACAACATGGATCTGGGCGATGCCTGGGAGCACGCCGACGATCCCTTCTACCCCGAGCCCATGACCGCACTCGCCTACCGGTTCGCCGTCAACTACCTGATCTACGCGATGACGCACTAGGAGCCTGCGCCGTAGGAAGTCGCGAATCGCCGTCTTCGGCGAGGCGTTTCGCCCCAAGCGAAAATTCGCTATCGCCG
>JAQAJI010000047.1:22030-37124 GCA_028278665.1 Candidatus Rariloculus versatilis
TATTTGACGAAATCGATCGGGCGAAGGGGCGGATGAGAGCGGATTTGCAGCCGCGAATTCCTACGGCGCAGGCTCCTGGGGGCCTGTTAACGCTCAGGCGAGGCGCTGCACCTCGCGCAGGCGGTCCGGCGTCCCCACATCGTTCCACATTCCTGCGTGAACCTCGCCGCGCAGCGACCGCCGTTCGATCGCCGCATCGAGGATCGGCTTGAGCGCCCGGCGACCGGGCGCGTAAGGCTCGAACAACGCCGGGTGCAGCATCGAGATGCCCGCGAACACGTAGCTTGGCGGCGCCAGCTTCACCATCGACTGCGTATCGAGACCAAAGTCGCCCTGCGAGCGCCACGCCGGCCTCGGCACGAGCACGAGCACACCGCGCGCGTCACCCGGGTCAAGGCTCGAAAAGTCGAAATCGGTGAGCACGTCGGCGTTAATCAGCAGGAAGGGCTCGGCGCCGAGAATCGGCAGCGCCCGGATGACCCCACCGCCCGTCTCCAGCGGCGGCTCGCCCTCCTCGCTGTACGCGATGCTCAGATTCCAGCGCGACCCGTCGCCAAGCCGCTTGCGTATCTGCTCGCCTCGGTACGACAGGTTGATCACGACCTCGGTCGTCCCGGACTCGGCAAGCCGCCGCAGGTGCCGTTCGATAAGCGCCTCCGCGCCGACTTCGAGCAAGGGTTTTGGACGATCAGACGTCAGCGCGCCCATTCGTTCGCCCCGTCCGGCCGCCAGGATCATGGCTTTGCGTGGTCGCGGAGGCATCGGAGGGTGGCTGCGGTGGGGCGGAAATTGATTGAACGCCAAGTGCGATCTATGCCATTGTAACTTCCTTTGGGCGGCGCCAATCCTTGGTCCCGAGCAATCAATCGCGGCTTCTCATCTTCCTTGTGTGCCTCAGCGCCGCGCGACTTGGCGCCGCACAGGGCCTGTGCCTGGCCCCGGAAACCGAAGCAGCGGTCATTGCGCTGCCACCGGCATCGAGCGCGAACGGTCGGGAGCCTCTGGTCATTACGGCCGGGCGCATCGACAGCGCGGGCGGCGACAGCGCCGACTTCTCCGAACAGGTGGAGATACGTTACCGGGACGGTAGCCTGTCGGCCGAACGGGCAAGGTATGACCGAGGCAGCGAAACGGTGCAGGTCATCGGCCGGACGACTTACCGCGACTCGCAAGTCAGCGTATTTGCCGAAGGCGCTGAACTGCGTACCGACGCCGAGCAGATCTTCTTCGACCGTGCCGGATTCGAGCTGCTCACGCGGCCGGCGCGCGGCTCCGCAGACGATCTTTTGCTTTCGAGCGACAACACCGTAGAACTCTCGGCCGTAAATTTCACGACCTGCCCGACCGACCAGGTCTCCTGGGAGCTGCTTGCCCGCGAGATCCTGCTTGATGTGGATCGCGGTTTCGGAACGGCGCGCGGCGTCAAGCTCGAGTTCAGGAGCGTACCGATCCTCTATGCGCCGTACTTCACCTTTCCCATCGACGATCGGCGCAAGAGCGGCTTCCTGACGCCGCATTTCGCCGAGCGCGATCGCACGGGACTGGATATCGGCGTTCCCTATTACCTCAATCTGGCCCCGAACTACGACCTGACCCTCGAACCGCGCTACATGAGCGAGCGCGGCGTGCAGTTGAACGGTGATTTCCGCTACCTCATGCCGCGCAGCGCCGGCCAGTTGAGCTTCGAGTTCCTCCCCGACGACAGGCAGTTCGATCATGTGCGCCGCTATGTCAACTTCGAGCACGAGACGATCGTAGGCCGCAGCTGGCAACTCGTCGCCGGGATCGCCGAAGTCTCCGACGACGGCTACTTTCAGGATCTCGGCGAAAGTCTGAGCATCACGAGCCAGACCCACCTGAACCGCTTTTTCGACCTCGGCTTTTACGCCGACAACTGGTCGCTGCGTTCGCGTTTTCAGAACTACCAGACCATCGACGCACTGATCGAAACCGCAGACCGGCCGTACGAACGCGTGCCGCAGCTCGTCTTCGACGGCCGCTGGGAGGGGCGGATCGTCGGCTTCGAATCGATGCCCGAACTCGTCAATTTCGACCGCGAAGTCGGCACCACGGGCTGGCGCATGGACTCGACCCAGGAATTCAGCCTGCTCCTTGCGCGCGCCGGGATGTACCTGACTCCCGCGGTCGCTTTCCGGCAGACCAACTACTGGCTGGACAACCCGGCGCCGGGGCAGGCCAGAGACATGACTCGTGGCCTGCCGATAACGAGCATCGACTCGGGGCTCAGCTTCGAGCGGACGGCAGGCGAGGACGACGGCTGGGTTCAGACGCTCGAGCCGCGCGTGCTCTATGTCAACGTCCCGTATGAAAATCAGTCGAACCTGCCGGTGTTCGACACGATAGTTCCCGACTTCAACCTCATCCAGCTATTCAGGAAGTACCAGTTCACGGGACCCGATCGCATTACCAACACCGAGCAGCTCAGCTTCGGCATTTCGACACGGCTCATCGACGCTGCGACGGGCCAGGAACGCCTGCGCGCGACGCTCGGCCAGACCCGCTACCTCAAGGCGCAGAAAGTCACCTTGCCCAACGACCGGCCGAACGAGGCAAACGCTTCCGATTACGTAGCGGAAGTGGGACTGCGCCTGAGCGACACCTGGAATCTCGATGTCGGCTATCAGTGGAACAGCGAGACGAACGCCGCGGCCCGGGCCGAGACGCGGTTCGAATACCGGCCGCGTGAGGACCGACTGTTCGGTTTCGGTTATCGTTATCGTCGCGGCCTGCTCGAGCAGAGCGACCTGTCGGCGGTCTGGCCGCTCGGCGAGCGCTGGCGGCTGATCGGACACTACAGCTACTCGCTGCTGGAGGAGGAACCGCTGGAGCAGTTCGTCGGTTGGGAGTACGAAGCGTGCTGCTGGCGCGTGCGTCTGGTCGGCCGGCGCTACGTGAGCCGGCGCACCGGCGAGACCGACAGCGCAATCTCGATTCAGCTTGAACTGAAGGGTCTCTCCGAACGCGCGGGCGCCCCGGAAGACCTGCTCGACCGTGGTATTCTAGGCTACCGAAACTTCGCAGGGTCGAACTTTCCATGAAGCCGTTAATGCCAACGTTTGCGGCCGCGTTCGGAGCCGCAGCGTCCATCGCCTGTGCCGATCTGAATGCGCAAACCAGGGAACTGGGCTCGAGCGGCGTCCTGCTCGACGGCGTCGCAGCCCTCGTCGACGAAGGCGTCGTGCTGAAAAGCGAACTCGCCTCCCGCCTGGGCCTGGTCATCGATAACCTGAGACAGCAGCAGGAGCAGCTCCCGGCCGAACAGCGTGCCTCGCTGCCGCCGCTTTCCGTGCTGGAGAGCCAGGTTCTCGAACAGCTCATCCTCGAGGAAATCCAGTTGCAGCGGGCCGACCGCATCGGCATCCAGATCGGCGACGACATTCTGAACGAGGCCCTGTCGTCGGTCGCAGAACAACTCGGCCTGACGCTCGAGCAACTGCCCACTGCGCTTGCCGAGGAGAACATCGATTACGCGATGTACCGCGAGGACAGCCGCCAGGACCTCATTATCCGCCAGCTCGAACAGCGTGACGTGCTGGCCCGCATCGCGATCACGCCGCGCGAACTGGAGCAGTGTCTGCAACGGACCGATCGATCGCAGACGAGCGAGTTTCTCTTCAACATTTCGCACATTCTGATCGGCGTATCTTCGGCGGCAAGCAGCGAGGAACTCGCCGCGGCCCAACGGGAAGTCGACGAAATCCTGGAGCGGCTGGAGGCCGGTGAGGACTTCGGGCAACTCGCCGTGACCTTCTCGGACTCGACGACGGCGCTGGAGGGCGGCGCGCTCGGCTGGCTGCGCGGAGCCGAACTGCCGACGCTCTTCACCGACTCCGTGACGCGCATGCAAGCTGGCGATGTCTCCGAACCCATCCAGAGCGGCAGCGGTTTCAATCTCGTGCGCCTCAACGACATGCGCGGCGACCAGCGGGTCATGGTCGACCAGGTGCGCGCCCGCCACATTCTGATCACGACGAACGAAATACTCGACGACGACGCGGCAATGCAGCGCCTGCGCGGCATACGCGACCAGATCCTTGAGGGTGACGACTTCTCGGCGATTGCCCAGGCCGTGTCCGAAGACGCCGTGTCGGCCGCGGATGGCGGCGACCTCGGCTGGTCGGAGCCGGACGCCTATGTGCCGGAATTCACCGAGATGCTCACGACACTGCCGATCGGCGAACTCAGCGAACCCTTCCAGACCCGCTTCGGCTGGCACATCCTCGAGATACTCGAGCACCGCTCCTACGACCAGACCAACGACGTCAAGGAACAGCAATGCGCCGGCGAGATTCGCGCGGCGAAAGCCGAGGAAGAAAAGGCAATGTGGCTCAGGCGCTTGCGGGACCAGGCGTTCATCGACACGCGCCTGTAGTCGACGTTTTCTCGACGGTGCGGGTGGTACGCGACCGCACCACAATCCTCTTCCGTCAACCACGCGCAGTGAACCGGGAGCCGCCAGCGACCCTTCCGACGATTGCCGTGAGTTCCGGCGAACCGGCCGGGATCGGTCCCGACATCTGCTGCGAGCTTTGCGACGAGGACTTGCCGGCGCGCCTTGCCGTGCTGGGCGATGCCGAGATCCTCGCTTCGCGGTCGCGCGAGCTCGGTCTCGACATGCGCTTTGAGATACTTGACGGCGCAAGGGACATCGCACCGCACCGCCGCGCAACGATGCAGGTGATCGAGGTCCATGCGAAGAACCCTGCGATTCCAGGCCGACTCGATTCCAGCAACGCGCGCTACGTACTCGACATCCTCGAGCTCGGCGCGGGACTCTGCCTTCAGGGCGAGTGCGATGCGCTCGTGACCGCCCCCGTTCAGAAAAGCGCGATTAGCGAAACCGGCGTGCCGTTCACGGGTCACACGGAGTTTCTGGCCGAACTGACCGGCAGCGAGCAGGCGGTGATGATGCTCTGCAGCGGCTCGCTGCGCGTCGCGCTCGTTACGACCCATCTGCCGCTGCGCGCCGTCGCCGCTGCGCTTGACCGCGAGCGGATCGAGCGAATCGCCACGATCGCAAGCACCGAACTGACCGCGCGCTTCGGCATCGAAAGGCCTCGCATTCTTGTACTGGGACTCAACCCTCACGCGGGCGAAGGCGGCACCCTTGGCGACGAGGAGCTGACCATCATCGAACCTGCCCTGGCGGCGCTTCGAGCCCGCGGAGTCGACGCGATCGGGCCGGTGTCCGCGGATACCGCATTTACTCCGGAGTCGCTGGATCGCTGCGACGTCGTGCTCGCCATGTATCACGACCAGGGATTGCCCGCGCTCAAGGCTTCCGGGTTCGGCGCGATCGTCAACGTCACGCTCGGCCTGCCGATCGTGCGTACGTCGGTCGATCACGGCACGGCGCTGCCGCTTGCCGGCAGCGGCCGTGCCCGGCACGACAGCCTGCGCGAAGCCGTACTCCTGGCTGCGCGGCTCGCACGAACGGCCGGGTCCGGTTGATGCGGCGCGCCCGCAAGCGGCTCGGTCAGCACTTCCTGCACGATCCGAACGTCATCCGGAAGATCGTCGCCGCGATCGATCCGAAACACGGGGACAGGCTCGTCGAGATTGGCGGCGGCCGGGGCGCATTGACCGCGCCGCTGCTCGAGCGATCCGACGAACTGCATGTGATCGAACTTGACGACCATCTGGCCGACGTGCTTGAAAACAACTACGGGGACTGCGCGTCCCTGACCGTGCATCGCGGCGACGCGCTCAAATTCGACTACTTGCGGTTGGCTGCGGACAGCGCGGCGCTGCGCATCGTCGGCAACCTGCCGTACAACGTGTCCACACCGTTGCTGTTTCGCCTGCTCGCCTTCAGGACGAATATCGTCGACATGCACCTCATGCTGCAGAAGGAAGTCGTCGACCGGATGACCGCGCAACCCGGAGGCAAGGACTACGGGCGTCTGACGGTGATGCTCGCGGCCTGGACGGACATCGAGGCGTGTTTCGACATCGGTCCGGGCGCCTTCACGCCACCGCCGAAGGTCCGCTCGACCTTCGTGCGCGTCAGGCCGCGCCGGACGCCGAGTTTCGTCGTCCGCGACGAAGCGGCCTTCGCCGGACTCGTCATGCGGCTGTTCTCCATGCGCCGCAAGACGCTCGCAAGAGCACTTAAGGGCCGACTCAGTGCCGGGCAGATCGAAGCGGCCGGCATCGAGCCCGGCGCCCGGCCGGAGACGCTGCAGCCCGCCGACTTTGCGCGTCTCGCGGAGCTTGAGACCGTGCCGTGACGCTCTATGCGGTCGGCGACATCCAGGGCTGCGCGGCCGAGTTCGAGGCGCTGCTCGAAGCCATCGCGTTCGAGCCGCACCGCGATCATCTTTGGCTGGTCGGCGACCTCGTCAACCGCGGACCGGATTCCGTCGGCGTCTTGAGGCGAGTCGCCGCTCTCGGCGAGAGCGCCACCTGCGTGCTCGGCAATCACGACCTGCACCTGCTTGCGACCGCGGCCGGAGTCCGACCCGCCGGGCCGGGCGACACGTTCAATGATGTGCTGACGGCACCCGATGCCGCAGAACTCGTCGACTGGCTGCGCCGGCGCCCGCTGTTGCATCACGATAAAAGGCGGCGGAGCGTGCTCGTGCATGCCGGCATAGCGCCGGTCTGGACCCTGCAACAGGCGCTCGGGTACGGCGGCGAGGTCGAGACGCTGCTGTCGGGACCGCAGTGGCGCGCTGCGCTCCAAAGCATGTACGGCAACGAACCGGACTCCTGGTCCGAAGATCTGCCGCCGCCGCAACGACGCCGCTACACGATCAACGCGCTTACGCGCATGCGATTCTGCGACCCCGGCGGGAAGCTCGATCTGGAACACAACGGGCCGCCAGGCAGTCAACCGGCCGGGCTCATCCCCTGGTTCGACGCCCCACGCCGAACGCGCGATGTCCACATCGTTTTCGGCCACTGGTCCGCGCTCGGCCTCAAGCGCCGCGCCGACATAACGGCGCTCGACAGCGGGTGCGTGTGGGGCGGCACGCTCACGGCCGTCCCGATCGACCCGGCTGGAGCGCCGATTGCCGTTTCCGGCCTGCCACGCACGCGATCCGGTTCGAGCGACAACTGATCCGGTCCTGCGGGCAGCGGCGGTCGCCCCGCTGCCGCCTCGCTTGTCCGACATGCAGCCGCGGTGCGCGAAGGTCCCTCCCGCGCTGACCGCGCGTGCCGCGATTGGGCATAATGTCGGCCCGGCCCGCGCTGCTCGCTGGAGTCCGATCATGAGCCTGACGATGCCGTTCAGCCTGATGGGCTGGATCGAGGAAAACCGCGAATGGCTGAAACCGCCCGTCTGCAACCGGGAGGTATTCGCGCATTCGGAGTTCATCGTCCAGGTCGTGGGCGGCCCGAACTCGCGCACCGACTATCACTACGATGTCGGCCCGGAACTCTTCTACCAGGTCGAGGGCGACATGCTGCTCAAGACCATGCAGGGTGGCAGGGTCGTCGACATCCCGATCCGCCAGGGCGAGATCTTCATGTTGCCGCCATGCGTGCCGCATTCGCCGCAACGCTTCGAGCACACGGTCGGGATTGTCGTGGAGCGGCAGCGCAAGCCCGACGAGATGGATGGTTTCATGTGGTTCTGCGCAGACTGCAATCACAAGCTCCACGAGGAATTCCTGCACGTCGCCGACATCGTCAGGGACCTGCCGCCGGTGTTGGAGCGCTTCCATGCAAGCGAGGAAGCGCGCACGTGCGAACGCTGCGGCTCCGTCTTGCCGGCCGCGTAGGCGCGCCGACACGCCGCCGAGACGCGGGTCCACCGGCACGCGCATAGCCCCGAAAAATGCTCTCCACCTCATTCAGTCCAGGTCTGAGCGGCGCGAAGAAGCTCGATGCCGAAGACAAACTCGCGGGCTTCCGGCGGCGCTTTCACATGCCGCTGAGCGGCAAGCGCGCAGCCGTCTACATGTGCGGGCACTCGCTCGGACTGATGCCACGCCGCGCCCGCAAGGCGCTCGACACGGAACTTGCCCGCTGGGCGGAGCGCGGCGTCGAAGGACATTTCGGCGCGGCCGGCTGGCTCGGCTATCACGAGCGGTTCAGCGAGCCGCTGGCGGCGCTGGTCGGCGCGCATCCGCACGAAGTCGTCGCGATGAACACGCTCACGACGAATCTTCACCTCATGCTCGTGAGCTTCTTCGAACCCTCGAGGGAACGCTGCAAGATCGTGATCGAACGCGGCGCATTTCCATCCGATCGCTACGCGGTGCGGTCACAGCTCGAGTTTCACGGTCTCGATCCCGAGAGTGCCCTGCTCGAACTGGACCCCGAGTCTGACACCGGGCTGCTCGACCCGGACGGACTCGAACGACTGCTCGCGACCGAAGGCGAGCAAGTCGCGCTCGTGTTGCTGCCCGGCGTTCAGTTCCTGACGGGCCAGGCGCTCGATCTGAAGGCGTTCGCAGATGTCGCCCGGCGCTTCGGATGCCGCATCGGTTTCGATCTCGCCCACGCCGTCGGCAACCTGCCGCTCGCCGTACATGACTCGGGCGCCGACTTTGCCGTGTGGTGCAGCTACAAGTACCTGAACGGCGGACCCGGCGCCGTGGCCGGGTGCTTCGTCCACGAACGCTGGGCAGATGACCGGGATCGGCCGCGATTCGCGGGCTGGTGGGGGCACGACAAGCAGAGCCGCTTGCGCATGCCGGACCGATTCTCCGCCATGTCCGGCGCCGAAGGCTGGCAGCTCAGCAACCCGCCCGTGCTGTCGCTGGCGGCGCTCGCCGCGTCGCTGGAGATATTCGCGGCCGCGAACATTGGCCGCCTGCGCCGCAAATCCGAGTGCCTGACGGCCTATCTGGAGTACCTGCTCGAATCGAGGCTCGACGAGCACGTCGACGTCCTTACGCCGCGCCGCGCCGCCGATCGAGGCTGCCAACTCTCGCTCAGGCTGCGCGATCCGGCCGCCGACACCGCTTCAGTCCCGAAGCGCTTGCGCGATGCCGGTGTGATCGTCGATTGGCGCCGGCCGAATATTCTCAGGCTCGCTCCCGTGCCTCTCTATAACAGTTACCGCGATGTCTACGAGGGCGTTAGAGCGCAGGGGATGTCGACAGGGTCGGCGAGGGTCGCGATCATCGGCGGCGGCCTGGCCGGCAGTCTGCTCACGATTCTGCTGGCCCGTCGCGGAATGGCGCCGCTCGTCATCGAGCGAAGTGCCGCGTACTCGAGCAGCGCCCCGCCGCGGGGCCGGTCGATCAATCTCGCGCTCGCCGCGCGCGGTATCGCCGCGCTGCAACGTGCCGGAATCCTTGGCGACGTCGAGGATCTGCTGATCCCGATGCGCGGCCGGATGCTGCACGAAACAGCGGCAGAGCCGCGATTCCTGCCTTACGGCCAGTGGCGCAATGAGGAAATCCATTCCGTGTCGCGAGCGCAACTCAACGTCACGCTGCATGAAATCGCTAGCCGGCGCTACGGCGTCGAGTACCGCTTCGAGCATGAATGCGTCGATGTCGACACGGCCTTGGGTACCGCCGTTGTCGCATCGGCGCGAGGACGCGAACGGCTTGCCGCGTCGCTGACAGTCGCTGCCGACGGGGCTGGATCGCCCGTTCGCCGCGCGCTCTGCCGGGCCGGCGTGCTCAGCGCTTCGGAGGCGCCGCTCGATCACGGCTATAAGGAGTTCACCGTTCCGGCCACCGGTGACGGCGATTTCGCGCTCGACCCCAACGCGCTGCACATCTGGCCGCGCGGCAACTTCATGCTGATCGCGCTGCCGAATCGCGATCGCAGTTTCACCGCGACGCTGTTCCTGCCGCTTGAAGGTACGGTGAGCTTCGCGAGCATCGGCGCCGACGCGGCAGCGGATTTCTTCGCCGCGAACTTTCCGGATGCGGTTGCGCTCATGGAGGACATCGAAGCCGACTGGCTGCTGCATCCAACCGGACGCCTCGGCACGGTTCACTGCAAGCCCTGGCGCTTCAGGGACCGAATCGTGCTGCTTGGCGACGCGGCTCACGCCATCGTGCCGTTTCACGGCCAGGGGCTGAACGCGGCGTTCGAGGACTGTGTCGAGTTCGACAACCTTGTGGCCGCGCACGGCAGCAACTGGAGCCGGGTTCTGGAGGAATTCGAGGCGCGGCGTGCCGACAATGCGCGCGCGATCGCAGAGATGGCGCTGGAGAACTACCGCGAAATGCGCGACCGGGTTCGCGACGAAGACTTCAGGCTGCGTACCGAGGTCGCCTTTGAGCTCGAGCGCCGCTTTCCGCAGAGGTTCGTTCCGCGCTACTCGATGGTGATGTTCCACCCTGAAGTCAGCTATGCCGAGGCGCAGCAGCGTGGTGCCGCACAGGATCGGTTTCTCGGCGAGTTGATTGGCGACGCCCGCAGGCTTGAGGACATCGACTTCGACCGTGCCCCGGGAATGCTCAACCGAATGTCTCACTGAGCGGCTCGACGCTGACGCGGATGGTCGAGCTGCGTACCGCCCGTACGAGCAGCTTCGGCGCCCTCTCACACCATGTCGCCCGTCACCGCGTGCAGGCTCGAAGGGTTCGCAGGGACATGATGCGTTCGGTCGCCTTTCGGATTGAGCTACACGGAGATCGGCGCGCGGATCGCCGGGTGTGCTTCGTAACCGACCAGTTCGAAATCCTCGTAGCGGTAATCGAAGATGCTGTCCGGGCGCCGCCTGATGTGCATACGCGCAAGCGCGAGCGGCTCGCGCTGCAACTGCTGCTCCGTTTGCTCCAGATGATTGAGATAGAGGTGGCAGTCGCCGCCCGTCCAGACGAAATCCCCAGGCTCGAATCCGGTTTGCTGGGCCATCATAAGCGTCAACAGCGAATACGAGGCGACATTGAACGGTACGCCGAGGAATACGTCGGCGCTGCGCTGATAGAGCTGACACGACAGCCTGCCCTCAGCGACGTGAAACTGGAAGAGCGCATGACAGGGGTATAGCGCCATCTTGTCCAGTTCGCCGACGTTCCACGCGCTGACAACGATGCGGCGGGAGTCCGGGTCGCTGCGCAGCAGCTCGACCGTTTGCTCGATCTGATCGACCGAGCGGCCGTCGCCGATCGGCCAGGTACGCCACTGCGATCCGTAGACGGGGCCAAGGTCGCCGCCGTCGTCGGCCCACTCATCCCAGATCGTGACGCCGTGCTCGTGCAGGTACTCGATGTTCGTGTCGCCCTGCAGGAACCACAGCAGTTCATGAATAATGGACTTCAGATGCAGTTTCTTCGTCGTCAGAAGCGGGAAGCCCGCGCCGAGGTCGAACCGCATCTGATGGCCGAAGACGCTGAGCGTGCCCGTCCCCGTGCGATCGTCCTTCGGAACGCCGTTGTCGCGTATCGTTGCGAGCAGGTCGAGATACTGCTTCATGCGGTCGCAGTTGCAGCGGGCTTGCGCCGATACGCCATGACGAGGAGCAGAACGCCGGCAATCACCATCGGCGCCGACAGCGCGTGGCCCATCGTGAGCCAGCCCAGCGCCAGGTAGCCGATATGGTCGTCCGGCAGGCGAACAAACTCGACCGCGATCCGAAATACGCCGTAGAGCGCCAGGAACAGCCCGGACACGGCCATCAGCGGTCGCGGTTTCGCCGAATAGGCGAACAACACAACGAACAGCACGAGGCCCTCCAGAAACGCTTCGTAAAGCTGGCTCGGATGGCGCGGGATGCCTTCGACGATTACGGCCCACGGCGCATCCGGACTGGTCGCCTTGCCCCAGAGTTCGCCGTTGATGAAATTTCCGACTCGTCCGAGTCCGAGACCGATCGGCACCCACGGCGCGACGAAGTCGGCAACCGCGAAAAACGGCTGATCGATGCGCCTTGCAAACAACCACATCGCAACCAGTACGCCGATCAGACCGCCGTGGAACGACATCCCGCCTTCCCAGACCCGAAACAGGGCCGCAGGCTCCACGATCAGCCTCGACAGGTCGTAGAACAGCATCGAGCCAAGCCGCCCGCCCACGATCACGCCCAAAGCGACGTAGAAAACGAGGTCTTCGGCGCGCGCGAGATGCACCGGGCTGCCGGGGAGCTTCGCCCGGTGGCGCACGCCGAGCCAGCCGAGCACGAAGCCGGCCAGGTACATCAGCCCGTACCAGCGCACATTGAGCGTGAAGGCAATGGGATCTATGTCCGGATAGGTAAACAGCGAGCAGTACCTGGTGACTTGCCGGAAATTCTAAACGGCGCGTCGAACGGCCGCCAGCGCGGAAGGTTCAAGTTGGTATAGTGCCGGACCCATGAACCGGCTCAGCGAAGAAACCAGCCCCTACCTGCTGCAGCATGCGGACAATCCCGTCCATTGGCACCCATGGGATCCCGTCGCGCTCGGGCTCGCTCGCGAGGCCGAAAAGCCCATCCTGCTGTCGATCGGCTATTCCGCCTGCCACTGGTGCCACGTCATGGCGCACGAGTCCTTCGAGGATTCGGATACCGCAGCGCTCATGAATCGCCTTTACGTCAACATCAAGGTGGACCGCGAGGAACGCCCCGATATCGACCGCATCTACCAGACGGCGCAGCAGATCTTCTCCGGGCGTGCCGGGGGATGGCCGCTGACGATGTTCCTGACGCCCGACGACCATCTGCCGATTTTCGCGGGCACCTACTTCCCGAAGACCGCCAACTACGGCATGCCGTCGTTTCGCGACGTCCTCGTGCGGGTCGAGTCGTATTTCCGCGAGAACCGTGACGATGTCCACGCCGCGGGACAGCGGATCGTCGCGGCGCTCGACAACATGACCGCCGTCGAAGCAGGCGCTCCGACTGCCGAGTTCACGCGGCGTCCCGTCGACGCCGCGCGCAGCCAGTTCGGCGCGACCTTCGACAACGAACATGGCGGCTTCGGGGGCGCACCGAAGTTTCCGCACGCGACGAACCTCGACCTGTTGCTTGAACTGTGGAACCGGAGCACGCGCAGCGACACCGTTGACGATGGCGCGAAGGGCATGTGCCTGCAATCCCTCCAACGCATGGCGCTCGGCGGCCTCTACGACCACCTGGGCGGCGGCTTCTTCCGCTACAGCGTCGATCAACGCTGGGAGATCCCGCATTTCGAGAAGATGCTGTACGACAATGCCGCCCTGCTCGCGACCTACGCCGATGCCCATGCGGCGACGGGCGATCCCTTCCACGCACGCGTCGCGGCCGAGACGGCCGACTGGATCATGCACGACATGCAGGGCGCTGACGGCGAGTACTTCGCGACGCTCGACGCCGATTCGGAGGGCGAGGAAGGCAAGTTCTACGTCTGGACGCCCGCCGAATTCGATGCGCTGCTGTCGCCGGAGGAAGCCGTCGCCGCGAAGCGGGCTTACGGTCTGGAGGGTCCCGCCAACTTCGAGGGCCATGCCTGGCACCTCCAGGTAGCGGACGACGCATACCGCGCAGTGTTCGGGAGTCCGGATCGCACGGACAACGATACGGCGGGCAACGCTGCGGGCGATGTGAGGAGTCCCCTAAAGGGCACGCCGCGCAATCGTGCGCAAGCAAGGCCGGATCAGGCGGAACATCCCGCCGACCATGCGGCGCTCCTCTATGGCGCCCGGACCAGGCTCCTGAGCGCCCGCAACGCCCGTGTCTGGCCCGGACGCGACGAGAAGGCGATCGTGGCATGGAACGGCCTCGCAATCGCCGCGATGGCGCGGGCCTCAAGGCAACTCGACCGCCCGGAACTCGCCCAATCGGCAGCGCAGGCGGTCGATTTCATCCGCGATCGACTATGGATCGACGGGCGTCTTAAGTCGGTCTACAAGGACGGCCGCGCCCGGTTCGCCGGCTATCTCGACGATTACGTCTTCCTTGCCGCGGGCCTCGTGGAACTCCTGCAGTGCCGCTGGCGTGCCGCCGACCTCGAGTTCGCGCTGGATCTGGTCGAGGTCGTCCTGACCCGCTTCAGCGATCCCGCCGGCGGGTTCTTCTTCGTCGCGGACGACCATGAGCAGCTCATCCACAAGCCCAAGCCGCTCGCCGACGAGGCGCTGCCCTCGGGCAACGCCGTCGCCGCGCTCACGCTGATCGAACTCGGCCATCTGCTCGGCGAGATGCGCTACATCGACGCTGCCGAAGGTACGTTGCGCGCCGCCTTGCCGGATGTCGAACGCTACCCGCAGGCACATGCGACCCTGCTGCGCGGGATCCTCCAACTGCTCGAGCCCCCGGAACTGCTCGTTGTGCGCGGCGCCCCGGACGAACTCGGTCCATGGCGCGATGCAGCCAGGGAATACCGACCCGACCGGCTCTGCTTTTTCATTCCCGCGGAAGCTTCGGACCTGCCGGGCCTCCTCGCCGAGCGCCGTGCCGGTGCCCGGCCGCTCGCCTGGCTCTGCCGCGGCACGCATTGCCTTGCGCCGATCGACGATCCTGAAGCACTCCGGCAAGCGCTCTCCGGCCGCCAGGAACCCGCGCCGTAGGAACTCGCGAGGGCTCCGGGATCAGGGAGGACCGACGATTGCGTCGAGAGCCGCCGCGATCACCTGTCGGGCCTGCTCCCGCCCCCGCGGCCACTTGCTCGCTCGCGGGCCCGCGACGTTCAGAACAGCAATGCCGCGGTCGAGGATGAATTCCATGACCTGGCGGCCGGCTTCGTCCGGCGGCGTCAGCGCGAGGTCGAGGCAGAGCAGCGGTCGCTCATGTTCGGCGCAGAGTTCGGCCGTCAGCTCGGTGCCGCCGTCGCATCGCTTCTCGTAAACGATCAGCGTGCCGTCGGAATCGATGACGTTTTGTAGCGTGCGTTCGACGTAGCCCGCATCCGGCAACTCGCGCACCGGGTATCGGTCCGGTATCACCCCGTCCTCCGCCAGCCTCCCCTCCGGACACCAGCCTCCGCAATCGACTCCGCGCTCGAGGGCCGCATCGAGCGCGCCGCGATCCACGCCTGTCTGTGCACCCGACACGATTCGTGGAGTGACAGCAGTGCGGTCGCGTCGTGCCACTGCGGTCACAAATACCTACCCCCGATCCGCGACAAGCCAAGGGGAGGTTCACTACGGGCCATTTGTAATCCGCGCGCGCATGGACGCGCGGGCGGCGCCGTCATGGATGTATTCACGGGGGGTTTGAAAAGGCGCGTAGTGAACCGGCCCGTCAACCGCACCGCGCGCG
>JAQAJI010000047.1:37132-54263 GCA_028278665.1 Candidatus Rariloculus versatilis
AAAGCGAAAATTCGCTATCGCCGTCCCTTCGGTTGATCGATTGAGGAGAATATCGAGCCATATTTGACGAAATCGATCAGGCGAAGGGGCGGATGAGAGCGGATTTGCAGCCGCGAATTCCTATGGCGCAGGCTCCTGGTTCAGCGCGACGCGACGCCAGTCGTAGCCCTGTCGCCTGAGTTCGTGCGTGGGCCAGTATTGCGGGTCGGGCTCGAGCGTGACGACTTCCGGCACTTCGTTGAGACTCACGGTATCAAGACGCACCGACCTGCGGTCCCCCAACGACGTGACCACGGCGGCGAAGCGGTCGAGATCCGGTGTCGGCTGACCGTCGACCGCAACGATGCGGCGCCCCGCGAACAGCCGCGAGCGACTCGCCGGCGAGCCGAAATTGAAGTTCGAGACGTAGACGCCCCCGCGGTCGATACCACGTTGTGCGGCAAGCTCGCGATGCGGCTCCTGCACAAGCGCGCCCGCCCACAGGATCGCCCGGTCGATACCGATCCCGTCGAGCGCGAGCGTCTCGATGACAGCCGTGACTTCCTCGCCGTCCCGGAAAATGACGACCTCGACCTCCGGCACCTGGGTCTCCCGCTCGAGCTCCCGGAAGGTATTCACCGTCTTGCCGTCGACGCTGAGCAGGATGTCGCCCGCGCGGAAGAAGGACGCTGCGGGCGATCCGGCAACAGTGTTCGAGACAGCGAGCAGTTGCCGCCGCAAGGGATTGTGCCGCTCGTAACGGCTCGCCCAGCTCTCGGGAAGATCGAGCTTGCGCGCGGTCGCCAGCGGCATGAGGAGCCACTCGACCTCGATCGAGCGCAGCGGTTCGTCGCTGCGCAAGCGCTCGATCATGTCGACGACGAGATCGGACGGTATGCCCATGTTGACCTGCGTGAGGTCGCGACCGGTTTGATAGGCGAAACTGGCCCAGTGCGCCAGCACCCTGCCCCGACTGTCGACGATGACACCGTCGAAGTCACCGGGGCCGTTGACGAGGGTGACCGCGTCGAGGTTCGTGTCGCGGAAACGGATCGTGCGCGACAACGGGAAATTGACCGGCGACACGCTCGCGATCTGGCTCGCCTGCGACATGACCTTGTGATCCGGAGCGAGACCGACGACGGCGACGCCGCGGCCGGCGGCCAGCTCGTCGTCGACGAACTGTGCCGAACGCACGGGCGTGCTGCCGATCAGTGCCGGGTCGTACGACACGACCGCGAGATTGTGCAGCGGGTGGATGAACTCGACGCGCCCCGGAATCTCGAGAGACCCGGCGAACGTGATGCGCACGTCGCCCATGGCGACGGGCACCGTGTTGCGGTCGACAACGACCCAGCCCCTGTCGGCATCTGCGACCACACCGGTCCCGTAGTAATAGCGGTCGGACACGCCCGACACCGTGTACGGCATGCTGTAGTTGACCAGCACGAGCGACTGGGCAATGTGCCGGACGTACTCCTCTCCCTCAAGCGGAAAGGTGGTTTCCTGCGTCGACGGCGGCTCGACGGCCGCGTTGAGCTTGAGTTCCTCGCAGGGCCAGATACCCGCGAAGTCGTCGCGGCTGCACCGCAGCGCCGGGAACCAGTCCCGATCGTTCGTGATGATGCGCTGCTTCTCGCTGCGCGGGTCGTCGAAAGCGACGAAGCGGATTCTGACCTGGCCGTCGCCCGGAAGCTCCTCGAGCATGCTCTGGAAGTCGTCGAGATCGCGGACGGCCGCTCCGTCGATTTCGGTAATCAGGCTCGCACGCGGGATCGCGGCGGTGCCGAACACATAGCCCGGATTCGCCACGTAGACGCCGGAGGGCGGCCGATAGAAGTGCCGCGCCTGCTGATAGGAAAGCTCGTGAAAGATCCCGTCGCCATACTCGATGTACTGGTTCGGCGTGAGGTTGTGCAGATCCTCGACGAATACCGGAAACTCCAGGCGTTCGCCGCCGCGCTCGATCGCAATTGAAACTTCGGTTTCCACGTTGCCGTCGAGCAGCGCCGCGAGCGGCACGAATTCGGTAATGAGCTTGCCTTCGACGCTGACCAGGATGTCACCGGACTGCAGGGACAGCGACGCCGGGGCTCCCGGCAGGACCTGCGCGACGACGAGGACCCCCGTCTGGTCCGGGAAGGATTCGCGGATATGGGCTTCGGTTTCGCGGGTCAGGCCGAGCCTGCGCGCTTCGGCAAAGGGTTCGTGTACGAACTCCGTCTGCAGTGTGCCGCGCGGCACGTCGCGGCCTGCCTGCATTTCCGTGAGCGCATAGCGGACCCTGTCGAGCGGCAGGAAGAAGCTCGATGCCGCCTGGTTGTTGCCGCCGGCGTTCAATGCCAGGACCCGACCCTCGATATCGATGACCGGCGATCCGGACGAGCCGCCCGAGGTGCCCGAAGCAGCCTGCATGTAGAAGGTGTTGAAGTCGTTGTACCTGCCGCGCCCGTAGTTCGGCGCCTGGCGGTCGAGACGTGCGATGGTGCCCGCCAGAATCGAAAGCTGCTCGCCTGCATCGTTGCCGACCACGCGAATCTCCCGGCCGATCTCGGCTGCCTCGGGGACCAGCTCGAGTTCGACGGGGTTCATGAACTGCAGCTCGTCCGGCGAATACCGGAAGAAACCGAAATCATGCACCGGGTCGCGATAGACCGGCACGAGATCGACTTCCTCCTGATTGATAAAAATCGCCTGCGCCCGAACCGGTCCGGGAGTCACGACGTGACGGTTCGTGAGTATGAGCCCGCGCTCGGCGTCCACGACGAAACCGGTCGCCTGGCTGGACTGGTTGCGTTCCGTATCAAACGCGCGCGTGCTGTCGACGCGAATGGACACCACGGCGCTGGAAATGTGCTCGAGCGTGCGGTTCCAGCTCTGATCCTGTCCGTACACAGGTACGGCGACCAGCGCAGCGACACAAGCTATGGTGAGCCCGATCCCGTTGTTCTTGCGCGTGGCGGAACGGGCGCGGTTCCGATTGCGCGCTCGCACGCACAGGTCTCTGGAAAGCCCATGCAGTTTCTGTCGCATCGCTTGTCGTTCCGTGGTGTTTGCAGCGTGATGATACATCTGACCGTGCCAAGCGCCGATTTGTGCCCTGCCGCGGCGAAGTTTCAGGCGGCCGTGCGGCGCAGGGGTCTCAGCACGGGGTGATCGATCCCGAGTGCGCGGCGCATCAGCAAGCGCTTTGCCACGCGCGACCGGTCGACCGCGCCGAGGCCCAATGCCCTGAGCGGTGCGGCGCTTCCCGGCAGTCGAAACAGCCGGTCGAGCGCATCGAACGCAAGCAGCATCGTGAGATTGTCGCCCTTGCGGCGCCGCTCGTAACGGCGCAGCACCGCAAGGTCGCCGTAACCGTCGCCGCGATGCCGCGCACGGCCAAGCTCCGCGGCCAGGCAGGCCGCATCGAGCAGCCCCAGGTTCATGCCCTGTCCGGCGAGAGGGTGGACGCTGTGCGCCGCATCGCCTGTCAGCACGGCGCCGGGCGCGCAGTAGCGCTGCGCATGCACGGTCCTGAGCGCAAATCGCGCGCGCTGCGAGATCGGGCCGAGCCGGCCGAGCACGTTGCCGCTCGCTGCCTGCAGCGCATCGAGAAAGCCGGCATCGGACAGCGCCGTCAGCCGATCCGCCTCGGCCGTCGGCAGCGACCATACGATTGAACTGCGACCGTCCGCCAACGGCAGAAACGCGAGCGGTCCCGTCGACAGGAAACGCTGCAGGGCGGTCTCGGCATGCGGCAACTCGCTCTCGACGTGCGCCACGAGCGCGGTCTGATCGGGATCGCAAGCCGCAACCGGCAGTCCCATCAGGGTGCGAACGCGCGAGGCACCGCCGTCGGCGGCGACGAGCAGATCCGCCGCCACGGTTTCGCCTTCGCTGGTCCCGAGCTCGATGCCGCGGTTAGTCGAGCGGACCGACTCGATCGACACGCCGAAGTCGACTTGAGCGTTGCCGAATCGCGCCAAAAATTCCTGCAGCGTGTGCCTGAGCAGGCTGTCTTCAACGATGTGGCCAAGATCCGGTTCGCCGATGTCGGCGCTCGCGAAGTCGAGAGCCGCCCGGCCATCCGGACCCTCGCCTTCCCAGACGCGCATTCGCCGATAGGCGCATGCGCGCCGCCCGAGAATGACTTGCCAGAGACCCAGCGAATCAAGGATCAGCTGCGATGCGCGCGACAGCGCATAGACACGCGCGCCGGTGGTGTCCGGGTCCCACGCGACCGCGGGCCGCGACTCGAGAACCCTCACGGTGGTATCCGGCGCCAGCCCGCGATGGGCAACGAGCAGCGCGGCGACCGTCAATCCGACGGGTCCGCCACCGGCGATGAGGAGGGTCGATGCAGCGTTCGCTCGTCGCATCGCCGTCAACTCAGCGGCAGCCCGCGCGCGAGCCTCGGCAGCCGCCCGGCCATGCCCATGGTGTGCCGGGCAAGCAGCGCCTTGGCGCCGGGAACCAGGTCGAACGCGACGAGACCCAGACCGCGCAGCGCTCCGAGTCCCGGCGCGCGAGCTCCGAAGCCGCGAATGAGCCCGTGCGTGAACCACGCGACCTTGCGCTGATCGTCCCGCCGCCATTCGCCGTAGCGCGCGAGCACCTGCGCGGACCCCGCATCGGCGCGATCGCCCGGGCTGGCCGTATCGTCCGCGATGATCTCGGCGATCGTCGCGACGTCGCGCAGCGCGAGGTTGAATCCCTGGCCGGCCACGGGATGCAGGCTCACGGCGGCGTTGCCGACGAGCAGAGTTCGCCGATCGCTCAGGGTGTCGCTCCGGACGCGGCTCAGCGTATGCAGCGCGCGCCGGCCGACGCGCTCGATGCGCCCAAGCCGGTATCCGAAGGCCGCCTGCAACTCATCCCGAAAGGCGGCGTCGCCGAGCGCCATGACGCGATCCGCCTCGGCATGGCCAAGCGTCCACACGACCGCGGCGCGACCGCGCGCCAGCGGCAGCACGGCCAGCGGACCTTGCGGCGTGAACCGCTCGAACGCACGCCCGGCGAGCGCGGCCTCGGTCGTCATGTTGACGATGATGGCGCGCTGGCCATAGTCGTTCTCGCGCACGGGAATCTGCAACGACCGCCGCACCGACGAGCGGGCGCCGTCCGCAGCGATCAGGAGCCGTGCGCGGATGGTGAGCGCCCTGCCGCCGACATCGACTTCGGCCGTGACCGCGTCATTGCCACCGGTGAACGTCGCCAGCTTCGCCGGTGCGAGACAGGCGAATCCCGGTGCGTCTTCGAGCGGCTTCCAGAGCGCCGCGCCGAGCGCACGGTTCTCGATCGTGTACCCGAGCGCCTCGACGCCCTCCGCTTCGGCCCGGATGCGGGCTGCACCGAAGCGCCCCTGCTCGCCGATGTGGATCGAGTCTATCGGTTCGGCGTCGCCTGCAATCGTGCTCCACAGACCAAGTTGTTCGAGGATGCGCCTGGACCCGTTTGCAAGCGCGGTGGCACGGCCATCGAAACCCGGCTGCGCGAATGCCGCGGGATCGTGCGCCTCGACGAGCACGGTACGCACCGGGATCCGGCTCAACGCGTTCGCGAGCGCGGAGCCCACCAGTCCGCCGCCGACGATCAGCACGTCGCAACTGTCCCCGGAGGCGGTCATGCGGCCCCGCTCATCACACGTTCGATGGCGTCGATGTCGCTCGGCAGGTCGGCGCTCAGCACACTCGGTCCGTTGCGCGTGACGGCAACATCGTCCTCGATGCGAATGCCGATGCCCCGCCAGCGTCTGGCGACCCCGCTTGCATCCGAAGCAATGTAGATGCCGGGCTCGATCGTCGTGACCATGCCGGGCTCAAGCACGCGCCACTGGTCGGAAACCTTGTAGTCGCCGACATCATGCACATCCATGCCGCGCCAGTGACCAGTCCTGTGCATGAAAAACGGCCGGTGCGCCTCCTCCCTTAGCAGCGTCTGGAGCTTGCCCTTGAGGATCCCGAGGCGCTGCAATCCGCGCGTGATCTCCCTGACTGCGGCGTCGTGCGGATCGTCCCAGTGGTTGCCGGGCCGGGCGGTTTCCGTTGCGGCCCTGTTCGCCGCGAGCACGATTTCGTAGAGCTCCGCCTGCGGCTCGCTGAACCTGCCGTTGACGGGGAAGGTACGCGTGATGTCCGATGCGTACATCTCGTACTCGCAACCGGCATCGATCAACACGAGCTCGCCGTCCTTCAGACGTGCATCGTTCGCCGTGTAGTGCAGCGTGCAGGCATTGGCCCCGCCCGCGACGATCGGCAAGTAGGCGTACCGGGCACCGCGGCGCCGGAACTCGTGCAGGAATTCAGCTTCAAGCTCGAACTCCATCATCCCGGGCTTGCACACCCGCATGGCCCGGCGGTGCGCATCCATCGCGATTCGCGCCGACTTCCTCATGAGGTTCGTTTCCGCGCGGCTCTTGAACAGGCGCATCTCGTGCAGCACGTGGTCGAGCACGACGAGTTCGCTCGGTGCATGGCTGCGCTGCCGCCGCGCATTGAGCGCGTTGATCCAGGCCAGCAGGCGCTGGTCGAAATCGGCTGCGGTGCCCATCGAGTAATAGACGCGCTCGCTGCGCTCGAGCAATCCCGGAAGGATGTCATCGATGTCGGCGATCGGGAACGCGTCGTCGGCGCCATAGTCCTCGACGGCGCCATCGGGGCCCGCCCGCGTTCCGTCCCATAGTTCCCGTTCGGAATCGCGCTCGCGGCAGAACATGAGGAACTCGCCGTGCGGCCGCCCGGGCATGAGCACCGCGACGGCCTCAGGCTCCGCAAAGCCCGTCAGATAGTAGAGATCGCTGTCCGGTCGGTAGTCGTACAGCGTGTCGCGGCTGCGTACCCGTTCGCCAGCCGCCGGCAGCACGGCGATGCTGTCGGCCCCGATCGATGCCATCAGGTCGCGGCGGCGTCTTGCAAATTCACTCGCATTCAAGTCATTGGCCTCGTGAGCGGCCAGGTTCGCCGCCTCGGGCGGCAAGGCCGCGACAAATGCTATCACCGCGGGAACGGTTGTTGACCCCTGCGGCCCGGCGGCTCTATATTTCCGCGCATGAGCAGCGAACACAGCAACGAACACTACGAGCGCGAACTCAGCCGGCTCGAGAAGTCTCTGGACGAACTGGTCGGCGTTTGCGCACAGTTGCGCAGGGAAAACCAGTCCCTGCGACAACGTCAGGCGAAACTCATGGCCGAGCGAGCGTCGCTCCTTCACAAGGACGAGCAGGTTCGAGGCCGCGTCGAGACAATGATCGACCGGCTCAAGGCCATGGAGGAGACCTCTTGAGCGAGGCCATCGCCCACGTCACGATCCGCATTCTGGACAAGGAATTTCACGTCACCTGCCCTGCGGACGAAGAACAGGATCTTCTGGCGTCGGCCGATCTCGTGCATCGGCAGATGCGCGAAATCAAGGTCAGCGGCAAGGTTATCGGTCTCGACCGCGCAGCGGTCATGGTGGCCCTGAATCTGGCGAACGAGTTATTGAAGTTGCGCGGACGCGATCGGGAACTGAAAAATGTCGTCGACCTGAGAATCAGGTCGATGCGCGAACGTCTGGATGCGGCGCTTGAGCCGGCCCGGCACTTTGCGCCATGACGATCTTGGTGCTCCCTGCGGCGCTCGACGCGGATTGGATAGTCTTTCGACCCTAACTCATGACCTCGGGGTTGTGTTCTGTGGGTGGCGTTGTGCAGATCCGGCGTTGCCGGAAAGCCTGCAGTCCCCACGGCTTACCCCACCTCTTGCTCCGGTTCGAGAGCAACCAACCGCGACGGCGCAGGCGGGGAGCGCCTTTAGCAGCCCGTGGCAGAACCCCGCGTCGCGCCGAGACCGGCGAGGCGCCCGCCTGACAAGGCGCGAGGAGCTAGAATATTGAACATACTTGAGCGACGAGCAACGCAGCTCGGGCGGGATGCATCGCCGGTCGAACACAGCGGGGCTTTTGCCACGGGCTGCCAGATACCGGAGTGACGCGCGATGTCCAGACCGCCCGCGGCCGACGACTTACGCGGGTCGCTCCGTCGCCGCATCAGGCGGCAGCGGCGCGGACTTGAAACCGCAACGCGCCACGCCGCGGACCGCGCCCTCGTCCGCAACATCCTCGCACTCGGCCCATACCGCAATGCCCGCGCGATCGCGGTCTACTGCGCATTCGACGGCGAACCCTCACTCGATGCGCTCGTTACGGACGCATATCGGCGCGCCAAGCGTGTCTGCACACCCGTGCTGAGGCGCGCCGGAATGAGTTTCGCGAGCCTGCACCCGGACCAAACCATGCAGCGCAATGCCTTCGGTTTCACCGAACCCGACGGCGCGGCGACGGTCGATCCACGGTCTGTGGACCTCGTCCTTACGCCGCTTGTCGCGTTCGACGAGCGTGGCTGGCGCCTCGGATTCGGCGGAGGCCACTACGACCGCTGCTTCCGATTCCTGCGCACACGGCGGGCCTGGTTCAGGCCGAAGCTCGTCGGCGTAGGCTATGCTTTTCAACAACTGGCCCATATCGAACCGCAACCATGGGATGTGCCGCTATGGGCTGTGGCCACGGACAAGGCCATACGCCGCTTCGACCGAACGAGAACACGATGAGCTACTGGCTGATGAAATCCGAACCGGGCGAATTCGGCATCGATGACCTGGTCGCGAGCCCGGACCGCCGGACCTACTGGGACGGGGTCCGCAACTATCAGGCGCGAAACTTCATGCGCGACGACATGCAGCCCGGCGATCGGGCGTTCTTCTATCATTCGAGTTGCCCGCAACCGGGAGTCGCCGGCATCGTGCGCGTCGCGAGCGAGGCTTATCCGGACCACACGGCGTTCGATCCGACGGACAAGCACTTCGATCCCCGCAGCGATCCGGAGAACCCGCGCTGGTTCATGGTGGACATCGAGTTGGACCGCAAGCTCAATCGCCTGATCGCGCTGGCGGAACTCAGGGCGTTCGCCGGCGACCGGCTCGACGGATTGGCGCTGCTCAGCCGCGGCAACCGGCTGTCGATCACACCGGTCAGCGAAGACCATTGGAAATTCATCCTGAGCCTCGAGTGAGATGGCCGCACCCGCTTCATCGGATACGACGGCTTCCGGACTGAATCCGAACCTTGAGCCGCGCCTGACCGCCATCGCACGGAACCACACGACGGTATGCGACACTGGCTCGAAATCTTTTACCGCACCTCGGCTGGCACACTGTTGCGGAGAAGGGAATTGAATCAGGACGACGGCAAAAAACGTGCCGCCCTCGCAGCGCTGACCCACGTCGAGGACGGCATGGCGCTTGGTGTCGGCACGGGAAGCACGGTCGACTTCTTCATCGACGCGCTCGCGGAGCGTCCGCACCGCAAGCTGCGCCTCGTATCGAGTTCCGAACGCTCCACGGAACGGCTCGGCAGGCTCGGCCTCGATGTGACGGAGCTTTCGGCAGTCGGCGATGTCGACCTTTACGTCGACGGCGCCGACGAGGCGACGCAGCACCTTCACCTGATCAAGGGCGGCGGCGGCGCGTTGACACGCGAAAAGATCGTCGCAGGCGCGGCCCGGAAATTCATCTGCATCGTCGACGATTCCAAGCTCGTCGGACGGCTCGGCAAGTTTCCGCTGCCCGTGGAAGTCATTCCGATGGCACGGTCCTTCGTCGCGCGCCAACTGGTCAAGGCCGGCGGTCAACCGGTCTGGCGCCAGGACTTCGTGACCGACAACGGCAACCAGATCATCGACGTTCGCAATCTGGACATTTCCAATCCGGTCGAGATGGAGACGCGCATCAACCAGATACCGGGCGTCGTCACGGTCGGCCTTTTCGCGCACCGCGGCGCCGACCTGCTGCTGGTCGGGTCCGCCGAGGGCGTTGAAATCATGACTTAGCGGCGAGTGCCGCGGCACCATATAAGAGATTGGCTGGGGGACCAGGATTCGAACCTGGGTTCTCGGAGTCAGAGTCCGATGTCCTACCGCTAGACGATCCCCCAGTCGAGACCGGCCCGGTGACCGACCGATTCTATCGCTTCGAGTACTGGGTCGCCCGGCGAGCCTTGCGCAAGCCGACCTTCTTGCGCTCGACCGCACGGGCGTCACGCGTCACGAAACCGGCCTTGCGCAAAGGCCTGCGCAGCGATTCGTCGTATTCCATCAGCGCACGCGCGATACCATGGCGAATCGCCCCGGCCTGCCCCGTCGTGCCGCCGCCGCGCACGCTCGCCGAGATATCGAACTTGCCTTCGAGTTCGGACACGGCGAGCGGTTGACGTACGATCATGCGCGCCGTTTCACGGCCGAAAAACACATCGAGCGGCCGGCCGTTGACCGTGATCTCCCCGGTTCCGCTGCGCAGAAACACCCGTGCCGCGGAGGTCTTTCTCCGACCCGTGCCGTACCAGGTTTCCGTCGCCATTGCCGTCTACAGTTCCAGTACGGCCGGCTGCTGGGCCTGGTGAGGATGATCCGGGCCGCGTACGACCTTGAGCTTGCGGAGCATTTGCCTGCCGAGCGGGTTCCTCGGCAGCATGCCCTTGACTGCGAGCAGGATCGCGCGTTCGGGCGCGCGTTCCAGGAGCTTCTGTAGTGGCTCGGCCTTGAGATTGCCGACATAGCCCGTATGCCGGTAGTAAATCTTGTCCTTGAGCTTGCGTCCCGTCACCCGGATCTTCTCGGCATTGATCACGATGATGTAATCGCCGGTATCCACGTGCGGCGTATACACGGGCTTGTGCTTGCCTCTGAGGCGCCGGGCGAGTTCCGTGGCGAGCCTGCCGAGCGTCTTGCCCGAGGCATCGACGAGGAACCACTCGCGCTGGACCGTTTCCGGCTTGGCCGAGAATGTCTTCATGCTCAAATGAGGTTGCGTCGAGGGCCGGCGCCCCCCGGCCAAAGAGGCGCAATGGTACTGATCGGCAAACGAGCGCGCAAGCGCAGCGCGGCCATTCCGGGACGTTGCGCACGCTCCGGACGCGGCACGATTTGCGAGACTCGATGTAAGTCGCGGCCGCTATAATCGCGGACCATGGTCAGGCGGATCAATCGACTGGATGCATTCGTTGCAATTGTCGACGAAGGCTTGCGAACGCTCGCCGCAAAGCCCGCCGCGTCGCGCCCCTCACCGGCAGACGCCGTCGACGAGGAGGCGCTTGACGCCACGGACCGCGACGCGAGCATCGCACTGCTTCGCGTCAACCACGCCGGCGAGATCTCGGCGCAGGCACTCTACAACGGGCAATCGGTGTTCGCGCGTTCTGAAGCGACTCGACAGCAGCTCCGGCAAGCGGCCGCGGAGGAACGAGACCACCTGGCCTGGTGTGCCGAACGCCTCGAGGAACTTGGCGGTCGGCGCAGCGTCCTCGATCCTTTCTGGTATGCGGGCGGCGCCCTGATCGGCGTGGTCGCGGGCGCTTTCGGTGACGATGTGAGCCTGGGATTCGTTGCCGAGACGGAGCGCCAGGTCGAGGCTCACCTTGACGACCATCTCGCGCGGCTTCCGGAAGCCGACGCCAAGAGCCGTGCGGTCCTCGAGCAAATGGCGGCCGACGAGGCCCGCCACGGCACGATGGCGCAGGAGGCCGGGGGGTCGTCCCTGCCCACGGTCGCGACCCGGCTCATGGCGCTCGGCGGCGGCCTGGTGCGCCGCGTCGCACTCCACGTCTGAACCGCCACTTCGCCTGTTCTTGGACTGTAGCGCTCGCGCTGCCCCGAACTTCAATGCAGGCCGCCAGAGCCGGGGCACCGCTCGGTACAGCGCGACTTCGCACGCCATTGCTTCAGGTTTCGAAGTCCTGCGCGCACGCAGTCTACGAATTTCACGCTATCTGGCCTCGGATTCCACGGCAAATCTGCGCTGCTGGCCACAGCGCGGCATCGAGCGCTGCTACTTGAAATCCCGATGCGCTTTGACGCGGTCGTAGGCCGCGCGTATTTCGTGCGTTTTCTGTTCGGCGAGGCTCACCATGGATTCGGGCAGCCCGCGGGCAACGAGCTTGTCCGGATGATGCTGATTCATGAGACGCCGATAGGCCGTCTTGACGTCCCCGTCGCTCGCGCCGGGGTCCACGCCAAGCACGCGATAGGCTTCGTCAAGATCGATTCGCGCGCCTGACGCACCCGCCGAGCCGTCCGTGTGGGCGCGTACGAGCGCTTCGATTTGGGCGAGTTCGACGCGGCCGACCCCCAGATCGTTGGCGACCTGCCAGAGCATCCGCCGTTTCGCGTCCGCAATCTCTCCGCTGCCGATGGCGGCCTGCAGTTGGATTTCGAGGAACGCGCGCGTCAGGTCGCGTCGTGCGATCCGCGACCTGAGTTCCGCGAGCCTCTCGTTGATCGGATAGCGCGCGTTCTTGCCGGCGGTGAACCGGTCTATGGCGACCTGGACCTTCTCCGGCGACAAGCGCATTCCGCGCATGATTCGCCGCGCGACGCGGACTTCCTCCTCGGAAACGCGCCCGTCGACCTTGGCCAGATGCCCCATGACCTCGAAGGTCACTTCGAAGAAGAGCTGCGGCGTCTGGCCGGCCGCGGCAGAACCCCCGATTCGGCCCGCCACTCCCCGGTCGAACTGATGACCCAGAAACGCGCCGACGAGCGAGCCGAGCGGACCCGCGAACGCGAGTCCCAGCGTTGCTCCGACGACTTTTCCGATCCACTGCATCGCGACGCGACCGCTCGGCCGATCTCCGTTCAAGCTTGCCCGGCAGACAGGTCCGGAGCCATCATGCGGGTCTTTCGCCCCGCCCGAACCCGATGAGCGACGATCCTGCGGCCCTGTTCGAATCGAACCTGCACAGCTTGCGGTTGATCGCGCGCGGCAAGGTCAGGGACATCTACCGCGTGGATGCCGACCGGCTGCTGATTGTCGCGAGTGATCGTATCTCAGCGTTCGATGTCGTTCTACCGGACCCGATCCCGGGCAAGGGTATGGTGCTGACCGCCATCTCGAATTTCTGGTTCGGTCGGCTCGGCGACGTGATTGCGAATCACCTGACGGCGACGGATCCCGCGTCGGTGCTCGGCGACCTGCGCGATCGCGAGATCGTCCGCGACCGCGCCGTCGTGGTCGAGGCGTTGCGGCCTCTACCTTTCGAAGCCGTCGTCAGGGGCTACCTGATCGGGTCCGGATGGAAGGACTACCTGGCGACAGGAATGATCTCAGGCGTGCGCTTGCCCGCCGGCATGGAGCTGGCCGAGCAACTGCGCGAACCGATCTTCACGCCGAGCACGAAGGCGGCCGCGGGCGACCACGACGAGAACATCCCGATGGCGGAAGTCGAGCGTCTCGTCGGCGCGAAACTCGCCGAGACGGTCCGCGACAGCGCGCTCGAGCTTTATTCCAGGGCCGCAGCGCATGCGCGCAAGCGCGGCATCATCATCGCCGATACCAAGTTCGAGTTCGGCATGACTCCGCAAGGCGAACTCAGGCTCATCGACGAGATCTTCACGCCGGATTCGTCGAGGTTCTGGCCGGCCGACCGCTACGCGTCGGGCTCTTCGCCCGCGAGTTTCGACAAGCAGTACGTTCGCGATTACCTGGAGACGCTCGACTGGGACAAGCGCGCGCCGGGACCGCGCCTGCCGGCCGTCGTCATTGCGGGGACGCAGCGCAAATATCGCGAGGCGCTCGACCGGCTGACCGGGCAACAGTAAGGGGGCGCCAACCGACGGGGAAGCGTGCTGCCTGTCTCTAGCAACCCATGTGCGCAGGGATGCGCGCGCGTGCATCCGAGCACCAAGAATTGCCGCTTGCAACCCTCGCGCGCATGGATCCGCGCGCGGAGCGGCCCGGGATGCACTTGCCGCGTGTTTCAAGCGACGGGTTGCGCGGGACTCCCCGCACACCACACGCCAGCATCCCGGGCGGCGGCAAGATACGCGCGCTACTGACCGGCCACCGTCAGGTCGTCGATCAGCACCGAGCCGCAGCGGACGGCGCCGCGCATGTCGACGTCCGAGCCGATCGCCTGTATGCGTTCGAACATGTCGGCAAGATTTCCCGCCACGGTGACCTCGCTGACAGCGTGCGCGATCTCGCCGTTCTCGATCCAGAACCCCGCCGCACCGCGCGAGTAGTCGCCCGTCACGATGTTGACGCCCTGCCCCAGCAGTTCGCCGACAAGAAACGCCTGGCTGCATTCGGCGATCAGCGACTCCAGCGGACCCGCCGTCGGCGCGACGACGAGATTGTGGATGCCGCCGGCATTGCCCGTCGTCGTCAATCCCAGCCGCCGCGCCGAGTAGCTCGACAGCACGTAGCCGTTCAGGACGCCGTCCTCGACGAGTTGCCGCCGCGCCGTGGCGACTCCCTCGGCATCGAATGGTGCACTCGCCATCGCCCCGGGTATCAACGGATCCTCGACGATATCCACATACTCGGAAAACACGCGCTTGCCGAGACTGTCGAGCAGAAACGATGCCTTGCGGTACTGACTCGTGCCGCGGATCGCGGCGATGAGGTGCCCGAACAGCCCTCTGGCCAGTTCCGCGGGAAAAATCACGGGTACGCTTCGGGTCGCGATCTGGCGCGAATCCAGGCGCCCCAGCGCGCGTGTAGCCGCGATTTCGCCAATTCGCTCCGGCGCCAGCAATCCGCTGGCCGAACGCGCTGCCGAATACCAATGATCGCGCTCCAGCGAACCGTTCTGGCTCGCGACAACGCTTGCGCTCATCGAGTGACTGCTCGTGGCAACAACGCCCGAAAAACCGTGACTGTTCGCGTACGCGGAGCTGCCTGCGCCCGTTGTGGTTGTGGCGCCCTCCGAGTTCGCGATGCGCGCGTCGACCGCGCGCGCGGCGTTTTCGCAGCTCAGTGCGAGTTCCGTCGCCGTCTCGACGTCGAGCTCCCAGGGGTGGAACAGGTCGAGATTGGGCGGATCGACCGCCATGAGCTGCGCATCGGCGAGCCCGGCAAACTCGTCCGCTGCCGTGAAGCTCGCGATGCTCATCGCCTTGCCGACGGCGGCTTGAAGGCCCGCGGCGGTGAAATCCCCCGTGCTCGCGTTGCCCTTGCAGCGGTTCCTGTAGACGGTAACGCCAAGACTGCGGTCCTTCTGCCGCTCGACCGATTCGAGCTCGCCCATGCGTACGGTGACACTGAGTCCCTCGCCGTAACTTGCCGCGGCCTCCGACTGATCGGCACCGAGCTTCGCGGCGATGTCCACTGCACGAGCGGCACAGCGCTCGAGTTCGCCGGTTACGGCGTCAACGTCCACGTGAGTCTTCGTCCCGGGGTGAGAAGCAGATTCCAACGCAGTAGAATAGCGCAATGGAACCGCTCGTCGGCGTAATCATGGGCTCGCGGTCCGACTGGCCCACAATGTCGCACGCGGCGGAGACGCTCGAAGCGCTGGCCGTACCCCATGAAGTGCGCGTCGTTTCCGCGCATCGGACCCCCGACCTGATGCACGAATATGCCGCGTCCGCCGCCGGGCGAGGTCTCGAAGTGATCGTTGCCGCCGCCGGCGGAGCGGCCCACCTGCCGGGCATGAGCGCGGCCAAGACCCGGCTGCCGGTGCTCGGAGTCCCCATCGAATCAAAAGCCCTCAAAGGCATGGACTCACTGCTCTCGATCGTGCAGATGCCCGCCGGCATTCCCGTGGGCACGCTCGCCATCGGCAGGGCCGGCGCGATCAACGCGGCCCTGCTCGCGGCGGCGATTCTGGCGCTGAAGTACCCGGAGATCGCGGCAAGGCTTAACGAGTATCGAAGCGCACAGACGGCCACAGTGTTGCAGAGCCCCGACCCGCGCGCCTGACTGCTCCGCGCATCGCCGATACACCGCATCCGGACCGCAGGTTCCGCTCATGGCCAATCCGCGCATAGGCATCATCGGCGCCGGCCAGCTCGGCAGGATGATGGCGCTCGCGGCTTATCCGCTGTGCATCGACTGCCGGTTTCTCGACACCGCACAGAACGCTCCGGGTGGCCAGGTCGGACCGATCCATGTGGGCGCGCTCGACGATGCCGATGCGCTTCGTGCGCTGGCCGGCGAAGTCGATGTCCTGACGTTCGACATCGAGAACGTACCGATCGAAGTCCTGGAGCAGGTGGCCGGGCAGGTTTCGGTGTACCCGCAACCGAAGGTGCTGGCCGCGGCCCAGGATCGCCTGGCCGAGAAGCGGCTGTTCCGCGAGCTCGGCATACCGACCGCGGCCTTCGTGCCGGTCGACGACGAACACGATCTCGATCGCGCTGCGCAAACGCTGGGCTGGCCGATCGTCCTGAAACGCCGGCGCCTGGGCTACGACGGTCGCGGCCAGCGCATGGCCGACGACTCCGCGAGCCTCGTGCACGGCTGGCGCGAGCTCGACAGGGCGCCGGCGATCGCCGAACGGTGGGTGAACTTCGAGCGTGAACTCTCGTTGATCGGCGTCGGCGGCGCTGAAGGGTCCTTGCGGTTCTACCCCTTGAGCGAGAACGTGCACGCCGACGGGCAATTGGTCTGCACGATCGCGCCGTACGAGGACGAGGATCTCACGCTCACCGCAGAACGCTGGCTTGAGAAGCTCATGCGCCGCTACGACTATCGCGGCGTGCTCACCGTGGAGTTCTTTCACACCGACGCGGGCCTGCTGGCCAACGAGTTCGCGCCGCGCGTGCACAATTCAGGGCACTGGACCATCGAAGGCGCCCAGACGAGCCAGTTCGAGAACCACCTGCGCGCGATACTCGGCTGGCCGCTCGGCGAGACCGCGCCGCGCGGCCACGCGGCGATGCTCAACCTGCTCGGTGAACTGCCCGATCGAGCGCGCGTCCTGGCCATGCGTGGAGTCCACTTCCATGACTACGGCAAACAACCCAGGCCAAAGCGCAAGCTCGGCCACTGCACGATCGTCGACCCCGACCGCGACCGCTTGCTCAAACGGTTTGCACCGCTGCAAGCATTGATCGCCGAAACGAACTGCTGAAGGTCCGCGCAAACCCGCAGCTCCCACCGCTTCGACAACCGAGGACGCACGCCCGCGACACACCCTGACCCGCAAATTTCGCCAAGCCGCGCTTCACAATGGAGCATTACGTATGAATTTCAGGAACTTGTGAGATAACCAGGGGCATCGCACGGGCGACAGCTTGCGCTGGCCACGCCGTCGCTTTTCTCTCGCGTACAGGCGCGATCATCGTGGCCCCTGCTGAGATTTGCGGAGGGGATACGTGCAGCCGGTCGCTTGAGACCCTCGCGCAGGGATGCGCGCGCGG